>NZ_AP014568.1:1287006-1608758 GCF_000828895.1 Serpentinimonas raichei | reverse complement strand
GATCGAGGCTGTTTTTGAGGACCTGTCGGTCAAGCTTGCGGTGTTCCAGCAGATCGACACTCACGCCCGAGCCGGTGCCGTGCTCGCCACCAACACCTCCTACCTGGACGTGGACGCCATCGCCAACGCCACGCGCCGCCCGCAAGACGTGCTGGGCCTGCACTTTTTCAGCCCCGCCAACGTGATGAAGCTGTTGGAGGTGGTGCGCGGCGCACACACCGCCCCCGACGCACTGGCCACCGGCATGGCGCTGGGCAAGGCGCTCAAAAAACTGCCCGTGCTGTGCGGCAACGCCTTTGGCTTCATTGGCAACCGCATCTACAACGCCTACCGCAAGCAGTGCGAGTTCATGCTGGAAGATGGCGCCTGGCCCGAGGACGTGGACCACGCCCTGACCGGCATGGGCTTTGCCATGGGCCCATTTGCCGTGGCCGACCTGTCGGGCCTGGACATCGCCTGGCACATGCGCCAAGCCCAGGCCGCCACGCGCGACCCGCGCGAGCGCTACGTCGGCATTCTCGACCGGCTCTGTGAGCAGGGCCGCCTGGGCCGCAAGACCGGCGCCGGCTACTACACCTACACCGACGGCAAACAGGCCCCAAGCACCGATGCCACCGTGCGCGGCCTCATCGAGCAAGTCCGTGCGGCGCGCGGCATCACCGGTCAGCCGCCCAGCGCGGAGCAGATCCGCCGCCAAGCCCTATTGGCCATGGTGAACGAGGCCGCGCTGCTGCTGGCCGAGGGCGTGGCCGCCCGCGCCAGCGACATCGACGTGGTGCTGGTGCAGGGCTACGGCTTCCCGCGCTGGGAGGGCGGGCCCGTGTTTTGGGCCCGCCAGCAGGAGCGCGCCGCGCTCGAGCGCGACCTGCAAGCCCTGGCGCAATCGGTCGGCTTTGGCTTTAGGCTGGGCCAGCTCGACCCCTTGCTTGCGTGATGCACCCCAGCGCGCAGCAATTCGGCAAGCTGAGATCACGCTGCGCTGGCCCCGTTAACCCTTTAGTTGCACCAACCCCCACCCGGAGACCCCCATGAACCAAGCCTTTATCTGCGACGCCATCCGCACCCCCTTTGGCCGCTACGGCGGTGCGCTCTCCAGCGTGCGCACCGACGACCTCGGTGCCATCCCCTTGAAGGCGCTGATGGCGCGCAACCCGCAAGTGGACTGGGCCGCCGTGGCCGACGTGATTTACGGCTGCGCCAACCAAGCCGGCGAAGACAACCGCAACGTGGCCCACATGAGCAGCCTGCTGGCCGGCCTGCCGCTGCAAGTGCCCGGCGTCACCGTCAACCGCCTGTGCGGCTCCGGCCTAGACGCCATCGGCACCGCCGCGCGCGCCATCAAGGCCGGCGAAGCGGGTCTGATGATCGCGGGCGGTGTGGAGAGCATGAGCCGCGCGCCCTTCGTCATGCCAAAGGCCGAGTCGGCCTTTAGCCGCAACCAAGCGGTGTACGACACCACCATCGGCTGGCGCTTCATCAACCCGCTCATGAAAGCGCAGTACGGCGTCGATTCCATGCCCGAAACGGCGGAAAACGTTGCCACCGATTTCAAGATCGAGCGCCAAGCGCAGGACCGCATGGCCCTCAACAGCCAGATGCGCGCCGTGGCCGCCATCGAGGCCGGCCACTTGGCGCGCGAGATCTGCCCCGTCACCCTGCCACAAAAGAAGGGCGATCCGGTGCGGGTCAGCGCCGACGAACACCCGCGCAAGACCAGCTTGGAAGCGCTGGCCCAGCTCAAGGGCGTGGTGCGACCCGACGGCACGGTAACCGCTGGCAACGCCAGCGGCGTCAACGACGGCGCCTGTGCGCTGATTTTGGCCGACGAGGCAACTGCCGCCAAAAACGGCCTAATCCCAAAGGCCCGCGTGGTGGGCATGGCCACGGCCGGCGTGGCGCCGCGCATCATGGGCATCGGCCCGGTGCCCGCCACCCAGAAGGTGCTGGTGCAAACCGGCCTGACGCTGGCGCAGATGGACGTGATCGAGTTGAACGAGGCGTTTGCCGCCCAGGGCCTGGCCGTGCTGCGCCTGCTCGGCCTACACGACGACGATGCCCGCGTCAACGCCTGGGGCGGCGCGATTGCCCTGGGCCACCCGCTGGGCGCCAGCGGTGCCCGCTTGGCCACCACCGCCATCAACCGCCTGCACCACAGCGGCGGCCGCTACGCGCTGTGCACAATGTGCATCGGTGTCGGCCAAGGCATTGCGCTGGTGCTCGAGCGTGTTTGAATCAACAACTGGTCATCGGTCGCGAACTGATGCGCCGCAACTAAATCCACAGGAGTACACCATGACTGCTACACACAACCGCTTCGACTGGTCCGATCCGCTGGCCCTGAGTGCCCAGCTCAGCGCCGATGAGTGCGCGATCCGCGACGCCGCCTACGCCTACTGCCAAGAGCGGCTGGCCCCGCGCGTGGTCGAGGCGTTTCGCCACGAGCAGACCGATCCGGCAATCTTTAGAGAAATGGGCGAGCTGGGCCTGCTGGGGCCCACCATTCCCGAAGCCTACGGCGGTGCCGGGCTGAATTACGTGGCTTACGGCCTGATCGCGCGCGAAGTGGAGCGCGTCGATTCGGGCTACCGCTCGATGATGAGCGTGCAGTCGTCGCTGGTGATGGTGCCGATCTGCGAATTTGGCAGCGAGGCCATGAAGCAAAAGTACCTGCCCAAGCTCGCCTCGGGCGCGTGGATAGGCTGCTTTGGCCTCACCGAGCCCAACCACGGCTCCGACCCCGGCAGCATGGTCACCCGCGCCAAGGCGGTGCCGGGCGGTTACTCGATCAGCGGTGCCAAGACGTGGATCAGCAACAGCCCAATCGCCGATGTGTTCGTGGTCTGGGCCAAGGACGATGCAGGCGCCATCCGCGGCTTTGTGCTGGAGAAGGGCTGGAAAGGCCTGAGCGCACCGGCCATCCACGGCAAGGTGGGCTTGCGTGCCTCGATCACCGGTGAAATCGTGATGGATGAGGTGTTTTGCCCCGAAGAAAACGCCTTTGCCGAGGTGCGCGGCCTCAAGGGTCCGTTCACCTGCCTAAACAGCGCCCGTTACGGCATTGCCTGGGGTGCGCTGGGTGCGGCCGAAGACTGCTACGCACGCGCCCGCCAGTACGTGCTCGACCGCAAGCAGTTTGGTCGCCCGCTGGCGGCCAATCAGCTCATTCAGAAAAAGCTGGCCGATATGCTGACCGACATCAGTCTGGGCCTGCAGGGTTGTCTGGCACTGGGCCGCATGAAAGATGCCGGCACCGCGTCGGTGGACGTGACCTCCATGCTCAAGCGCAACAGCTGCGGCAAGGCTCTCGACATTGCCCGCACCGCACGCGACATGATGGGCGGCAACGGCATCAGCGACGAATACGGCGTCGCTCGCCACTTGGTGAACCTAGAGGTCGTCAACACCTACGAGGGCACGCACGACATTCACGCCCTCATCCTCGGCCGGGCCATCACCGGCATTGCGGCCTTTGCCAACTGAGCCGGCCTGGCGCCGCGCGCCGCCCCCACCGGGTGACTTCAGCGCCCCAAGCGCAAAAAATCCGCCCCCTGGCCCAGCGCCAGCAAGCCGCTGTCGGCGTAGATGCCGAGCTTGGCGCGGGTGTCGGAGATGTCGAGGTTGCGCAGCGTCAACTGGCCGATGCGGTCGGCCGGGCTGAACGGGGCGTCTTCCACTTTTTCCATGCTCAGGCGCTCGGGCGCGTAGCTCAGGTTGTGGCTTTCGGTGTCGAGGATGGAGTAGTCGTTGCCGCGGCGCAGCTCCAGCGTGACGCTGCCGCTGATCGGGCGCGCCACCCAGCGCTGCGCCGCCTCGCGCAGCATGATCGCCTGCGGGTCAAACCAGCGCCCTTGGTAGAGCAGGCGGCCGAGCTTGCGCCCGTTGTCGCGGTACTGCTCGATCGTGTCTTCGTTGTGGATGCCGCTGAGCAAGCGCTCGTAGGCGATGAACAGCAGCGCCATGCCGGGGGCTTCGTAAATGCCGCGGCTCTTGGCTTCGATGATGCGGTTTTCGATCTGGTCGCTCATGCCCAGCCCGTGGCGCCCGCCAATGGCGTTGGCCTGCTCGAACAGCGCCACCAGCGAGTCGAAGCGCTGGCCGTTGAGGGCCACCGGCACCCCTTCTTCGAAAGTCACGCTGACTTCTTCGGCCTTGACGGCGCAGTCTTCGCGCCAAAACGGCACGCCCATGATCGGGTTCACGATCCGTATGCCTGAGCTGAGCTGCTCCAAGTCTTTGGCCTCGTGCGTGGCACCGAGCAGGTTGCTGTCGGTGCTGTAGGCTTTTTCTACGCTCATTTTGTAGTCGAAGCCGTGCGCGATCAGGAACTCGCTCATTTCGGTGCGGCCACCGAGCTCGTCGATGAAGCGCTGGTCCAGCCAGGGTTTGTAGATTTTGAGCGCCGGGTTGGTGAGCAGGCCGTAGCGGTAGAAGCGCTCGATGTCGTTGCCCTTGAAGGTGCTGCCGTCGCCCCAGATGTGCACCTCGTCGGCCTTCATGGCGGCCACCAGCAGGGTGCCGGTGACGGCGCGCCCGAGCGGCGTGGTGTTGAAGTAGGTGTTGCCGGCGGTGCTGATGTGAAAGGCCCCGGCTTGCAGCGCCGCCAGCCCTTCGGCCACGAGCTGGGCGCGGCAGTCGATCAGGCGCGCTGCCTGGGCCCCGTAGGCCAGCGCCTTGCGCGGAATGGCCTCGTAGTCGCTTTCGTCGGGCTGGCCGAGGTGGGCGGTGTAGGCGTAGGGCAGGGCGCCTTTGAGCTGCATCCAGAGCAGCGCGGCGGAGGTGTCGAGTCCGCCCGAAAAGGCGATGCCGACCTTCTGGCCGACGGGCAGGGATTGCAGGATGGTGGGCATGGTGCGCTCAGGCAAAGTGGCAGATGTAGTGGTAGGGCTGGCCGCTGACGCGAATCTGGAAGCTCGATTGCGCCGGCACCGCGAAGCGCTCCCCGGCTTGGGACGGCAGCCAGGTGCTGCTGCCCGCCAGCAGGTACTCGCAGGCGCCGCCCACGCATTCCATGACTTCGGCCGCGCCGGTGTTGAAAGTGAGGGTGGCGGGCAGGATCACGCCGATCGATTTTTTGCTGCCATCGGGCAGCGTGAGGCTGTGGCTGATGCACTTGCCGTCGAAATAGACGTTGGCCTGGGTTTGGACGGTCACGCCGTCGAGTTGGGTGGTGCTCATGGGGTACGGGGTGGTTGGGCTGTTGGGGGTTGCCAGAGCACGGATCGATCCGAAGGGGCTGCTGGAACCTCTGCGCGTGTGGTTGATTCTAGTGGAGCAAGGGCGGGTGCTTTGCGGTGCGTGGCCGCAGCGCGCCTTGCGCGACAATCTCCTCCATCGTGTGGCCTTAGCCCCAGCGCCATGCCCCTTGACCCTTTGCACACCCGTCACCCATGATCGACCCCCACCACAGCCCCGCCGGCCCGCTGCCCCAAACCCTCGAAGGCTGGCTGGCCCACAGCGAGCGCCTGCACCCCAAGGGCATTGAAATGGGCTTGGAGCGCGTGCGCACCGTGATGCAGCGCATGAACGGTGGGCGCGGCATCGTGCCGCCGTGCCCGCTCATCACGGTGGCGGGCACCAACGGCAAGGGCTCGACCTGCGCCATGCTGGAATCGATCTACCGCCATGCCGGCTACCGCACCGGGCTCTACACCTCGCCGCACCTGGTGCGCTTCGAGGAGCGCGCCCAGGTGCGCGGCGAGCCGGTGGCGGCGGCGGCGCTGGCGGCGGCGTTTGCCGAAGTCGAGCGCGCGCGCTTGGGGCGCGGCGGGCAGCCCGAGGTATCACTCACCTACTTCGAGTTCAGCACGCTGGCCATCGTGCAGACGCTGGTGGCGGCGCAGCCCGAGGTGCTGGTGCTCGAAATTGGCATGGGCGGGCGGCTGGATGCGGTCAATCTGTGGGATGCCGACTGCGCCATCATCACCAGCATCGACCTCGACCACATGGAGTTTCTGGGCCCCAACCGCGAAGCCATCGGGATCGAAAAAGCCGGCGTGATGCGCAGCGGCCGCCCGGTGGTGGTCAGCGACCCGCTGCCGCCGCAGAGCGTGCTGGCGCGCGCGCAGGAGATTGGGGCCGAGCCGTGCCGGATCGGGGTCGATTTTCAGTTCAGCGGCGACCGCCAGCAGTGGAACTGGAGCGGGCGCAGCAAGCGCTACAGCGGGCTGGCCTATCCGGCGCTGCGCGGCGCCAACCAGTTGCAAAACGCGGCCGGGGCGCTGGCAGCGATCGAGGCCCTGCATTTGCGCCTGCCGGTCACGGCGCAGGCGGTGCGCAACGGGCTGGCGCTGGTGCAGTGGCCGGGGCGCTTCCAGATCGTGCCGGGGCAGCCCACGCTGGTGCTGGATGTGGCGCACAACCCGCATTCGGTGGCGGCGCTGGTGCAAAACCTCGACGCCCAAGGCTACTTCCCGCGCACCCACGCGGTGTTTGGGGCCATGGCCGACAAAGACCTCGCCCCCATGCTGGAGCGCGCCGGCGCGCTGGTGGACGGCTGGTATTTCACCGACTTGCCCGGCGCGCGCGCCGCCAAGGCGGTCGATTTGCTGGCGCAGTGGCAAGCGCTGCCGCAGCGCCCGGGCGGCAGCGCCAGCACCCATGCGGATGCGTTGGCGGCCTTGGCGGCGGCGCACGCGGCCGCCGACCCGGCTGATAGAATCGTGGTCTTCGGGTCTTTCCTCACGGTGGGGGCAGTGCTGGAGCACGGTGTGCCGCGTTTGGCGGCCCCACACCTGCCGACTTGAACGGTAGACCAGCCATTTCTTCGGGCCGGCTGGGCGCGATGGAACCCGATTTTTTGCAACCCACGGTGTAACAGCGGCCCATGTTCAAACTGCGTTCAGGCGGCAGCGGTGCCAACGCCCCGGCCCCGCCGACCACCATCGAAACCTTGCGTCGGCGTTCGCGCCAGCGCCTGATCGGGGCCACCATTTTGGTGCTGGCGGGGGTGATCGGCTTGCCCCTGCTGTTCGATACCCAGCCGCGCCCGGTGCCGGTGGACATCGCCATCGAAATCCCGGATCGGCAGCTGGGGGCGCCTTTGCCCGTGCAGCCGCCTGCTCCTGCCCCCGTGGTTGCACCGGCTGAGCCCCCTACGCCTGCAGCGCCTGCAGCGCCTGCAGCCCCCGCTGCGGCGGCGCCCAGTCCTGCCACGCCAGCGGCGGCGCCTGCACCAGCGGCCCCTGTCCGTCCAGCCGCTCCGGCTGCCCCCTCCGCCCCTCCCGTGCCAGCGGCACCGGCTACCCCTGCCGCGCCAGCGCCCACCGATGCCTCCCGTGCCCAAGCCATCCTGGAGGGGCGCAGCCCAGCGGCGGCGCAGCGGCTGGTGGTGCAAGTCGGTGCCTTCGAAGACCCGGCCCGCGTGCGCGAGGTGCGCCAGCGGCTGGAGCGGGCTGGCCTAGTCACCTACACCCAGGTGGCCCAAACTTCCGACGGCCCGCGCACCCGCGTGCGGCTGGGGCCCTTCGATAGCCGCGCCGAGGCCGAACGCGCTGCCGAGCGGGTGCGCCAGCTTGGCTTGCCCGCTTCCATCCTCGTGCTATGAGCGATGGCCGCAGTCGATATTTTTTTGCTGCTGCTGCTGCTGGCTTCGTTGCTGATCGGGGCTTGGCGCGGGCTGGTGTACGAGGTGTTGTCGCTCGCGGCTTGGGTGGCGGCCTTCATTCTGGCGCAGTGGTGGGCCGACGAGGCCGCCGCTTGGTTGCCGCTGGCCGAGCTCGACCCGCCCTTGCCCTTTGCGATCGGATTTGCGCTGGTGTTTATCGCCACCGTGTTTGTCGGCGGGTTGTTGGCGTGGCTGATCAAGAAAGGCGTCGAGCAGGTGGGCTTGCGCCCGATCGACCGCACGCTGGGGGCCGCCTTTGGCCTGCTGCGCGGCCTGGTGATTTTGCTGGCCTTCACCCTTTTGCTGCACCTGACCCCGCTGCACCAGCACCCCGAATGGCAGCAGTCGGTTGGGGCCGCTGGGCTCTACGACGGCTTGGCTGCGCTCGAAGGCCTGATGCCAGCTTGGTTGGCAGCCCATTTCCCTTGATAAAAACAGGACTCGTCGTATGTGTGGAATCGTAGGCGTTGCCAGCACGGCACCAGTCAATCAGTTGCTCTATGACGCCTTGCTGCTGCTGCAGCATCGCGGCCAAGATGCCGCCGGCATCGTCACCGAGCAGGGGCGCAAGTTCTTCATGCACAAGGCCAAGGGCATGGTGCGCGATGTGTTTCGCACGCGCAACATGCGCGCCCTGCCGGGCAACCACGGTGTGGGGCAGGTGCGCTACCCCACGGCGGGCAACGCCTACAGCGAGGAAGAAGCGCAGCCCTTCTACGTCAACGCGCCCTTTGGAATCGTGATGGCGCACAACGGCAACCTGACCAACGCGCAGGCGCTGCGGGCCGACATGGTCGAGCGCAACCACCGCCACATCAACACCGACAGCGACTCCGAGGTGCTGCTCAACGTGCTGGCGCACGAGATCGGTCGCGCCGGGCAGCACGGTGCCTGGAGCACCGAGGCCCTGTTCGAGGCGGTGGCCGCCACGCACCTGCGCTTGCAGGGCTCGTACGCGGTGGTCGCGCTCATTGCTGGGCACGGCCTGCTGGCCTTTCGCGACCCCTTTGGCATCCGGCCGCTGTGCATCGGGCGCGGCAAAGACGGCACCATCATGGTGGCCAGCGAGTCGGTGGCGCTCGAAGGCACCGGGCACGATTTTTTGCGCGACATCGCGCCCGGCGAGGCGGTGTTCATCGGTTCCGATGGCCAGATCCAGTCGCGCCAGTGCGCCGCCCAGCCGCGCCACTACCCCTGCGTGTTCGAGTACGTCTATCTGGCCCGGCCCGACTCCACGCTCGACGGCATCTCGGTCTATCAGGCGCGGCTCAATATGGGCCACACGCTGGCCGAGCGCCTGCGCCTGCTGGTGCCGCTGGACGAGATTGATGTGGTGATCCCGATCCCCGAATCGAGCCGGCCGGCGGCAACCCAGTTGGCGCAGTTGCTCGACAAACCCTACCGCGAAGGTTTCGTGAAAAACCGCTACGTCGGGCGCACCTTCATCATGCCAGGGCAGGCGGTGCGCAAAAAATCGGTGCGGCAAAAGCTCAACGTGATCGGCAGCGAGTTCAAGGGCCGGCGCGTGCTGCTGGTCGATGACTCGATCGTGCGCGGCACCACCAGCCGCGAAATCGTGCAGATGGCGCGCGAAGCCGGTGCCACCAAGGTCTATATGGCCAGCGCCGCGCCGCCGGTGATGTACCCCAACGTGTATGGCATCGACATGCCCACGCGCGACGAGCTGGTGGCCTGCGGGCGCACGCTCGAAGAAGTGCGCCAGAGCATAGGCTGCGACGCCCTGATCTACCAGAGCGTGGAAGACATGAAGCGCGCCGTTGGTTCGCTCAACCCGGCGCTCGATGGCTTTGAGGCCTCCTGCTTCGACGGCGTCTATGTTACGGGCGACATCAGCAGCGCAGACGTTGGCCGCCTGCACGCGCAGCGCAGCGGTGCCGAAGAAGACGATGCCTGCAGCTCGCGGCTGGCGCTGCCCAATTCCACCGACGCCTAAAGGCCCCAACGCGCAAACGCGCAAACGCCCAAACGCCTAGTGAGCCACCCCATGAGCCGCCCCACGACCGACCCATCCCCACCCGCTGCCCTGCACCGCGACACGCTGGCGCTGCGCACGGCGGTCGAGCGCAGCCAGCATGGCGAGCACTCGGAAGCGCTGTATTTGAGCAGCGGCTTCGTGCAGCCCAGCGCCGCCGCCGCCGCGCGCCGCTTTGCCGGCGAGGAGGAGGGCTACACCTACGGCCGCAGCGGCAACCCGACCGTGACCAGCTTCGAGCAGCGCTTGGCCGCGCTCGAAGGCAGCCAAGCCGCGCTGGCCACCGCCTCCGGCATGGCCGCCTTCACACTGGTCTGCTTTGCCTTGCTCAAGGCGGGCGACCACGTGGTCTATTCGCAGTCCATGTTTGGCTCCACCCTCAAGCTGATCGGGGCCGAGTTTGCGCGCTTTGGCGTGGCCTCCACCTGCGTGCCGCAAACCGATCTGGCGGCCTGGCGCCAAGCCATGCGGCCCGAAACCCGGCTGCTGCTGGCCGAAACCCCCACCAACCCGCTCACCGAGGTGTGCGACATCGCCGCCCTGGCCGAGCTGGCGCACAAGGCCGGTGCCTGGCTGGCGGTGGACAACTGCCTGGCCACCCCGGCGCTGCAGCGCCCGCTCGAATTCGGGGCCGACCTCGTGCTGCACTCGGGCACCAAGTACCTCGACGGCCAAGGCCGAGTCATGGCCGGTGCGGTTTGCGCCAGCGCCGAGCTGATCCACCAGCGCCTGCTGCCGGTGCAAAAAAACACCGGCATGGTGCTGTCGCCCTTCAACGCTTGGGTGGTGCTCAAGGGCCTGGAAACCCTGAGCCTGCGCCTGCGCGCACAAAGCGCGCAAGCGCTGGCGCTGGCGCAGTGGCTGCAAACGCACCCTGCCGTGGCGCGGGTGCATTATCCGGGTCTGCCCACGCACCCGCAGCACGCCTTGGCCATGCGCCAGATGGACGGCTGCGGCGGCGCGGTGCTCTCATTCGAACTGCATGCCAGCAGCGCCGAGCAAGCGCGCGCGCGCGCCTTCCACGTGCTCGACGCCTTGCAAGTGCTCTCGCTGTGCACCAACCTGGGCGACACCAAAACCCTGTGCGCGCACCCGGCCAGCACCTCGCACGGCAAGCTCAGCGAAGCGCAGCGCCAGGCCGCTGGCATAGGTCAAGGGCTGATCCGTGTCGCCGTGGGCCTAGAGCATATGCCCGACATCGAGGCCGATTTGTTGCGCGGCCTCGACACCCTCGATGCCCTCTGATGCCCTCTGATGCCGTCCTCACCCCCTGACACATCCCCCGCCGCCGACCCCATGACCACCCCCGACACCGAGCAGCGCGGCACCCCGCCCCGCATCCGCACCCGCTTTGCCCCATCGCCCACCGGCTTCATCCACCTAGGCAACATCCGCTCCGCCATCTACCCTTGGGCCTTTGCCCGTGCCCAAGGGGGCGATTTCATCCTGCGCATCGAAGACACCGACCAAGAGCGCTCCACCCAAGCCGCAGTCGATGTGATCTTGCAAGGCATGGCTTGGCTCGGGCTGGACTTCGACGAAGGCCCCTACTACCAGATGCAGCGCATGGCGCGCTACCAAGCGGTGCTGGCCCAGATGCTGGAGCGCGGCTTGGCCTACCCCTGCTACATGAGCGTGGCCGATCTCGACGCGCTGCGCGAGCGCCAGCAGGCCAACAAGGAAAAGCCGCGCTACGACGGCACCTGGCGGCCCGAGCCGGGCAAGGCTTTGCCGCCCATACCTGAGGGCGTGCAGCCGGTGCTGCGCTTCAAAAACCCGCAAGGCGGCGTGGTGGCTTGGGACGACAAGGTCAAGGGCCGCATCGAGATCGCCAACGCCGAGCTCGACGACCTCGTGCTTGCCCGCCCGGCCCCGGCCAGCCAAGCGGGTGAGGAGGGCGCAGCGGGTGAGGAGGGCGAGGCGGCCAGCGGGCGCATCGGCGTGCCGACCTACAACTTTTGCGTGGTCGTCGATGACATCGACATGCGCATCACGCACGTGATACGCGGCGACGACCACATCAACAACACCCCGCGCCAGATCAACATCCTGCGCGCCCTCGGGCACCAGCCGCCGGTCTATGCGCACCTGCCCACCGTGCTCAACGAGCAGGGCGAGAAGATGAGCAAGCGCAACGGCGCCAAACCGGTGACGCAGTACCGCGACGAAGGCTACCTGCCCGATGCCCTGCTCAACTACCTGGCGCGCTTGGGCTGGAGCCACGGCGACGACGAAATTTTTAGCCGCCAGCAGTTTTTGCAGTGGTTCGACCTCGAGCACCTCGGGCGCAGCGCGGCGCAGTTCGACGAAGCCAAGCTGCGCTGGGTCAACGCCCAGCACCTCAAGGCCCTGCCGGAGGCCGAACTGGCCCCGCTGGTGGCCGAGCAACTGGCGCGGCGCGGCTTGCAGGCCGACGAGCGCCTGCCCACCATCTGCGCCCTGTTCAAAGACCGCTGCGACACCACCGTGGCGCTGGCCGACTGGGCCGCCCTGTTTTACCGCGACGCCGAGGTGCCGGCCGCTGCCTTGGCCGAGCACGGCGTGGCGGCGCAGCGGCCGGCGCTGGCGGCACTGGCCCAAGCGCTGGCGCAGTGCGAATGGAGTCGCCCCGGCATCGCGGCCGCACTTAAAGCCGTGCTTGCCGCCCAGGGCCTGAAAATGCCGCAACTGGCCGTGCCGGTGCGGGTTTTGCTCATGGGCACCCCCAACACGCCTTCGCTCGATGCCGTGCTGGCCTTGCAGCCGCGCGAAAAAGTTTTGCGTGCCTTGCAAAGGGCCTAAAACCTGTCTATAATTCGAGTCTTGCTGATGCACATCGAGCGAAGCAAAGGCCGTAACAGGTTTGGGCTGAAAAGGGTGTGCAGCAGTTGCAGTTTCTCCACGGGGGTATAGCTCAGCTGGGAGAGCGCTTGCATGGCATGCAAGAGGTCAGCGGTTCGATCCCGCTTACCTCCACCAAGGCGAGCTGCAACAGGCAAGTGCAAGCAGAAGTTTTCTAGGTTTGACCCTATCGTCTAGAGGCCTAGGACATCACCCTTTCACGGTGAGTACCGGGGTTCGAATCCCCGTAGGGTCGCCAACCGCACGGAGCGGTAGTTCAGTTGGTTAGAATACCGGCCTGTCACGCCGGGGGTCGCGGGTTCGAGCCCCGTCCGCTCCGCCATTATCAAGAAAATTCAAAAACCGCAACGCGTTTAGCTTGCGGTTTTTTGTTTTGTGCGTTTTGTGTGCGGGGCGCCGCTTCACCGGGTCAGCCCGTACACCCACAATCCCAGCCACTCATGCAGTGCAGTCTGCCAGCGCAACAGGCTGTGGGCGAGCGAGTATTCGGTGAGCGGGGTCGATGCGCCGGTCCTGAAGTCCACCGGGTACGGCGTCACGTTGCAGCCCACCGCCTTAAACTCCGCCATCGAGCGTGGCATGTGCCAAGCAGAAGTCACCAACAACCACGGCTCTTGGCACCGATCGCCCAGCAGCTTGGCCACTTGCTGGGCGTTTTCGCGGGTATTGCGCGAGTTGCCTTCGAGCTGCACCCGCGCCATGTCCAGCCCTTGTGCTTGGTAGAACGCTCGCGCCAGATCGGATTCGCTTACGCCCGTGGTCAGCAGCCGACCCTCTCCACCCGAAAACACCAGTTCTAACCCCGGATGCTGGCGCATCAAACCCACCGGCACCGTCATGCGCTCGGCCGCTTCACCCAAGGGCACTTGGCCGTGCTTGACAAAGCTGTCGGGGTGGCCCACCGCACCGCCGAGCACAATCAGGCCCACGTGGCGATCGATGGCATCGGCAGCGGGCACGGCGTAGCGGTTTTCCAGAGGGCGCAGCAACGCGTCCGGGATGGCGCGAAACCCGAGCAGGCCCAGCACCACCAAGCCACTCCAAAGCATGATCAGGGCCGGTCGGCGCCAGCGCGTCAAAATCAGCAGCGCCAGCGCCCACCACAGGGCCAGCCAAAACATGGGCTGCGTGATGGCCGACAACAAATTGGATAAAACAAACACGTTGTCACCCCTTCCTAAACAAGTTGAGCGCCGATGACGCGACGCCAAAAATTCTGTGCTTCACGGCATGCCTCATGTGGTGTTCCTTTGACAGCGTTCATCCGGGATGCGACACTTGGCAGGCCCTCGGTATCCTGTCCCACCACCCCACATGCAACAAGAGGAAAGTCTATGCCCAATCCGATCCTGAGTCGACGGCAGATCGTGCTGTTGCTGTCCCTTGTTCCCCTATCAAAGCCCCAAGCGCAGGGGTTGTCTGCAGCAGATGCCAGTGCGGGTCTGCGCGCAGCTTTGGAGCGCGGCGCCGAGTCGGCGGTGCGCTTGCTGGGGCGGCCCGATGGCTTTCTGGGCAACCCCAAAGTTCGGATACCCCTTCCGGGAGCGCTGCAGGACCTTGCTGAACTGTTGCGGCGCATGGGGCAGGGCGGTCGCGTGGACGCACTTGAAACGGCGATGAACCGGGCGGCTGAGCAAGCCACTCCGGAAGCGCGCAATCTTTTGCTGCAGGCCATACGCACCATGACCATCGACGACGCGAGGCGAATCCTGACAGGTGGCGATACCGCCGCCACGAATTTTTTCTCCGAGCGCACCCGCACCCCCCTGAGCACCCGGTTCCTGCCGATTGTGACGCGTGCCACAGAGCGGGTCGAGCTGGCGCAGAGATACAACGACGTCGCAGGCCGTGCGGCCCGATTGGGTCTGCTCAGGCCACAAGAGGCGAATCTGCAGCAATACGTGACCGATCGGGCGTTAGATGGTATTTATCTCACGATAGGCGAAGAAGAGCGCAAGATACGCCAAGACCCAGTGGCCACGGGGAGTCAGATCCTGCAGCGCGTGTTTGGAGGTTTGCGTTGAAGCTGACCGATCCGCAGGCCGGCGCATCCGCGATGGCATCACGACCAAAGCCTGGACCACGCAAGAGGGCCAGACCCGCAGCGGTGCGCGCATCGACAAAAAGTACCTGCACAAGCTGCTGCGCAACCGCATCTACTTGGGCGAGTTGTCACTCAAGGGCAGTTGGTACCTCGGCGCGCACCCGGCCATCATCGACCCCGGTCTGTGGGGGCGGGTACACGAGGTGCTGGCCCGCGATGGCCACACCCGCTCGGTCGAGACCAAGATCCGTGCGCGCAGCGACGCCTTGCTGCGCGGCTTGCTCTACGCCCCTTCGGGTGAGCGCATGTACCCGACCTACTCGCGCAAGAGCGGGCGCACCTACCGCTACTACGTGTCCAAGTCCGAGAGCCGCTTTGGCGCACCGGGCAAGGGCTACGAGCGCCTGCCTGCGCCGGAGCTTGAGGCGGCGGTGCTGGCCCAGATCCGCACCGTGCTCTCCAGCCCGGAGGCCGTGGCTGCGGTGCTGCGCCAGGTGCAGCAGAACAAGCCCGACACCCAGATCGACGAGGCCCGCATCGTGATGGCGCTGGCTGGGCTCAACGATGTGTGGGAGCAGTTGTACGCCATCGAGCAGCACCGCCTGGCCAACCTGATGATCGAGCGCATCGACCTCGTCCACGTCGGCGCGGTGCAGGGCATACAGGTGAAGTGGCGCGAGTTGGGCTGGCGGGCGCTGATCGAGGAGTTCGCCCCCGGCAGCATCGGGGCCGAACTGCTGGAGGTGCAGGCATGATGCAAGATTCGATGCCAAAGTTTGTGCCGCTGGGGCTGCGCCGCCGGGGCAAGCGGCCGCAGGGCAGCGAGGCGCGCAGTGGCCACAACCTGACCTTGCTCGACGGTGTGGCGCGCGGCTTTTACTGGCAGCACCTGCTCGACAGCGGCGCGATGCACAGCGGCTCGGACATTGCCCGGGCCGAAGGGCTGCACCACTCGGTGGTCAATGAACTGCTGCGCCTGACCTTGCTGGCGCCTGACCTGATCGAGCGCTTCATGGCCGGCCAGCAGCCGCCGCAGTTGGCGCTGATCTGGTTTCAGCGCAACCCGCTGCCGCTGGATTGGGCGGCGCAGCGCCAGATGCTGCAAGGCTTTGAGGAGCGGGCATGAGCAGAAAGCACCGGGGCCGGTTTCAGGGTGAGCCGGTCACTTACCCAATACCCAGCCCAGCCGGTGGCGTGCGACTGGAGACTTTCGTGCCTTGGACGCTGGTTAAGCGCGGGGTCAAGCAGCAAATCATCACGCCCTTGGATGCGCCGCAGGCCTTCCAGCACGAAGCCCGGCGCGAGCGCCAGCTGCGCCAGAGGGTGCCAAACACCCCCTTGATGCGGGCGCTGGGCCTGGCGCACCATTGGCAGCGGCTGCTGGATGATGGGCGGTTTGCTTCGGTGTCCGAGATCGCGCAGGCCGAGGGCATCGACCCCACGCAGGTGCGCCGCCTGCTGCGCCTGACCCTGCTGGCACCGCAGGTGATCGAGCAGTTGGTGCAGTCGCCCAACAGGGCGCTGGAGCACGTGCTGCGCCGCCCTTGGCACAGCGGGTGGGATGAGCAGATGCGGGGGCTTGCACTGGCCGCAGCGCCCGACCCTGCTGGCGCCCGACCTGATCTATGATGCCTTGCAGAGCCGCCTTCACCGCTTTGTTGGCTCCAGCCTCCACACCAAGAAACGTGAATCCTCCCCCATTAACCCCCAGCGCCCTGCACGACATCTGGCAATACCGGCCTGCTCCGATGGCTCGCCCGGCCTGCCTTGCCGTTTTCCGGTGGAATCGCTGGCTCACATAGCCCAGTTGATCGACCAAGACGGCATGAAAATGTTCAGCTTGGCCGGCAAGACCTTTGTCGATGCGATCAGCCATCCAGACAACGCCGCAGCTGAGACGCAGGCGCGCATGATTGCCGTCGAGCCCGTCATGGTCGGCATCCCCATGGTGGATCTGCACCTGGCGGCGGCCGCCGAAGACATTGCATGGCGCAACGGCATCGAAGTGCCCGCATGGGCGCTCGACCCCAAGCGATTTGCCCCAGAGCCGCAGTTTTTTGGGCGCAACACAAAAATGCAGCAATTCAACGTCGAATACACGCCAGAATCCTGGCGCAGACGCAATCTCTTTTTTGGTGAGGTCGTGCTCTGGACCCATCGCTGGGGCGAGACGCTGGAGCAGCGCATGCTCAAAATCCAAAGTGGTGCATTGCTTTGAGCGCCCAGAAGCCGAGAATTGCCGCGCTGCCAGCAGGCCAGAGCCATGTTGTGAGATGGCGCGCTTGCTGCAAGGCGCGCACTGCTGAGTGCGGGCGCTCACCCATCGCTGCGTCAAGTGCCGTGTCAAGTGCCGCAAAGTTGCTTTAAGATGGTGTCTGAGTTGCGCCCCTGCACCTTCGGGATGTGGCGCACGCAAGCGCCAACACATTGATTCCGTTGGAATTCTGTTTTGCAAACAGCCTGACCACGGATACCGGGTCTCACAACAGCAGGATCAAAACATGAACCACGGACGCACAGGCATGTCGATGGCCACGGCGGTTGCCGATTTGGGTCTCATGATTGGCAGCGTCATGGATGCGCGCCATGAGGCCAACACCCAGCGCCGCCTTCAGCGCTATGAGCAGGTGCAAGACCAATTGCTAGCAAAAATCAAATCGCAGCAGGCGGATATCGAAGCGCAGCGGTCAGGTATCGAGTCGCTGCAGGAATTGTGCGCGATGCGCGCAAAAAACCTCGCCACTGCCGAGCACGTCATAGCCAAATACAAGGAGGAGGTGATGCCGGAGTGGGAGCGGGTTGCTGGCTCCTTAAAGGGCAAGATGGAGGCTGCCCGTGCTGAAAACCAGGTGCTCAATGGCACTTTGGCGCAGGCGCAAGCCGATTTAGCGCAAGCGAAAACCGATTTTGCGCAGGCGCAAAGCCAGCTTGCCGTGCTTGGCAAAGACTTGACTCAGGCGCGAGAGCAAGAGCAGGCTGCCAAGCGGGTGTATTACGACGCACGCAATCAGGTCGAGGGCCTGGAGCAAGAGGTGCAGCGCAAGAGCCGATCAATCGACACCTTCCAGGCTTGGCACGCGGCCAACCTGACGCTGCGCTGCGCGCTGGAGATGCAGTTGCTGCGTGCCGATCCAGAAAACCCGCTGCTGCACGACCAGGAGTTGCGCAACCGCGTGCGCCGTGCGGGCGAGACCTCCATCAACATGTCGATACCGGGCCAGGGGATGGATCCCTTTGATGTGGCGCGTGAGGCGGGCCTGAGCTTTAGCGTGCCGGGACGCCCCAGCGGGGTGCAAGTGCTCGCCGAGTTGGCGCTCACCGAGGTGTATATGCGGCGGCTGGCGTTTTTGCATGCAGACCAGAAAGATGGGGCCTGGAGCGCACTGCAAAAGGTGCAAATCGGGCAAGGATCGATGACGGCGGCGCAAGACTTGCTGCGCGAGATGGAGCCGCAGAGTCCTTTGCTGCACCCGAGCACGATGCAGCAGGTGCGCGACATGGCGATGGACGAGTTCCAAAACCAGCAGCGTGCGCGAAGATCCCAAAAGGGCCCGTCGGCGGCCTGGTCGGCGGCGGTGTCTGCCTCGCAACCCTTGTGCCAGCGAGCGGTCAAGGGCTTGGAGTTGATCATTCAAAGGGCCTCTGAGGCACAAAGCGATGCAGCATGAGCCGCATTCTTTGCCTGGACCTTGATGGCGTCTTGCACCCGGCAGACTGCCGCGTGCTGCTGGATTTTTCTGCTCCTGGCTGGCAGTTGGCCACGCAGGCGCGCACCCAGGGCTTGTTGCGCTGGTTGCCAGAACTGGAGGTGGCACTTGCCGGGTCGGATGCAAAAATCCTGGTGCATTCCACTTGGCGGCGCCGCGCCAGCGATCAGGCCCTGCGCGAGTTGCTGGGGCCGGAACTGGCGCCACGGGTGATCAGCACCGACAGGTGGATTTCCCCGCAGGAGCGTGAGTCGCTCTCTCATGCGGCCTACATCGACTTGGCTCTCAACACCTGGCAGGAGGTCGAGGGCTGGAAGATCGAGTCGGTGTGCGTGCTCGATGACCGGCCTTCCATGTTTCAAGAGGACGCGCATCTGTTGGCCTCGTGGAATCCGCAGTTCATCTGGACCAACCCCGCTCTGGGCGTGTCGGATGCGGGTACACAAGATGCCCTGTCGCAGTGGACGATCGCGCCTGTGATGGGGTGGCAAGCAGCGCCACCGGATGAGCCACAAGCTTGAGCTTGCACCGGCTGGGTATGCTGGTGGGGCAAGCTCCACAGCTTGGCGGGCAGCCGTCGTGGGCTTCGTCGGTGCTGCTTGGTGGCAGGCCTTCGTGGAAAGGCACTGGCTCACCGCGCTTGCTTTCCTGCACAGCCCCGGCCATAATCTCGGGCAGCGCCGCAACGTTCCAAGGCTGCGGCACCCTGTCCCACAGCGCCTAACCTGCGGTTCAACTCGGACGTGCCTTCGGCACGCCGGTTAACCTCAACGTTAGGCGTCATTGATGGCACTTGAGGTTACGCCCATGGAAAACGACAGAACGCTGGACTCTCTCCTCGACGAGTATTTGCTTGAGACCAAGCCGGAGCTCTGGCACGCCCGTCCCGTTCTCAGCCAAAGTCAGTGGGCTGTATTCAACGGGCTTGTTAGCCGCCTTGAAGACGATGATCATGTGGTTCTTGCTGGCTGCGCATTGTCGGCATTCTTCGACCCAACGAGGCATCAGGCTGGACACACCCACGATGTCAAGAAGATGAGCGCACTTTTTGCCATCGCGCATGGTCGAAACAAGATCGAAACTAAGCCGCTCTTGTTTATCACTGATGAAGAATCCGATGCGTCCGGTGCAACCGACTTCCTCGATCTGAGGGGCGCGCCAATGCTCCGATTCGAACCACTTGTTTCGCCAGAGGAGTTTGTTGAGAAGTCCGTTTCGCGTTTGGGCATCTCTCGGAATTACTCAGGAGACCGGCAACCCATAAATCTAATAGAGCGCAATGTCGCCTTTCAGATTAGTGCTATGACTCCACATATCTGCTTACATGAACCTGAATCCGTGACCCCGCACCAAAAATACTGCTGATTCCCTATTGAAATCAACATTCTAGACCCCAAGTGGGCTTCACCCTGAAGGTGAAGCCCCCATGCCCGATTTTGTCATCAAACAACTGCCCTACGACTTGAGCCAGCACGCTGGCTTGGCCCTGATTGGCAAGTACCTCAAGCGCATCAACCTCAACGCCTTGGTAGATCCCGCTTACCCCGTGCGCAGCGGCATCGCCAATAGCGACATCCTCAAGAGTTACTTGGGCCTGCTGTGCTTGGGCAAGAACGATTTTGATGCTATTGAAGGCCAGCGCCAAGACGCTTTCTTCACCCGCGCCTTGGGCTTGCGATCGGTGCCCTCGTCGCCCACCCTGCGCCAGCGCTTGGACACCCACGCGCCAGCTTGGTTTGACTTGATCGATGACATCAACACCGCGGTTTTGAGCCTCAAGCTCGAGGGCCAGCCCATCGACTTCGGGGCGCTGCCCTGTGCTTATGTGCCACTGGACATCGACACCTTCGCCATGGACCAAAGCGGCACGGCCAAGGAGCATGTGGGGCGCACCTATGCGGGAGTGGACGGCTACTGCCCGCTGGTGGCCTACTTGGGCACCCAAGGCTTTTGCCTGGAGTTTGCCCTGCGCCCGGGCACCCAGCACTCGGCCAGCGAGACCGAATACAACATCGAGCGGCTGCTGCCGCTGGCGGCCAAAGTCACGGCAGCGGCCCAGCCGCCCTTGCTGCTGCGGGCCGACTCGGGCTTTGATTCGGCCAAGCTGATGTGTGCCATCGCCCGACAAGCCAAAGCCCTGCAGCGCGAGGTCGCGTGGCTCATCAAGTGGAACCCGCGCAGCACGCCGGTAGAGACCATCGCCCAGGCACGGGTAGCCGATGCCAACACCGCTTGGACGGTATTGCGCCCCGGTAAACGCCAGTGCCTGTGGGAGCAAAGCGTGGCCATCAGAGACGGTAACGAGAGCCTCAAAGCACGCCGCGTGTACCGCCTGACCGAGCGCACCGTTGACAAACGGGGCCAGCAGATGCTGTTGCCCGAGTATGTGCTGGAAGGCTGGAGCACCACCTTGCCTGAGTCGTTCACGCCCGAGCAGGTCATTGCCTTGTACGCCGAGCACGGCACGCATGAGCAGTTTCACTCGGAGTTCAAAACCGACATGGATCTGACCCGGCTGCCCTCGGGCAAGTTCGACACCAACTACGTGGTGTGCGCGCTGGCGGCCGTGGCGATGAACCTGCTGCGCTTGGTTGGCCAGCACACGCTGCACGGGCCCGATGCACCGGTGCGCCACAGCGCGCAGCGCCGTCGCATCCGCACGGTGATACAGGAGTTGATGTTCAAGGCCGCCCGCATGGTGGACCATGCCCGCCAGTGGGTGTTGGGCTTGGGGGCCAACGACAGGGCCTTTGCGGTGTTTGAGCGCCACTGGCGCGCGCTTGACGCGCTGTAGCGGCCAAGCGCAAAGCCCCAGCCGCTGCCGACCAGCACCCGAAGAAAGATCAGCCAATTGGGAGGCTCCCAAGGATGGGGGCTGCGCGCTTGCAGGCAAAAACACCCATACGGCCTTGTTCAACGCATCCGTTCCCATGCTTTGATAGCGCATGGGCGCGCAAACACGCTCGGCTTGGGCCAAATTTGAGAAATCCAGAGCGGAATTCATGTCTAAAAGCGGATTCGGCTTGGGTTAGAGTTTGGCTGCTAATGGGGTCACGGATTCAGGATGAAGTCGCAGTTCACCGAATGATTCCAGAGTACGTGCACTCCTTTAACATCGAACTAGTCGAATCCATAAGAAGCCTCGGGCCCGTAGACATAGTGATTCACAGTCAAGACTCCAACAGACCCTTGCTGTGCGTTGAAGTTGACGGACAAACTCACAATAATCCGCAACGTCAGTTGAAAGACAAACGCAAGACGGCGCTTTTGCGAGACATTGGCTTGCCGGTGCTGCGCATTCTTCCTTCAGACATTCGACTCTGGCAGAAAAGCTGGAGCAAAGAATTCCAATTGTATTCCAAAATACTCTGTAGCTGGGCGAGCAGAATTTCTGAGGGAGTGAACGAGTGGCGAACGGAGAATATTGAAGAACATCACTTCGAACAAAAAGTTGTAAGACTCCGCGAGCAGTTAACTAGAACCATCTTTGACACTGATTACCATAGCCTAACGCCGGAGCAACGGTTGAGAATTGACCGTTCCAACTTAATCACCGATTTACTCGAGGACAAGTACTATTCAGATCTTGTGAGAGCAGGCCCACCGCCGCTTGTCCAACCTGATGAATTTAGCGACTTAACTGAGCCACCGCCACGACTAGCGCGGCATGTTGGCAGAGTACGCATAAGCGGCTCCGCTTTGACGGGTGTAGTCGCTGAGTCGATGTTACGACTTAATGGAGTATCCATAAACCTGCGGTCCGCGACTTTCTTTCTAAGCCATCCCTACCTAACCGAAGTGGAGTCCAATAAGCAAGTTACTAACCTCGCTCTACGTCACTTGTATTGGCAGGCGGATCAGAACGTCGCAGCGCATCGCCCATGACGCCTCTCAAGAAACACTGAAGTTGCTCATAGATAATAATTTTTGGTTATGAATAACGGCTGTTTCTTCGGCGCGATTTTCGGCAGGATGCCGATTACCCCGCCAACCTGCGGTTCAACTCGGACGTGCCTTCGGCACGCCGGTTAACCTCAACGTTAGGTAGTACAACAACAGTCCATTACACATCGTGAATCCTCAACTGTTCTTCGACCGAGTGGCTAGCGAACTGATGTCAGGCCCTCCGCACCCTGGCCTCTGGGCCCGGGCGTATGCGCTTACGGACGGAGACTTGGCAAGGGCCAGAGCGCGCTACATAATCTTACGAGTACAACAGATCGAAGTTGAATTCTTGGCAGAAATTGAGGCGCGGCGGCAGGACGATTCGAACGGAAAATCAGTAAGCACTTCCAGTCCGAAATCAGCACCTGATCGCAGTGGTTGGCCATACTTGAACGAAGATGAATGCGTAGTCGAGCTCGCCCGTTATGGCCGAACCGTCAGCAAGACAGGAAAGTCATCTTGGCTCGTAACCACGAGTAACTGTACAAATGAAGAATACGTATCGTCGATATATGATTTTCAACGAATTATTGCTCAACTTTGGCGCGGGGAATATCCATCCAATGCTGCGTAACTTGGCGCTCAAGCTGACCTGCGCTGTCAACACCAAACGGGTATTGGCCTGCTGCTTTGCCATTTGGGTGCGGCTCGGGCATACCGCGTATGCCTTCATCCACAGCCCCGGCCATAATCTCCGGCAGCGCCGCAGCGTTCCAAGGCCGCAGCACCCTTCCCCACAGCGCCTAACCTGCGGTTCAACTCGGACGGGCCTTCGGCACGCCGGTTAACCTCGACGATAGGCCGCACTTGCCACGCCATGGACTATCGAACAGCACTGGAAATTGCGCGCAGGAACCCAGGCTTCACCGTCCGTTCAGGAACAGACGGCGGATACTTGGTGTATCGGCCCGATGGGACGCTGCACTTACCCTCCCATGCCGACATTATCAAGCCTCAATCCGGAGAATCGGATCTGCAGGAGCGGTTGGACGGAGTCCTCACGAAGCTCGCGAATGCACAGACCGTTATCGCCGCGCTGAGGAATCAGGTTCACCATATTGGCGTACAACTCAACGGCGAACGAGCCAGTCGTGCTATAGAGCGAAAGACCACTGATGACGAAAGACCTGAATCCGTGACCCCGCACCAAAAATACTGCTGATTCCCTATTGAAATCAACATTCTAGACCCCAAGTGGGCTTCACCCTGAAGGTGAAGCCCCCATGCCCGATTTTGTCATCAAACAACTGCCCTACGACTTGAGCCAGCACGCTGGCTTGGCCCTGATTGGCAAGTACCTCAAGCGCATCAATCTCAACGCCTTGGTCGACCCCGCTTACCCCGTGCGCAGCGGCATCGCCAATAGCGACATCCTCAAGAGCTACCTGGGCCTGCTGTGTCTGGGCAAGAACGATTTTGATGCCATCGAAGGCCAGCGCCAAGACACTTTCTTCACCCGCGCCTTGGGCTTGCGATCGGTGCCCTCGTCGCCCACCCTGCGCCAGCGCTTGGACACCCACGCGCCAGCTTGGTTTGACTTGATCGATGACATCAACACCGCGGTTTTGAGCCTCAAGCTCGAGGGCCAGCCCATCGACTTCGGGGCGCTGCCCTGTGCTTATGTGCCACTGGACATCGACACCTTCGCCATGGACCAAAGCGGCACGGCCAAGGAGCATGTGGGGCGCACCTATGCGGGAGTGGACGGCTACTGCCCGCTGGTGGCCTACTTGGGCACCCAAGGCTTTTGCCTGGAGTTTGCCCTGCGCCCGGGCACCCAGCACTCGGCCAGCGAGACCGAATACAACATCGAGCGGCTGCTGCCGCTGGCGGCCAAAGTCACGGCAGCGGCCCAGCCGCCCTTGCTGCTGCGGGCCGACTCGGGCTTTGATTCGGCCAAGCTGATGTGTGCCATCGCCCGACAAGCCAAAGCCCTGCAGCGCGAGGTCGCGTGGCTCATCAAGTGGAACCCGCGCAGCACGCCGGTAGAGACCATCGCCCAGGCACGGGTAGCCGATGCCAACACCGCTTGGACGGTATTGCGCCCCGGTAAACGCCAGTGCCTGTGGGAGCAAAGCGTGGCCATCAGAGACGGTAACGAGAGCCTCAAAGCACGCCGCGTGTACCGCCTGACCGAGCGCACCGTTGACAAACGGGGCCAGCAGATGCTGTTGCCCGAGTATGTGCTGGAAGGCTGGAGCACCACCTTGCCTGAGTCGTTCACGCCCGAGCAGGTCATTGCCTTGTACGCCGAGCACGGCACGCATGAGCAGTTTCACTCGGAGTTCAAAACCGACATGGATCTGACCCGGCTGCCCTCGGGCAAGTTCGACACCAACTACGTGGTGTGCGCGCTGGCGGCCGTGGCGATGAACCTGCTGCGCTTGGTTGGCCAGCACACGCTGCACGGGCCCGATGCACCGGTGCGCCACAGCGCGCAGCGCCGTCGCATCCGCACGGTGATACAGGAGTTGATGTTCAAGGCCGCCCGCATGGTGGACCATGCCCGCCAGTGGGTGTTGGGCTTGGGGGCCAACGACAGGGCCTTTGCGGTGTTTGAGCGCCACTGGCGCGCGCTTGACGCGCTGTAGCGGCCAAGCGCAAAGCCCCAGCCGCTGCCGACCAGCACCCGAAGAAAGATCAGCCAATTGGGAGGCTCCCAAGGATGGGGGCTGCGCGCTTGCAGGCAAAAACACCCATACGGCCTTGTTCAACGCATCCGTTCCCATGCTTTGATAGCGCATGGGCGCGCAAACACGCTCGGCTTGGGCCAAATTTGAGAAATCCAGAGCGGAATTCATGTCTAAAAGCGGATTCGGCTTGGGTTAGAGTTTGGCTGCTAATGGGGTCACGGATTCAGGGAAAGAGAAAGCCTCAAGACGCGTATTCAACAACTTGAAGCACGGATACTCAAAGTTAGTGTCGAGGAGTGGGATCGCATTAAGGCTGTCGATGAGAAGGTGCAAGCAGAGCGCGCAAGCGCACTAAAGACGCAGCGTCTCGTTTCTAGCTGCTCCTGCCGTGGCGAGGTCGAGAGTTGCGCCCGCTGCTCGGGCAGTGGCTGGTACACGACGGATGGATATGGAAATCTCGTGTAGAGCGCAGGTGCCGCTCACCTCAAACGTTAGGCGTCACGAAATGTCCACCTCACTTTGGCTCGGCCTCTTGGATGATGAAGTCTTGGTCTTTGATCCAACACTACAACTGCCTGACTGCCCGCACGTCTTTCTTTGGTCCGAAAGTCGTGGGATGCAGCGCTTCATCCCAGTCATCTTGCGTACGAAGATTAGGACACTGCGAGACGGCGGGCAGCGGGAGACCACCATAGCGGCGTTTGAGACTTGGAAGCTCCGCGAGGACATTGAAAGGTGGCTTGGTGGACAACGCAATTACTATCGGAAGCGCCGCAAGAAGGAAGTAGTAGAGGCAGGCCGTCGGCAGGCGTACGCACATCAGGAAATGCTGTCACGGGCGAATGGAAAGTTCTCAGAGAACTCCAACGAATTGGAGGACCAGCGTCGCAGAATGGAGGAGGATGAATACGAGGCCCGACTTCAGCAGGAAAACTTTTCTGGTCGATATGGTAATAGTGGCAGCTTCAACAATGCGCCAAGTAACTATGCTGATGATCATCCCATTGACGGGGCAGGTCCGTTCCCAGACGACTTCTACCTGAATCCTTGACCTCGCCCCCAAAACCAGTCTCATTTCCGCTCCGCTGGCCTGCTACTCGGCCATCTCGACGCTGCTCGGATACACCGCGCTTGCCTTCCTGCAAGGCCCCCACCATAATCTCCGGCAACGCCGCAGCGTTCCAAGGCTACAGCACCCTGTCCCACAGCGCCGATCAGGCGGTTCAACTGGAACATGCCCTTAGATCGCCCGTGATGTGGCAGCCAAGCAACGGCCCCCAAAGGACTCCACCCGGCTAGGGTGACAGGGGTAGCCCTCCACATCCCCGAATCCGAATCCGAATCCGAAGTCGAGTTCAGGGCCATCCGTGCGCAAGGCTCGCCCAGCCGAGAGATCAACAAGGCCGTGGCCATATCCCTTCTGCACGATCTCATCGAGCGCGCCGCACACGTGCCCAAGCCCCGAATATTGATGTAGCCAAAACCTGCGCAGATCCCCGAGCTTGCCTTCAAGCGCTTGCGCGAGGCTTTTTGTCAGAGCTTGCTTGCACCCCAAGGTGCTCGATCACCACGGGCGGGCGGTTCGGGAACTGGGTCACGAGCTCGAGATTGCCACCCATGCCTTGCACGTACTGGCGCAGGGTTGACAGCAGCATGTCGCTGCGTTTTTCCAGGCGCGAGATGGTGTCTTGCCCCACACCCAGCGTGGCGGCCAGTTGCTGCTTGGTTTGCTCGGCCGCCAAGCGCAGATCTTTGAGCGTGGCCAACTCCATCGCTCGCGCTTGCACCCGTTGCTGGCGCTCTTTGGGCAGCGCGGCGATCACGTCATCGAGTTTTCTTGCCATCATGGGGCTCCTTGCTCTGCTGGCGGATCGATGACCATCTGCCGACCGGCCTCCCGAGCTCATGAGCATTGGAGATGGCTGCGGCGGGTTGCAATGAACGGGATGCATCAGACTTTCCGCTTCAACCGCTCCACTTCTGTGACGAAAGCAGGGGTCAGTTGCGCAATCAGGGTCTCGATGTCGCGCACCTGATGTTGAACCGTCAGCACCGCGACGCCCTGCGGCACAAGGTCATATATGACGAAGTGCTGCCGCGCAGGAACCATCAGAAACGGCGCCGAACGGTGCTGCCGCAAGCGGCCCTGCTCCGGGTTGGCGGCAGCAACGCCCATGGCCGCGTACAGATCGGCGAGGTACTGGTCGGCAACGTCTTGGCCCCATTCACGTCGCGACCGCGTGTGGATGCGGCGCAAATCCAGCGCCGCATTGCGGGTCAGCAGGAACGTGGCGGGTGATGGCACGTCATTGCCAGCCATCGGCTTCCTTGCGCTCGAGTGCTGCCATGTCGGTCTTGAAGTCGCCGCTGGACGCAAAGACGCGGCCTGCCGCCAAGTCTCGGTATCCGGCGAGAATGGCGTCCTGCACAAACTGGCCGTCACGCCGTTCCATGTCGCGGCGGATCAGGTCGCGCACGTATTCGCTGGGTGTTTCGTAAAGACCCGCCTCGCCGACCATTCGGCCCACGAATTCAGCCAAGGGTTGCGACAGACGGGCGTTGATGCGGTCGGACATGGGGGCCTCACGGAGCGATCAGATAGGGGCATTGTCGCACCAGTGACGGCATCTGTCGCAACGATTGCGCACACAGAAGACAAGCGACTGTACGGGCACCTGATTTCGCCAAATTCGCGCTACGCCTCGACGCGATACCCCATCGCCCGGTAGCTTCGTTGCCGTTTGTCCCACATCCGAAGCAACGCTGGGTGGCCGGTTCGGCGCAGGCCAAGAAAGTTGTCGCCTGAATCATGCCGCCGCCTCTCGTGCAAGGCGCTTTCAGATTTCAGATCTCGACTGGAGAATATCTGCCCGCCACAACTCACCCCTTGCAAGCCATTGATTTTTAACGATCAGGCCTCGCGAGTACTCGCGAGGCTGGTAGAGAAAAACAGAGAATTCTCCGTTTTCAGGGCGGCTTTTCAGGGGATTTTGGGGGGGTTTTGGACGCCGGGAAGTCTTCGGCCAAGGCTCGTAAGCACTTGAAATTATTGGGAAAATATCAAAAAAAATCCCAGCCGGATAAGGGCTGGGATTGGGGGTGAGTGGTGGTGGAACGCGGAACCGAACCCGCGTCCGTCATCTGAACCAGATTCGAAAGCGGCCCCATTGTAGGTGCCCACCTGTACGAAACGAGCAGCTCGGAAATCCGGCCGATCAATGCTGAGCCAGCTCGGACAACCATAAACACACCCACTCACACATTCTTGGACGCCTTGACCACCCGCCTCGGCCGGACGCCACTTGCCTTAGTCCCATTTTGGGACTATACTTCGAACTATGCGAGTGATTGCCGTGTCTACCCTTCGCGCCTTCTGGGAGCGCTACCCCGACGCCGAGCAGCCGCTGAAGGCTTGGTACGAGGAGGCCACCAGTGCGAGCTGGAGCCAGCCCGCCGACATCAAGGCGCAGTACCGCAGCGCCAGCGTGCTGAAGAACCGTCGCGTGGTCTTCAACATCAAAGGCAATGACTACCGGCTGATCGTGGCCATTGCGTACAAGTTGCAGATCGTTTACGTGAAGTTCGTCGGCACCCACAAAGAGTACGGCGCAGTGGACGCAGAAACCATCGATTCGGCCTGACCGGCCACGGAGGAAAACATGGACATCCGCCCCATCCACACCGAAGCAGACTACAAGGCCACGCTCAAAGAGATCTCGGCCTTGATGGATTCCGACCCCGATCTGGGTACGCCAGAGGGTGATCGCCTGGACATCCTGGCCACGCTGGTGCAAGCCTACGAGGCCAAGCAAGTGCCCATCACCGCGCCAGATCCGGTGGATGCCATCAAATTCCGCATGGATCAGAGCGGTCTGTCTATCAAAGATCTTGAGCCCATCATAGGCAAGAGCAACCGCGTTTACGAAGTCCTGAACCGCAAGCGCCCGCTGACGCTGGCCATGATCCGCAGACTGCACAAGAGCCTGGGCATCCCGGCCGATGTGCTGATTGCGCAGACGGCTCCAGGGTGATCATCGAACACTGAGCTTGACTTCTACGGTGAACAGCGTTGTCCTGGGGTCATCTGTTCAGGAGCAAAAGATGCACTACCCCGTGATGACCGAAAAGCATGTGGCCGACCGCTGGCAAGTCAGTCTCAAGACGCTGCGGCGCTGGCGGCTCGATGGCGAAGGGCCGGTCTGGCACAAGTTGTTCCGCCACGTCCGATACCACGAAGCAGACGTCCTCGAGTTCGAGCACAGCAGCGCGCAGCATCTGATGACACTGCTCGGCATCAAACGGGACTTCAAGCCGGAAGTGCCAGAAGCGGCGCAGGGCCTCGATGCCAAGGCTGAAGACAACTACTTCACCGCCAAAGAAATTGCCGAAGCAGCATCGCTACCCATCCACCTGTTCCGCGATCAGGCCGAGCGCAATCGCAAACGCGTTCCCCACCTGATGCTGGTGGGCAACCTCCGGTTTTCACTGCCAGCGATCCAGGAATGGGAGACGGCCAACAGCGTGGTTGGCGGCACCGCCACAGCCGTCAGCGATGAAGCCGAGAGCCCGGCAGCACCTTTAGAGCCAGCCAAACGCTGGCACGAACTCGTCAGGGAGCAGGACGGCGCACGGTTCGATTCCGCGCCGTCGTCTTGAGCAGATGTTGCTGATTGCGTTCCTATATTTCGTCCATATATTGTTTTTGACGAATAAAAGGAACATACTCCAGCCATGCTCCCTGACACCCATACCCAGCGCGTCCTCGGCCTGGCCAGCCAGAAGGGGCTGCTGCGTGCCAGCGATCTGGACGCCATCGATGCGCCCCGGGTCGTCCTGACGCGTCTGACGGCCGCTGGTTTGCTGGAGAAAATTGGGCGTGGTCTGTACCGCCTGCCGGGCTCTCAGTGGTCTGAACACGAAAGTCTGGTGACCGTCGCCACCAAGGTGCCGCAAGCCGTGTTCTGCCTGCTCACGGCGCTGCAGTTCCACGAGCTCACAACCCAATTGCCGCGCCAGGTCTGGATCGCCATGCCGCGCGGCAGCCATGCCCCACGGTTCGACTACCCGCCGATCAAGATGGTGCAGTTCACGGGTGCAGCCTACACGGCGGGCATCGATGAAGTTGAACGCGATGGCGTCACGCTGCGGGTGTACGGCGTGGCCAAGACCCTGGCGGACTGCTTCAAGCACCGCAACAAGATCGGCCTGGACGTGGCGCTGGAGGCACTGAAGGACGTCCGGGCCCGCAACAAGGCATCGGTCGATGACATCTGGCGCAACGCCAAGGTCTGCCGCGTGGCCAACGTGATGCGGCCCTATCTGGAGAGCATCGGATGAACCCCGCCAATCCCAACGTCGCTGCGTCCGTCCGTGCGCGCCTGCTCAACGTTGCCAAAACGCAGGGTGTCGATTTCAATCAGGTGCTGGTGCGCTTTGCGCTGGAACGCATCCTCTACCGCCTGACCCAATCGCAGCACGCCGATCGTTTTCTGCTCAAGGGCGCGCTGCTGTTCACGCTCTGGTACGACATGCCGCACCGGGCCACGCGCGATGCCGATCTGCTCGGCTTCGGCGCGAGCGATTTGGCATCGGTTGCCGAAACTTTCCGTGACATCGCCGCCGTGGCTGTTGACGACGGCATTGCATTCGATCCGGCCTCGGTCACGGTGGATGAGATCCGCAAGGAAGCCGGCTACGGCGGCGTGCGCGTGTTCATCGCAGGCGAACTGGCCAAGGCGCGCTGCAAGACGCAGATCGACGTTGGCTTCGGCGATGCCGTCACACCCGCACCGGTGGATTCGGTCTATCCGGTCCTGCTGGATGATCTGCCCGCACCCCGGCTGCGAGCCTACCCGACGTACACGGTCATCGCGGAAAAACTCCACGCCATCGCCCTGCTGGGCATGAGCAACAGCCGCCTGAAGGACTACTTCGATCTGTCGGTGCTGCTGGAGCGAGAAACCCTGGACACCGATTTGCTGGCCCAAGCGATCAAAGCCACCTTCGAGCGGCGCGGCATGTCCGTGCCCAATGCGGTGCCGCTTGGGCTGACGGACGAGTTCGCGCACAATTCCTCGCGGCAGGCGCTGTGGCTGGCGTTTCTCAAGAAGAACGAGCTTCCCCCCAAGCCCCTGCCTGCCATCGTGGATCGGTTGCGATCTGCCTTGGCCCCTGCGTTGAACCGAGCCGCTCTTTGAACACCGCCTTGTAAAGCAGCGGATCAGGGCGGCAATGACGAGGCTGCAAGACAATGCCTCACAGCCAAGGAAATCGCCGAGGCGGCATCGCTGTCGACCCACCTTTTCCGCGATCAGGCCAAACGCAACAGCAAGCGCGTGCCGCACCTGATGCTGGTCGGCAATCTGCGCTTCTCGCTGCAGGCGATTCTGGCTTGGGAGATCGCCAACAGTGTGCGTGGCAAGGCCGCTGCAGCAGCCGTCGAGCCAGTCGAGCGTCCGGCGCCCTCGGCACCAGCCAAGCGCTGGTACGAACTGGTCAGGGAACGGGACAAAGGTCGATTCGCCTGCGCGCCGTAGCCTGGCACGACTGGCAATCTATCGCATCCAGTGGTATGATTTAATAAATGGACAGAGTTTTCCGTACCCGCACATTCACCCGCTGGATGCGCAAGACAGGTCTGACTGATGCGGGCCTGCGCGATGCAGTGAGAGAGATGGTTCAGGGACTCGTGGACGCAGACTTGGGTGGCCATCTATTGAAAATAGCGCATTGCGCTGGCGGGCCAAGGCAAGCGTGGCGGTTCCAGAACCATCGTAGCGACCAAGCGCGCGGGACTGTGGTTCTTTCTCTACGGGTTCGAGAAGAACGAGCGTGCCAACGTCAACGAAGATGAATTGAAGGCGCTCCAAGAGGTGGTAACGGTGTTGCTGAAGTTTGATGACCGCCAACTGGAAAACGCTCTGGCGGTGGGTGAAATTGAAGAGGTATGCCATGACAACGACCAAACGCAAAAGCCGCATCCTGAATGAGGTGCACGAAACCGCATGCGGGCTGCATGGCGCTGGGCTCATCAGCAAGCGGCGCATGGGCGAGTTTGATGCCCTGTGCCATCTCGGCGTCCACGAGCTGGTGCCGCAGCAAATCAGAGCGCTGCGCGAACAAGCGCACCTGAGCCAGTCGGTGTTTGCCGCGGTGCTCAACACCAGTGTGTCCACGGTGCAAAAGTGGGAGGCAGGTGACAAGAAGCCGAGTGGCACGTCCCTCAAACTCCTCAACCTCATCGAGCGCAAGGGGCTGCAAGCGGTGCAGCAGGAGGTGGTGGCCGCGTTCGATTCGTGAACATGGCCGTCATTGGCCAACCCGCTTCAATCGGTTGATGCGGGCAACCATTTGATGCCTGCCACCCCCAAGTTTTTCTGGCTGATGTGGGTGCTGAGGATGGGCACGAGAGTCTGCACATTGGCCTCAAAGCGGTGCCGCCACATGGCTCGCAGCTTCTTCAACGCGTTTTCATTCCGGTAGATGCTGCCGTCCCAGTCGATGACCATCATCGCCACGTCCCCGTCGTCGGCCAGCATGCACAGCAGGGCGTCATCGGCGTCCTTGTCCAGCGATGCTTTCAGCTCAGCTTCATAGTCAGCCAGAACTTCAACGTAGAGGTCGATGCTCAGTGGGCTCTGCCCAGACAGTGCTGACTGCAGATCGGCGGTGATTTTCTTCTTGTTGCTCATCGTCGACATGAATGGGCTACCCAATGGGAGGTGGTGACGGAGTTTGATGCTTGACCGGTGGCCTTGGTTGACGATGAACCAGAGCAGATAACTCGTTGATTTTACTATATCGCAATCTGCACATACCCGCAGGTAAAACGGAGAACAGAGACGGCTCTGGCTGAGAAAGTAGACGATTTCTGGCTTTTCGGCAGGTGGCCACCCGCAGCACATCTGCGCGCTTCCCTGGGGAAAGGCCAAAAGAAAAGGGCCCGGAGATTATCCGGGCCCTTGTATATGGTGGTGGGGTGGAACCCTGCGCCAAACCTATGTAACTCAGCGCCTTAGAACCGCTGCGAACTCCTGCGGAAAGGTGCGGAATCCAGCCCCAACTGCCGACAATCCTACCAGTTCTGCCCGGCCGAGGTCATCAGCCAAGTGCCTAAGCCAGGACGCCAGTTCGATTCCCGTTTGCGGAATTGAACCCACGTCCGCAACTCCGGATCGGTTGGCATGGCCTCACTCAGCCGAACCGGCTCCGGGAAGGACCGCGTGCTTCCGAAGTAAGCGCCGGAAGAATACTTCGATCCGTTCCGCCGACCCGTGGCCGGTGAGCTCGTTGGCCCCGAAACGATAGACCTCGTACCCGGCGAGCCGGAGGTCACGATCGGCCGCCACCATGTCCGCGTACCTGGCGAGGGATGGCTTCCCGTCTTCGGCGAAGTGCTGAGATCCGTCAACCTCGACGACCACACGACCTGCGTTGCTGAAAAGGAGTAGGAAGTCCATGCGTTGCCGAGACAAGCGTCCAACCCCGCCGAGCTGTGCCAGCGTGTATGGGTCGTAATGCAGATAGACCTGCGGAATGAGGGCTGGCAGCTTATCGCCGAGATCCTTGAATGCTCGGTAGTAGACGCTGAATACGTTTCGTTCGCCGTCCGATGCGAGGGATGCCATCAGACGTTGAGAAAGCGATCGCCGTGCATCTGATTCGTCCTGGATGCCTTGCCGTTCCTTCCACCACGAGAGCATCTCCTCCTTGGTAAGCCCGTTGGCCTGAATCGGGCGGTCGTACACGAGGCAGTGCTCTTCATTCCTTACGATTCGGATGTCGTTGTTGATGGCATCCTGGATGACGATCTCGGGCTTCGGACCCGTTGACGCGAAGATCAAATTCTTGGGCGCGCCAGATACGCCACCACTGATTCGATTCACCGCGAACGCCGAATGTCCTGAGATGCTCCCCGATGGCCTTAGCTGGAAGCCGTCCGCCTTGAGGAGAGTATTCAGTGTCTCAACGAGCTGCGTCTGCTCCTTTCCTCTTCGGGCATTTGGAGAGACGACCGCCTCAAGCAACTTGAAGAACAGTTGTCGGGAGCAGCTCAGTGCGCCCACCACCTCGAGCAATTCAGCGTTGGTCCAGTCGTCGTTGTTCACGCAGTGCCGTATAACGGACTCCTCCAAATTTGCCTCGAAGCCCGCGCCACGCATTTCCGGTAATGGCCAGATATTGGACAATTGCTCGACAAGCGGGAGTTCGCCGAAGAGATCCACGTCGTTCAGCAGCTTGAGGATCGAGCGCCGCGTGAGTTCAGTGACTGTCTGACCGTCGCTCGACTCGTCTAACAGTCGGAGAAATTCGCTCAGCGAAAAACTGACGTGATCCTGCTCAACCTGGCGTGCGAGCTGGAGAAGCTGATCGTTGCTCAGTCCTTGGAGACGGCTTCGCACGTACACGCGCTTGCTGGAGTGTGCTTCGCTACCTGTCCCGGTAGCCAATCCGAGCCGCTCGCATTCCGCCGGCAAGTCATACGCCTTTACCGAATGAAGGGTAGCGGCGATCAGTTCGACCAAATCAGGCCTTTTGCCCTTGGGCAGTGGGCTTCCGTCTCGCGGTGTGCTGCTGGGTAAGTTATGCGCCATCGAATCTATTTCCCTGATCAGTCACTGGCCCACAGCCGATCGTCATCCTGGGTCGCGGCCCAGAAGTCATCGAAAAGGGCCAGCTTGGCTTCGTCTTTGGTTGCGTAGGTCTTGGTGCTGAACCGGCTCCCGATCCGATAGCCCCACCGATTGAACTTGTTCATGTGGACGCCGAGGTTGTGCCCATCGACGTTCAGGAAGCTGTTCCCCTTGGCGGACACCCGCCACTTGCGCTGCAGCCATCGGGTCCGGCGTGCTGCTCGGTTGCGCAACTTGGCCTCACGCCGTTTCGGCCCCTCGTAGTCGCCGCTCATCTTCTCGGCGCAGACGCACCCGACGTCGAAGTTCTCGTCCAGATCCGGGTGTTCCATGATGTGGACGTAGCGGATCTTCTCGTTGCCGCACATCTGGCAGGTCGCGTAATCGGTTTCGTCCGCCGACTCACCGTCGGCCCGCAGATCGACCACGTCCACGCAGTGCCATCCTTTGTGGGGCACACCCGGCTGGTCCCATCGATTTCCGCTCATGCCAGTTCACTCCATCTCAGAATCCCGGGTACTTGCGCCAGATCCGCTGGTTCAGCTCTTCGTTGTCGCTGTACTCGCCGATCGCCCAATCCTTGAAGGCGTAGAGGTCTTCCGCCAATTCGGTGATGACGTCGCGCAGCTCCAGCGGCTCCAGCCACTCGACAGGGATCGCCTTCACGCCGTACATCGCGCCCAGCAGGTTTCCGACGATCGCTCCGGTCGAATCGGAATCGCCATCGTGGTTCACGGCCAGGATCACGCCATGTTTGAAATTCCGGGCGACCAGCGCGCAATAGATGGAGATCGCCAGGGCCTCCTCGGCGACCCAGCCCTGGCCCAGCCGGGCTATTGCTTCTTCATGTGGCAAATCGGAATCGGCTAACTCCTCAGCCATCTCGATCGCCCGAAGCGTCTCCTCAAAGCCGGGCTCAGCTCGCAGTAAGAGTTTGACGGCGGCCAACGCCTCGCGCAGCGACGCGCCATCGGTCAGGGCGAGGATCAGAACCGCCAGCACACCACCGGTCAGGGCTCCGGTCGGGTGCCCATGGGTCAGCGCAGCCAACTCGGTACCCAGCCGGAAGGCGTCTTGGGGAGATTCGTACTGACGCAGGCGCCAGGCGAACAGACCGACCGGCGCAACCCGCATGACGCCGCCGCAGCCCTTGCTGTCGTTGCGGGCCGGCTCCCCGAGCGAGTTCATTGCCCGCAGGGCCGCCAGGCAGGTGTTGCCCGGTGCGCGACGGCTGTGCAGCTGACGCTGCTGAAACAGCCAGCCAGGCTCATCGGTGCCGAAGTCGATGTCGCATGTCGGACGTTCGCCCTGGGTTTGCAGCCAGCGCAAATAGGCGTACGCCGTTACCCCGGAATAGGTTGTGATGCCTTTGAAGCAGCCACGCACCCAGCCTCGGATCAGTCCCTCGGCGGTGAACAAGGTCATCTGCGTGTCGTCGGTGATCGTCCCCAGGCCACCATAAGCCGGTGCGTACTGGGTGATTCCCTTCGGGCCGAAGCGACGCAGAATCTCGGTCCGCTTCATGAACTCAACCGGTGCGCCCAGCGCATCGCCGACTGCACCACCTAGCAGACAGCCCAGAAACCGCCCCTGGACCGTGCGTTTTTGCTGGCGCTTGCTGCGCCAGGCCGGAGGCGCCGGCTTCTCGGATCGTTCCACCGCGCCCGCATCGGCAACAGGCTCCTCGTCCTCATTGCCGGACAATGTGTAGTAGACGCCCAACTCTGCGACTACGCGGGCGACGGGTCGGGCGACGAGGTCCAGCTGCTTGCGCCACTCGGGCACATCGGAGCCGTCCCAACTGATGCCCAGGCCTTTCTCCCAGTAGGACAGGTAGGCCTCGCCCCGGTCGGCAGCGTAGTAGTTGCCGTTGCCGGCGGAGCAGTCGAGCGCGTACTCCCAGTTGTTCTCGCGCATGCAGACACCGTGCTCAGGGTGAGGCACTTGCCCCAGCCCGATCAGGTATTCCGCGCTCTTGGCGTCCAACGGGCGAAACACCGCCACCCGCAAGCGTCCGTCGTCCCGGGCGGTGATGGCAGCGATCAGAGCATCGCCACGTTGGATGGTGACCAGTTTGCCGCCGAGGTCCACGGGCCCGACCTCGAGCCACCAGTGGTCCCCGGCCGCTGAAATGACATCGCGGGCATCGTCGGGCGCCAATAGCTCGGCAAGCCGATCCATTGCGGGTTCGACCTGCTGCCATTCGGCCTCCCCATCCCGGCTACGCTGCTGCAGACCGTGCAGCATCACGGCCAGCGGCAGGTCCCCGTTATCGAGCAGGGCCGACTTCAGATCGGCTGCTGGAACGGGGTACGCGATGTCCGGCAACCCGTACTGCGCCAGCGTCTCTGGCTTGAGGTGAAGCTCTGCGAAATCTTGCATGGCGCCCGTACCGATCCTTTTATCGCTGCGCCGCTTGTGGTTATCACAACACGATGCATACACAAATCACAATAGAGTCATGGACAGATTCTAGGGCAGACCATATACTTTCCGCAATAACCCGTACAAGCATTCGCTAACCCGAACGAACCAGCCAGGATGTCGAACGAACAGCTTGCAGATCTAACCCAGCCACAACGCGACCGGCTCGCGTTTGTGGAGTTGCGCGTGCGCTTCATCGGGGAGATACGCCGTCAGGACTTGGTCATGCGGTTTGGCATCCAGTCCGCCGCCGCATCCAGGGATCTGGCGCTGTACAAGGAGTTGGCCCCGGGCAACATCGACTACGACCCCAAGGGCAAGTCCTACGTCCTGGGGCCGGACTTCCGGCCCGTATTCGACTTTCCCCCAGAGCGGGTGCTGTCGTGGCTGACCCAGGGCTTTGGCGATGGTGAGCCGATGCGGCTCAAGGCTTGGGTGGCCAGCGAGAGCCCGTCACGGCTCACGCATCCGGATCTGGATGTGTTGGCGAGCGTGACCCGTGCGATCCACCAGGAGTGTCCGCTCGGCATTGAGTACCACTCCATCTCCAGTGGTCGCACCGAGCGGGAGATCGTCCCGTTCGCGCTGATCGACAACGGTCTGCGCTGGCACGTCCGCGCCTTCGACCGGAAATCCCAGGAGTTCCGGGATTTCGTCATCACTCGGATCAAGCGCCCGGTCCTTATGAGGGATGCAGACGTGCAGCCCCATGAGCGCAGTGATCAGGACATCCAATGGACCCGGATCGTGGAGCTGGAGATGGTGCCGCACCCGGACCAGCCCCGCCCTGAAATTACGGAGATGGATTACGGCATGGTTCGCGGGTCACTGCGGATGAAGCTGCGTGCTGCCACCGCCGGATACATCTTGCGGCAGTGGAGTGTGGACTGCTCTCCGGACCACAGTCTGCGCGGTTATGAATTCAGACTCTGGCTGAAAGATCACCTGGCGCTATACGGCGTCAAGAACGCTGTGTTGGCGCCGGGGTACCGCTCGCCCGACCAAAACAAGGGAGAGCAATAACGTGGCCTACGACCCAAAACGCGCGCTGGAACTTCTCCGCATCGGCTCCGGACGCGCCGATGCCACTTTCCGCGACGGCCAAGAAGATGCCATTCGTCACATCGTCGAAGGCAAAGGCCGCTTGCTGGTCGTGCAGAAGACCGGGTGGGGCAAGAGCTTTGTCTACTTCATCGCGACCAAGTTGCTGCGGGAAGCTGGAGCCGGCCCGGCGTTATTGATCTCGCCGCTGCTGGCGCTGATGCGAAACCAGATCGCAGCGGCAGAACGGATGGGGGTTCGCGCCGCCACCATCAACTCCGATAACCAGGATGAATGGAAATCGGTTGAAGCCAAGCTGCGTCGAAACGAAGTAGACATTCTGCTGATAGCGCCAGAAAAGCTGGGTAACGACTGGTTTAACACAGAGGTTCTAGCTGGTATCGCAGGGCAGATTTCGCTGATGGTTATCGATGAGGCCCATTGCATTTCCGATTGGGGTCACGACTTCCGTCCTCACTACCGACTGCTGGAACGTATCGCCAGAACGCTTCCAGCCAATCTGCGGCTGCTGGCCACAACAGCAACAGCAAACGATCGCGTTATGGAAGACCTTGTGGCTGTGCTCGGCCCCAACATGAAGGTGCTGCGCGGTGACCTGAATCGAAGTTCTCTGACGCTGCAAACGATGCGTTTACCCAGTCAGGCTGTCCGTCTGGCATGGATCGCGCAGCAACTCAGTTCACTTCCAGGGCACGGCATCATTTACACACTCACTATCCGAGATGCCAATCAACTGGCGGATTGGCTCAAGGCCCAGGGCTTTGCTGTAGAGGCCTATACAGGTAAGACAGGTGATCGGCGTGAGGAGCTAGAGCAGGCTCTGCAGGAGAACAAGGTTAAGGCACTTGTAGCGACAACCGCATTGGGTATGGGCTACGACAAGCCGGATCTGGCATTCGTTATCCATTTTCAGATGCCCGGCTCAGTTGTCGCCTATTACCAGCAAGTAGGGCGCGCAGGAAGAGCGCTGGAATCTGCATATGGCGTGCTCTTGAGCGGAGATGAAGAAGAAGGAATTACCGACTGGTTTATCCGTAGCGCGTTCCCAACTCGCCAAGAGGTAGACGATGTCCTGGGGGCTCTTAATGAGGCACCGGAAGGACTTTCAATACCTGACCTCATGACCTGCGTGAACATGAGCAAAGGTCGCATCGAGAAGACTATCACGGCACTGTCTCTCGAATCTCCAGCGCCGATCGCCAAGCAAGGTACGAAGTGGCAACTTACTGCAGCCGAGCTAGGAGACGAATTCTGGGCGCGAGCAGACCGGCTCACCAAATTGAGGCGTGCCGAGCTCCAGCAAATGCAGGAATACGTCTCTCGGCCTTTCGGGCAGCACATGGGCTTTCTGATTGATGCGCTTGATGGCGATTCAAGCACCGTCAGCCCACCGTCGTTGCCGCCGCTGTCAGAAGACGTAGATCAGTTGCTGGTTCGGGAAGCCGAGGAATTTCTTTGTCGCACAAGTCTGCCCATCGAGCCTCGCAAAAAATGGCCCGTGGGGGGAATGCCGCAGTACGGAATTCACACCGCATCCACCATTCCCTATCAAGCGCAGCCAGGCAAAGCCCTCTGCGTCTGGGGCGATGCCGGTTGGGGCGGCTTGGTTCGACAGGGTAAGTACCACGACGGCCACTTTTCCGATGACCTCGTTGCTGCGTGCGTGAAGATGATTCAAGAGTGGAATCCGCAGCCGAGCCCGACCTGGGTGACCTGCGTTCCTTCGCTTCGGCATCCCGAATTGGTGCCGAATTTCGCGCAACGCTTGGCTGCTGCGCTGGGTCTGCCGTTTCATATGGTCATCGCAAAAACAGACGCAAGGCCCGAACAGAAAACGATGGCAAACAGTACACAACAGGCGCGCAACATTGATGGTTCGCTCGCACTCAATGGTCAACCCATTCCTCCCGGACCAGTCCTCCTGGTTGATGACATGGTCGACTCGCGCTGGACGCTCACGGTGTCTGCATGGCTGCTGCGCAAAAGCGGTAGTGGCGCGGTTTGGCCTATGGCCCTTTCACAGACGGGGCACGACGAATGACGCCAGTCCTCTCACCCAACACCCAGGCGATCCTGCTGCTGACTGCGCCGCTCATTGCCGGACGCGGCACTGCGTCATCGGATCTGCTCTCGCCTGGTGAATACAAACGTCTCGCGCGTCATTTGCGCGAGATCCAGCGTCAGCCTGCGGATCTCCTCTCGCCGGACGCGGCTGAAATCCTGCGTGCGTGCCAGCCGGTGATTGACGAGAGCCGCCTGCAGAAATTGTTGGGGCGCGGATTCCTGCTGAGCCAAGTGATCGAGCGCTGGCAGGCACGCGCCATTTGGGTGGTCAGCCGCGCTGATGCTGAGTATCCGCGTCGCCTGAAAACGCGCCTTCGTGAAGATGCGCCGGCAGTGCTCTACGGCTGTGGCGACATGGCTTTGCTCGAAACTGGTGGGCTTGCCGTCGTCGGATCGCGCCATGTGGACGACGCCCTCATCGACTACACAATCGCAGTTGGCCGGCTCGCTGCTCGCGCAGGGAGAACGCTTGTCTCCGGTGGCGCCAAGGGCATCGACCAGGCCGCCATGCGTGGCGCGCTTGAGGGGGGTGGAAAAGTTTGTGGCGTGCTGGCGGACAGTCTGGAAAAGACCACCATGAACCGCGAGCACCGCAACCTGCTGCTCGATGGCCAACTGGTGCTGATTTCGCCCTACGACCCGAGTGCCGGGTTCAATGTCGGCAACGCCATGCAGCGGAACAAGCTGATTTATGCGTTGGCAGACACATCGCTGGTGGTCAGTTCCGACCTAAACAAAGGCGGTACTTGGACGGGTGCTGTCGAGCAGCTCGACAAACTCAAGTTTGTTCCAGTCTTCATTCGATCGACGGGTGAGTCTTCCGCCGGACTGGATGGTTTGCGAAAGAAGGGAGCACTTTCCTGGCCGAACCCGCAAGACGTGGATTCCTTCGAGGACGTGTTCAACGTGGCGATGGCGACGCCGACGGCCTCCCCACAGGTTGGTTTTGCGCTGTTCTCGAACGAAGACCCATCGTCGGCTGATACCAAGCCAACGGCGCCCGTGCCACGCGACGCCGCGCCAGCGCCCCAGGCCGCGAGCGAGCCATCGGCACCGGTCGACGTTGTTTCCGATGCGCAGCCACCCGCTGCGGCATTGGAAGAACTGCCGCCAGTCACGCCAGAGGCGGTGGCGCCGCTAGACGAGGCCAAGGAGCCTGCGCAGCCGGAATCGACCCCTGCCGAAGTGCTCTTCGCTGCCGTGCGCGCAGCGATTCAGCAACTCTTGAGTGCGCCGATGAAGGACGCCGAAGTGGCAGCCGCGCTGGACGTTTCCAACGCGCAGGCCAAGGCATGGTTGCAGCGTCTGGTCGACGAAGGCGTATTAGAAAAACAGAAGAAGCCTGCGGGCTACATCGTCAAGCAAAAGCGGCTGTTCGAGTAACCGATGAAGACCAAACAAGAACACAAGCCGCAGTGCGACGGCATCGATATAGAAGGGCCATGCGTTTGAGCGACCAACAAATCACCCTCAGCCAACTCGAAGGCCACCTCTGGGAATCCGCCAACATCCTGCGCGGCCCGGTGGATGCGGCCGACTTCAAGACCTACATCTTCCCGCTGCTGTTCTTCAAGCGCATCTGCGACGTCTGGGATGAGGAATACCAGGAGATTGTTGATGAGACCGGCGACGAGCAACTGGCCTGGTTTCCGGAGTCGCACCGCTTCCAGATCCCGGAAGACTGCCACTGGAACGACGTTCGCACCAAGGCCAGCAATGTCGGGACGGCCCTTCAGCGCGCGATGCGCGAGATTGAGAAAGCCAACCCCGACACCCTGTACGGCGTGTTCGGCGATGCCCAGTGGTCGAACAAGGATCGGCTGTCTGATGCCTTGCTCAAGGACCTGATCGAGCACTTCTCCAAGCTGCCGTTTGGCAACAAGAACGTCAACTCGGATCTGCTTGGCGACGCCTACGAATACCTGATCAAGAAGTTCGCCGACGCCACCAACAAGAAGGCCGGCGAGTTCTACACCCCGCGCAGCGTCGTGCGGCTGATGATCGACATGCTCGATCCCAAAGAAGCCGAGACCATCTACGACCCGGCCTGCGGTACCGGCGGCATGTTGCTGGCCGCCGTGCAGCACGTGAAGGAACAGCATGGCGACGTGAAGCGGCTGTGGGGCAAGCTGTACGGACAAGAGAAGAACCTCACCACCTCATCCATCGCACGGATGAACCTGTTCCTTCACGGCATTGAAGATTTCCAGGTGGTGCGTGGCGACACCCTACGTAACCCGGCCTTCTTCGAGGTCGACCGACTGGCCACATTCGACTGCGTGATCGCCAACCCCCCGTTCTCGCTGGAAAAGTGGGGCGAGGACCTGTGGCTGAACGATCCCTTTGGCCGCAACTTTGCCGGCCTGCCACCCTCATCCAGCGGTGACTTCGCCTGGGTGCAGCACATGGTCAAGTCGATGGCCGACGTCAGCGGCCGGATGGCAGTGGTGTTGCCCCAGGGCGCACTGTTCCGCAAAGGTGTGGAAGGCAGCATCCGCCAGAAACTGCTGGAGATGGATCTGGTTGAGGCCGTGATCGGGTTGGCGCCCAACCTTTTCTACGGCACCGGCCTGGCCGCGTGCATCCTGGTCTTGCGCAAGCGCAAACCGGTCAAGCACAAAAAAAAGGTGCTGATCGCCGATGCGTCACGCCTGTTCCGCCGGGGGCGCGCGCAAAACTATCTGGAGCCCGAGCACGCCGCCGAGATCCTCGGCTGGTATCGCGGCTTTGCCGATGTGCAGGACGCGGTCCGCGTGGTCGGTCTCGACGAGATCAAAGCCGAGGACTGGACGCTGAACATTTCGCGCTATGTCCTGCCGCCATTGCAGGAAGACATCCCACCGCTGCCCGATGCTATCGCGGCATTCAAGGACGCGCTCACCCGCTGCCGTGAAGCCGAAGAGCGGCTCGCGCAGGTCATGACTAACTCTCATGAATCCTGCGCGACACCCCGGACGATGGAAGACACTGAGGGGGTGTGCGGGCGAGCTTGGGTAGAGGTCGGTCAAACCTTTGATGGCACATTGACCGCGATTCCTAACTTGACCCGCCGCCGACCACTCGTACCCTGGATTGCCTGCGGGCGCTGCCCTGACCCAGTCGGATCAGTGCATGCCTGACAGCCCACATTAAATGGAGCCGCCGGGCTTGCCCGGCAGGCCGTTGGTCTGCGGCACCCATGCTTGCCCTGCACGCTTGTGATTATCGTTCAAGCTGCTAGGAGAGATGCAATGGATTTGACCCCGATGCACAAGCGCGTGCTCGCGCTCGATGTTCACCAAGCCAAGATCACCGCGTGTGCCGTCGTCGAGCACGATGACGGCCGCGTGCAGGTGACCAAGCGCGACTTTGGTGCCTTCAAGCGTGATCGGCGCGCCTTGGCGCAGTGGGCGCTGCAAATCGCACCCGAGGTAGTGGTCATGGAGAGCACGGGCGTGTACTGGAAGAGCCCGTTTGCGGCACTGGAGGCGGTGGGCATCATCGCTTGGGTGGTCAACGCAAGGCACGTCAAGGCCGTGCCCGGTCGCAAGACCGACATGGCCGATGCGCAGTGGCTGGCCACGCTGGCGCGTGCGGGGCTGCTGCGCGCCTCGTTCATCCCTCCCCAGCTCATGCGCCAACTGCGCTTGGTTGCACGCCAGCGGCAAAAGCTGGTGGGCATGTGCAGCGCCGAGAAGAACCGGCTGCACAAGGTGCTGGTGGATGCGGGCATTCGCCTCAACGTGCTGGTCTCCGACATCCACGGCAGCAGTGCGCGTGCGATGATCAAGGCGCTGATTGTCGGCCAGCCCATGCACGAGGTGCTCGATCACAAGGGGCGGCTGCGTGCCAGCCGAGACGAGTTGTTCGAGGCCCTATGCACCGAGCAGTTCAGCGCCGCGCACCGCTTCGTAGCCGATGAGATCATGCAGCACATCGAGTCTCTGGAGCGGCGCATAGCGGGCTTTGATCGGTACTTGCTCGAAGGTCTGCGGCCCTGGCGGGCGCAACTGACGCTGCTGCAAACCATTCCCGGCATCGACGAGCAGGGCGCGGCCATGCTGCTGGTAGAGATTGGCGCAGACATGAGCGTCTTTGGCAGCGCTGAGCGCCTGGCTAGCTGGGTCGGCATTTGCCCGGGCAACAACGAGAGCGCGGGCAAGCGCAAGTGCGGGCGCATCCGCAAGGGCAACGCTTGGGTGCGAAGGCTGTTGTGCGAGTTTTCCCAAGCTGCGGCTCGAACGCGCTGTGCGCTCAAGGCCAAGTTCGATGCGCTGACTATCCGCAAGGGGCGCAAGAAGTCCATCATCGCGCTGGCGCACAAGATGCTGCGCACCATCTACGCCATGCTCACCCATGGCACCCACTACCGGGACAAGGAGGTTGATTATGAGGCGCTCAACGTCGAGCGCAACGCCCCACGCTGGATGAAGATGCTGCTCAAACACGGCTTCATCACCAATCCCGCAGCCGCAGCCGCCTGAGGCTGACCTACCCGCTGATCTCGCGGCCCCGGCCAGCCTGAGGTCAGGATGAGTCTCGGCTGCTGGTGGGGTGTCTTCCACATTAAAAGGGGGATGGCTGAAATGAGTCACCCAAGTAAACGCATCAGCCAACAAGAACTCGAAAGCTACCTTTGGGGCGCCGCCGTGCTGCTGCGCGGCCTCATCGACGCCGGCGACTACAAGCAGTTCATCTTCCCGCTGCTGTTCTACAAGCGCGTGTCGGATGTGTGGGAGGAGGAATACCAAGCGGCCCTGGCCAACTCGAAGGGCGACCTCTCCTACGCGCAGTTTGCCGAGAACCACCGCTTTCAGATCCCTACAGGTGCCCATTGGAACGATGTTCGCCAGGCACCCAAGAACGTGGGCGCAGCCATTCAGAAAGCCATGCGCGCTATCGAGACCGCCAACCCGGATCTTCTCGATGGCATCTTCGGCGATGCACCCTGGACCAACCGCGAGCGCCTGCCAGATGAAACGCTGAAAAATCTCATCGAGCACTTCTCCACCCAGACGCTGTCGGTGGCCAACGTCCCCGAGGACGAGTTGGGCAACGCCTACGAATATCTGATCAAGAAGTTCGCGGACGATTCCGGCCACACGGCGGCCGAGTTCTACACCAACCGCACCGTTGTGCACCTGATGACGCAACTCCTGGCGCCACAGGCAGGCGAGTCGATCTACGACCCTACCTGCGGCACCGGCGGCATGCTGATTTCAGCGCTGGACGAAGTGAAGCGCTCGGGCGGCGAGTACCGCACGCTCAAGCTCTACGGGCAGGAGCGCAACCTCATTACCTCTTCCATCGCTCGCATGAACCTGTTCCTGCACGGCGTGGAGGACTTCGAGATCATCCGGGGTGACACCCTGGCCGAACCCAAACACATCGAAGGCGATCGCCTGCGCCAGTTCGACGTGATCCTGGCCAACCCCCCGTACTCCATCAAGCAGTGGAACCGCGAGGCCTGGAGCAGTGACAAGTGGGGCCGCAACTCCCTTGGCACGCCGCCGCAAGGCCGCGCCGACTACGCCTTCCAGCAGCACATCCTGACCAGCCTCACCACCAAGGGGCGTAGTGCCGTGCTCTGGCCCCACGGTGTGCTGTTCCGTAACGAAGAACAGGCCATGCGCGCCAAGATGGTCGAGCAGGACTGGGTCGAGGCCGTCATCGGCTTGGGCCCCAACCTTTTCTACAACTCCCCGATGGAGTCGTGCATCGTCATCTGCAACCGCAAAAAAACGGCTGCGCGCAAGGGCAAGGTGATCTTCATCGACGCGGTGAATGAGGTGACCCGCGAACGCGCGCAGAGCTTCCTGAAACCCGAGCACCAACAGCGCATCCTGACCGCTTACAAAATTTTTGCTGATGTGCCCGGTTTCGCCAAGGTCGCCTCCCTGGACGAGATCGGTGCCAATGCGGGCAACCTCTCGATCCCTGTGTACGTGAAGCGCATTGCCGCCGCAGTCGCCACCGACAGCAATGGCGAGGCCGTAACGCTGCGCTCGGCCTGGGACCAATGGCAAACCGATGGGCGCGTCTTCTGGCAACAGATGGACACGTTGGTGGAAACGCTGGATGGGCTTTCCATGGCTAAGGATACGCAATGAAGCTCCAAACGATCCGGCTGTCGAACTTCCAATCTTTCGGTGAGGCGCCGACCGAGGTTGCGCTTGAGGAGATTACCTACCTCATCGGGCCCAATGGGTCCGGCAAAACAGCGGCGCTGCAGGCCTTGTGTCGTTTCTTCGCATTCGATCCATCACTGCGCCGAATCCTACGCTCGGACTTTCATGTCCCATTCAACGAGGAGGCTCCACCCGCCGAGCGTCAGCTCTGGATCGAGGCCGACTTTCTGTTCCCAGAACTCGTCGAAGACAAGGACAACAGCACTGTTGCACCTCATTTCGGCCACATGCGCCTTTACGAAGTTGATGGCACTCCTCGTGTGCGTTTTCGCCTTAGCGCCACCATGGGGATGGATGGGGACATAGAGGAGAACATGGTCTATGTGTTGGACATCAATGCTGATGGTTCGCCACTGACCATCGCACAAGTGCCCCGATCTGAACGCAACCATATCCACGTCCACTATCTGCCCGCACGCCGTGATCCTGCTGATCACATTGCCTACGGCGCCAATGCATTGCTCGGGCGCATGCTGCGTGCGGTGACCTGGGATGCCGAGCGAACTGTCATCAAGGGTCTGACCGATCAAATCAGCGACAGCCTGGCGGCAAATCCGTCAATCAATGCGTTCAGCACAAGCTTGAAAACGGCATGGAGCGCTTTGCACAAGGGCAGCTTCTTTGCGGACCCAAAGCTCACTTTTGTAGCGTCCGAGATCGAGTCATTGTTGCGCCACATGTCGGTGTCTTTCACTCCAGGCCATGACGAGCAGCTGGTCGATTTCTCGCGACTGAGTGACGGCCAGAAGTCAATGCTGTATCTGTCGCTTGTGCTGTCTTCGCAGGCCATCGGACGCGCTGTTCTGGCTGAAGAAGACAAGTCATTCGACGCAGTCAAATTACGCCCACCCGTGTTTACCGTGGTAGCGGTCGAAGAGCCAGAAAACAGCCTATCGCCCCACTACCTTGGGCGAATCGTCAGTGCCCTCAACAGCATGACGGGCGACGGCGACGCACAAGCACTGATTGCCACCCACGCGCCGTCGATGCTGCGTCGCGTTGCTCCGGAACGCATCCGGTATCTGCGGCTAACCCAAGAGCGAACATCGCGCGTCACACACATTCAGTTGCCCGAAAGCACGGACGAAGCACACAAATTCGTGCGGGAAGCCGTCCAAGCATTTCCGGAGATCTATTTCTCGCGCTTGGTCGTCTTGGGCGAAGGCGATAGCGAAGAGATCGTTTTGCCACGCCTGCTGCAGATCAAAGGCGCGCCAGTTGATGAATCAGCAGTCACGATTGCGCCTCTGGGGGGCAGGCACGTCAATCACTTCTGGCGCCTGCTCTCGGCTTTGCAAATCCCATATCTGACACTGCTTGATCTGGATGTAGCTCGTTACGCCGCTGGCTGGGGGCGGATCAAGTACGTCAATGATCAACTTGGAAAGTTTCGGCCAGAACAGAAGCTGCCCAAAGGCCACGGCATCCCAAAGTGGGATTCAACAACAGACATGGTTCGGGATTACGACAACTATCTTGAGGAGCTTGAGGAAAGAGGCGTGTACTTCTCGTATCCCATGGACCTCGACTTTGCAATGCTGCTTTCCTTCCCCGATGCCTACGGCGTCGAAGAGGATGAGCCGGATGAATCAACGATCAAGGCTGTACTTGGGAAAAGCCATCATGACGCAGGCCAGTACAGTGAAGATGAACTGAAACTTTTCAGCACCTATCACCAGCGGTTCAAACTCGGCAGCAAACCGGCAGCCCACATCGATGCACTGGCCCAACTGACGGATGCAGAATTGCTGGCAAACATGCCCGCTTCGCTGAGAAGGCTGGCCGATGCCGTCATCGCCAAACTGGCGGAGCTGCCCGAGTGATTGCCATCGACGCTTGGCAGCCTTCAGATGGGCTGACGCTCGAACCGAATGCGCTGCTTGCCGTTAAAGAGCAGAAGCGTTGCCTCGCACTCACGGCTGGGCCTGGTGCTGGAAAGACTGAAATGCTGGCGCAGCGCGCAGATTTCCTCTTGCGCACAGGCACCTGCAGATATCCCAAGCGGATTCTGGCGATTTCGTTCAAGGTTGATGCCAGCAAAAATCTGAAGGAACGCGTGCAGCGCCGTTGTGGTGCTGATCTCGCTTCACGCTTTGACAGCTACACCTTCCATGCCTTTGCCAAACGCATCATTGATCGCTTCCGTCCTGTACTGACCGGCAAGGATGCGCTTGAGCCAGGATACATACTTGGGAGCCCGAAGATCACGCATAAGCAGATTGAGTTCAGTGATCTGCTCCCCCTCGCTATCCAGATTCTTCAGAAGTCAAAGCTTGCCCGAAACGCTATTCGCCAGACCTACAGCGACGTCTTCCTGGATGAATTTCAGGACTGCACAGACAAACAATACGAGCTTGTGAAGCTCGCCTTCCAAGGCACAGGCATCCGACTGACGGCAGTCGGCGACACCAAGCAGAAGATCATGGGCTGGGCCGGTGCCCTCGATGGCATCTTTAAGACCTTTGCAGCCGATTTTGCGGCGACTCCTCTCAACATGTACCGCAACTTTCGCTCCAAGCCGCGACTGCTGCGCTTGCAGAACGAAGTCATCCGCGTGCTTGACCTCGCATCGGTCATGCCGGAAGAGCAAATTGCCGGGGATGAAGGAGAGGTCCTCACCTGGGGCTTCGAAGACAGCCGACAAGAAGCTGCGCACCTAGCAGATCGAATTGCCGAGTGGATTGATCACGAACTTGTCCCGCACTCGGAGATCGCCGTACTGATCTCAAAGCAACCGGATCTCTACGCCAACCATCTGATTGCGGCGCTGGAGGCCAAAGGCATCCCCTACCGCAACGAACAACAATTGCAGGACATCACCACCGAGCCCGCAGCGCGCTTGGTGGTCGATTATCTGTCTTGCATTTACGGTAAGCGTGAGCCCAAGGCATGGGTGCGGCTGATGAACTTGCTGGTGCCTTTTGCCGATGACGAAATCCAAGCCAACACCCGCCGGGACTTTGATCGCCTGATCAAAGCACAGCGCAAGAGCGCCTCACTTCTGGAGTTGATTGATGAGCCCTACTCAGGTTGGTGGGAGTCGGCGCGAGGATTTTTGAACAAGATCCCCCGCGAAACCTTGGTAGCGCTCTCGCCTGACTACGAATCGCCAGATCGGCTGAAAGAGGTGGTGCGCGACACCAAAGCACGTATCGAAGAGCTGCTCAAAATTGAGCCCGAGTTGCCTAAGGCGCTTGAACGCTTTGCGGATGACAAAGCGGTGCGCATCCTGACCATCCACAAAAGCAAGGGCCTGGAGTTCGACTCGGTCATCATTCTAGGAGTTGAGAATCAGACGTTTTGGGGCAAGCCCGACGAAGAACGCTGCGGTTTCTTCGTAGGTGTTTCGCGTGCGAAGCGGCGGCTGGTTGTCACCATGAGCAAGCACCGGGAAACCCCGCCTTCCAATCCATATCGCTGGCAGGAAAAACGGACTCCACACCAGGAGTTCTTTGGTTACGTCATGCCGTTTGTGAGCAAAGAAAATGAAGAGTGAATCTCTGAAACCTGGCTGGCGTTGGGTGAAATTCGGCGACGTGGTGCGCCTCTCGAAAGCCCGCAGCCAAGATCCGTTGGCCGATGGCATTGAACGCTACGTCGGTCTGGAACACCTCGAACCCGGTGATTTGCGCATCCGCAGTTGGGGCAACGTCGCTGACGGCGTAACCTTCACCAGCGTGTTTCAACCTGGGCAGGTGCTGTTCGGCAAGCGACGCGCTTACCAGCGCAAGGTGGCTGTGGCAGATTTCTCTGGAGTGTGTTCCGGCGACATCTACGTGCTGGAGACCAAGGATGCGCAGGTCTTACTGCCGGAGTTACTGCCCTTCATTTGCCAGACCGATGCTTTCTTCGAGCACGCTGTGGGTACGTCGGCGGGCTCCTTGAGCCCCCGCACGAACTGGACGAGTTTGGCGGACTTTGAGTTCATGCTCCCGCCGATGGATGAGCAGCATCGGCTCGTCAAACTTCTCACCTCCATTGAAGGCTGCTTGGCTTCGCTTTCGGAAGCTGACCTAGCGACAACAGCACTAGAAAACTCACGAATTGAAGACGCGCTTGCTTCAGTACCGGCTGATCGTGTCATCACGGTCGACAAACTCGTTCCACTCGGACCAAAGAACGGTCTATCCCCGAAAGCAAATGCTGACGAACGTGGATATCCAACCCTCAGCATCGGCGCCGTGCGGGATGGACGTATTGTTGCCGAAGGCAATACAAAGTACGCCGAGATATCCGATGCTGAAGCTGCTGCGTTTGAACTGAAGGCAAACGACGTACTTGTTGTTCGTGGAAATGGCAACAAGCTACTCACCGGCAGATGCGGCCTTGTCGATGTCGTGCCAAAGGGGTGTTTCTATCCAGATCTGCTGATTCGACTCAAGTTTGACGAGAAGATCATCAGGCCGGAGTTTGCGGTATTGCAGTGGAACAGCCAGAGCACTCATAACCGTCTGATCTCGCGCGCCAAATCCACAAACGGAATCTGGAAAATAAACGGTGCTGACATTCGCCAACACGCACTCAAAGTGCCGGAAGTAGAAGAACAGGATGATCTGCTGGCAGAGATGAGAGCAATTCGATCAGCTCGAAAGAACATTTCTACTCGCAAGACGGCTGCACAGAACCTGAAACTGCATGCGCTTAGGTCGATTGAGAATGGGGGCGGAAATGGCATTTAACGAATCAAACACCGTCGAAGCCTACGTCCGCGATCTGCTCGCTGGCCCAGTCAAGGCTGTCCCGGCCAACACCGCCCAGGAACCTCAAGCCAGCTACGGTCCCAGCCCCAAAGGCATCGGCTGGCGCTACGCTGCTCCGTCTGAGGTGCCGCGCCAGATCCAGGAAGTGCTGGTCGAACCCTGGCTGCGCGATGCACTGATCCGCCTGAACCCCGAGATTGCCGCCCAGCCCGACCGCGCCGACGAGGTGCTCTACAAGCTGCGCGCCATCGTGCTGTCCGTGCGATCGGATGGACTGATCCGCGCCAACGAGGAAATGACCGCGTGGATGCGTGGTGAGCGCTCGATGCCCTTCGGCCACAACAATGAGCATGTGCCGGTGCGGTTGATCGACTTGGATGACCTGGCGCAGAACCAGTACATCGTCACCCAACAGTACACCTACCGTGCTGGCCCCACCGAGCGCCGTGCCGATCTGGTGCTGTTGGTGAACGGCCTGCCGCTGGTACTGATCGAGGCCAAGACGCCGGTCAAGAAGTGCATCAGCTGGGTCGACGCTGCGGTGCAGGTGCACGATGACTATGAGAAGTTCGTGCCGGAGCTGTTCGTGTGTAACGTGTTCTCGGTGGCCACCGAGGGCAAGGCCTACCACTACGGCTCCATCGGCCTGCCCGTCAAGGATTGGGGGCCGTGGCATCTGGATGGCAATGGGGAGGATGGTCAGCACCACCCGCTGAAGTCGCTCAAGCTGTCCGCCGAGAGCATGCTGCGGCCGCATGTGGTGCTGGATGTCCTGGGCAGCTTCACCCTATTCGCCACCAACAAGAAAAAGCAGCGCATCAAAATCATCTGCCGCTACCAGCAGTTTGAAGCGGCCAACAAGATCGTCGAGCGCGTGCTGGCGGGTTACCCCAGGAAAGGGCTGATCTGGCACTTCCAGGGCTCTGGCAAGTCACTGTTGATGGTGTTTGCCGCGCAGAAGCTGCGGATGCACTCGGGGTTGAAGAACCCTACCGTACTGATCGTGGTGGACCGGATCGATCTCGACAGCCAGATCACGGGTACGTTCACCGGGGCGGACATTCCCAATCTGGAAAAGGCGGACAGCCGCGAGAAGCTGCAGCAACTGCTGGCTCAGGACGTGCGCAAGATCATCATCACCACGATCTTCAAGTTCGGCGAGGCCACAGGCAGCCTCAACGACCGCAGCAACATCATCGCGTTGGTGGACGAGGCCCACCGCACGCAGGAAGGCGACCTCGGTCGCAAGATGCGCGAGGCCCTGCCCAATGCGTTTCTGTTCGGCCTGACCGGCACGCCGATCAACCGTGCCGACCGCAACACCTTCTACGCCTTCGGCGCCGACGAAGACGAGAAGGGCTACATGAGCAGGTACGGCTTCGAGGAGTCGATCCGCGACGGCGCCACGCTGAAGCTGCACTTCGAGCCCCGACTGATCGACCTGCACATCGACAAGACTGCGCTGGATGCCGCCTACAAAGACCTGACCGGCGGCCTGTCGGATCTGGACAAGGACAACCTCGCCAAGACCGCCGCCAAGATGGCCGTGCTGGTCAAGACGCCCGAGCGCATCCGCAAGGTCTGCGAGGACATCGTCGAGCACTTTCAGGCCAAGGTGGAGCCCAACGGCTTCAAGGGCCAGATCGTCACCTTCGACCGGGAGTCCTGCCTGCTCTTCAAGACCGAGTTGGACAAGCTGCTGCCACCAGAGGCCACGGACATCGTCATGTCGGTGCAGGCGTCCGACAAGAAGGAGCATCCAGAGTACGCGTCTTACGACCGAAGCCGCGACGAAGAGGAGCGACTGCTGGATCGCTTCCGCGACCCGGCCGATCCGCTGAAGCTGATTATCGTCACGGCCAAACTGCTTACGGGCTTCGATGCGCCCATCCTGCAGGCCATGTACCTGGACAAGCCGTTGCGGGACCACACGTTGCTGCAGGCCATCTGCCGGGTTAACCGCACCTACTCCGAGCAGAAGACCCACGGCTTGATCGTGGACTACCTCGGCATCTTCGACGACGTGGCGGCGGCACTGGAGTTCGACGACCAGAGCGTCAAGCAGGTGGTCAGCAACATCCAGGAGCTGAAGGACAAACTGCCTGAGGCGATGCAGAAATGTCTGGCCTTCTTCGCTGGCTGCGACCGCACCCTGCAGGGTTATGAGGGCCTGATCGCCGCGCAGCAGTGCCTGCCCAACAATGAGGTGCGCGACAACTTTGCCGCCGAGTACAGCGTGCTCAACAAGATCTGGGAGGCACTGTCACCAGACACTGTTCTGGGCCCCTTCGAAAAGGACTACAAGTGGCTGTCGCAGGTGTACCAGTCGGTGCAGCCCTCCAGTGGCCACGGCAAGCTGATCTGGCACTCGCTGGGCGCCAAGACCATCGAGCTGATCCACCAGAACGTGCATGTGGACGCCGTGCGGGATGACCTCGACACCTTGGTGCTGGACGCTGATCTGCTGGAGGCCGTGCTCTCGAACCCCGATCCGAAGAAGGCCAAGGAGATCGAGATCAAGCTCAAGCGCCGGCTGCGCGGGCATGGCGGCAACCCCAAGTTCAAGAAGCTGTCGGAGCGGCTTGATGCGCTGAAAGACCGGTTCGAGTCTGGCCAGATCAACAGCGTCGAATTTCTGAAGCAGCTACTGGAAATCGCCAAGGAGACGCTGCAAGCCGAGAAGGAGGTCCCGCCCGAAGAGGACGAGGATCGCGGCAAGGCGGCGCTCACCGAGCTATTCAACGAGGTCAAGACCTCTGAGACGCCCATCATGGTCGAACGCGTGGTCGCGGACATCGACGAGATTGTGCGACTGGTGCGCTTTCCCGGATGGCAAGGCACGCAGGCTGGTGAGCGCGAGGTGAAGAAGGCGCTACGAAAGGCGCTCTTCAAATACAAGCTGCATGCGGATGAAGAGCTGTTCGAGAAGGCCTACAGCTACATCCGGCAGTATTACTAAAGGGGGCGGGGGATGACCACTCAGACGATAGATAGTGCACCGCATGCAACCTGGTTTGTCGGCGCCAGCTACGGCGGTACCGATGATCAGATGCCGCGATTTCTTGCAGAAGGAATTTGGGAGAACGGCTACGACGACAAGCTCCTCGATGTGGTGCGTTCCATGCGCCCGGGAGAGCGGATCGCCATCAAGTCGTCTTACACGCGAAAGCACGGTCTGCCCTTCGATAGCCGAGGCCGAGCGGTTTCGGTTATGGGCATCAAGGCGGTCGGCACGATCACCGAAAACCTGAACGACGGGAAGCGGGTGAAGGTGGACTGGGCCAAGGTCGAGCCGGTACGGGAGTGGTACTTCTACACTCACCGAGCAACGATCTGGCGCGTGCTGCCCGGCGAATGGATGAACGATGCGCTGATTGCATTTGCGTTTGACGGCAAGCCGCAGGATGTGGATCGCTTTCGCAACGAGCCCTTTTGGCGGGAGCGTTACGGCACGACTTCGCCAGAAAAGCAGCGCTTCGAGTGGACGGACTTCTACGAGGCAGTAGCCGAAAAGCTGCTGGCCCACGCAGACGATCGAACTCCGCTCATCGAGGGCATCCACGAGATCGCGTCCCGGGTGCCGGGGCTGACCTATCTCCAGGATAAGTTTCCCGATGGAACCAGTGGTCCGCTGCGGGACATTTGCCCGTTCACCACGATGGGCACCTTTAACCGGTCCATGACCGATGCCAACCGCAAGACCATCGCGGGCGAACTTGCCAAGTTGCTGGGTGTGACGGTGCCGGTCCCGCCTTCATTCGAAGGCATTCCCGTTCTCAACAACCAACGTTCCTGGTTTTTCGCCTATGCCGACAAGCGTGGTGCGGGCGACATCGACGCGCTATGGAAGGTATTCGTTGCCGCGAGCAAGATGGTCGATGGCGACCAGTTGGACACTCGCGATGCCTTCATCCGGGCTTATGACGAGGCAACCCAAGTATGGGGTGTCGCATGGAACCTTTCGACAGGTCTCTACTGGGCGCATCCGTGGGAATTCCTGACCCTGGATAGCCAGTCGCGCCACTACATCAACAAGCGGCTCGGCCTGAATGTCGCCATCAGTGGTCAGCAAGGCCCATGTGATGGTCGGGCCTATCTGAAGCTGCTGGACGATTTGCGTTCGCGCTTCGGCGAAGACGGCTATCCGGTCCACAGTTTCCCGGACTTGTCGCTTGCGTCCTGGATGTACAAAGATCCGGTTGACGAGCCTGTGCCGGCTGGCGATATCGGTACCAATGCCGGAGCAGAACAGGAAACTGAAGGTGAAGTTCGCGAAGCCTTTCAGGTGGCAGCGCCAATCGTTCCCTACTCGGTGGAGGACATCCTCAAGGACGGCTGTTTCCTGGAGCGGGCCGAGATTGACCGCTTGCTCGATCGTCTGCGCACAAAAAAGAACCTCATCCTTCAGGGGCCTCCGGGCACGGGCAAGACCTGGCTAGCCAAACGGCTCGCGTTCGCGCTCATGGGCCAGAAGGACGACAGCAGGGTCCGTGCAGTGCAGTTCCACCCCAACCTGTCCTACGAGGACTTTGTTCGAGGGTGGCGCCCCACTGGCGAAGGCAAGTTGTCGCTGGCGGACGGTGTCTTCATGGAAGCCATCAAGGCTGCATCGAAGGACCCTTCGTCGAAGTTTGTCGTGGTAATCGAGGAGATCAACCGCGGAAACCCGGCGCAGATCTTCGGCGAGTTGCTGACGCTGCTTGAGGCGGGCAAACGGACGCCCAACGAAGCGCTGGAACTCTGTTATCCGGATGCGGACGGCAAACGACGTCCCGTCCATATTCCCGAGAATCTCTATGTGGTCGGCACCATGAATATCGCCGACCGATCGCTTGCACTGGTCGATCTGGCATTGCGTCGTCGCTTTGCTTTCGTTGGGCTGGAGCCGAGACTCGGCCAGGTTTGGCGGGATTGGGTGGTCAAGGATTGCGCTGTCGATCCGGGCTTGGTCGCGGATATCGAGCGCCGTATCGCCGAGCTAAACGACCAGATCGCGGCGGATGCGCGCCTTGGCAAGCAATTCCGGATTGGTCACAGCTATGTGACACCCGCACATCGACTGGAGGCGGGAGACACGAAGAAGTGGTTCCAGCAGGTCGTGGAGACGGAGATCGGCCCGTTGCTGGATGAATACTGGTTCGACGCGCCCGACGAAGCACAAAAGGCGATTGCACGGCTGACGCAGGGCTGGTGATGACCGCCGTCGCAGAACAGGTGGAAAGTGCATCCATGAGCGCTGAGGGGTTCATCGGACGCATTCCGGTGCGCAACCTCTGGCTGCTGATGCTCTACGCCTCTGACCTGTTCCGCACTCGCGGCATCGGCAAGATCGGCTTGGAAGACCGCCCGGACGATCTACCGGATCTAGTCGCGGAGATCCTTGCCCACGCGGTTGAGGTGCGACAGCGTCGCCGCTTGAGTCTTGGATATCGATCTCGTGATGCAGTCATCAATCGCGTGCGTGGCCGGATCGACGTCTTGACCACCGAACGCCATCAGTTGATGGATAGAGGCCTGGTGGCGTGCCGGTTCGACGAACTCACCATCGACACCCCACGCAATCGTTTCGTACGAGCAGCATTGGAGTCCATCTCCAGGATCGTTCAGAGGAAGGACGTTGCCCATCGGTGCCGCGCACTTGCGGGTGGCATGAAGGCAATGGGTGTATCAGGGGACGCACCGACCCGCGCCCAAATGAGCACCGATCGTTTCGGCCGTAACGATGCGGACGACCGGTTCATGGTGGCAGCCGCAAAGCTGGCGTTCGACCTAGTGCTACCTACGGAGGCGTCAGGTGCGAATGTGCTCTCTCTGCCGGACAGAGAAGCGACGTGGGTACGCCGTTTGTTCGAGCGGGCGGTGGGCGGCTTCTACGAAGTCGTATTGAGTCCGCAGGGCTGGCGGGTGCTATGCGGCGGGACGATGGGCTGGCAGATCGAGCAGAAGACGGCGGGGATCGACAAGATCCTGCCGACGATGCGAACTGATGTCGTGCTCGACCACCCGTCAACCGTGCAGAGGATCGTCATCGATACCAAGTTCACCTCGATTGTGACGAGCGGTTGGTACCGTGAGGAAACCCTGCGCAGCGGATACGTGTACCAGATCTACGCCTATCTGCGATCCCAGGTTGGGTGCGGCGATGCGCTTGCAGATCACGCGAGTGGGTTGTTGTTGCATCCCGCGATCGGCCAGATGGTCGACGAGACAGTGCTGATCCAGGGGCACGCCATTCGATTTGCCACTGTGGATTTGACGGCAACTCCTGCGGACATCCGAGCGCAACTGCTGCGCTTGTGTGAGCCATCCCTGAAATCGCCTGGGTCACAGCAGTAGCGCCACTTCGGCCTCCCGCCGTGTGACAAGGCCCGGCAGCACTTTCCCACCGCCATACACCCAGCGCCGCAGCTCCTTGCCCGCAGCATGCCAGTCCTGCTTGGCTTATCTGGCAACCAGCGCGTTCATTCAGACCCCGTCAACAAGACAACTACGGAGTCCAAATGAGCACGTCACTTTCAACGCCGCCATCGGTGGCAGCACAAATCGCCAGGTTGCCCGAGTTGCCCATGGCAGAGATCCGGGCCCTCTGGCAGAAGTTGGTCGGCGGCGACACGCCCACCCACAACCGTCAGTTCCTCGAACGCCGGATTGCCTACCGGTTGCAAGAGCTGGAGTTCCGCAAGGTCGATGCCAACCTGCTGGATCGCAATCAGCGCCGCATCGAATCCCTGGTGGAAACCGGCAAGGTGAAAAAGCGCGACCGCGATTACCGTCCGGCCGCCGGCACTGTGCTGGTCCGAGAATACAAAGGCGTCGAGTACCGGGTGATCGCAACCGCCGATGGCCATTACGACTTCCACGGCCGCATGTTCCCGAGCCTCTCGATGATCGCCCGTGAGATCACTGGCATGCGCTGGTCGGGGCCGTTGTTCTTTGGGCTCAGGCCGCCATCCAATGCCAAGACCAAGCCGTCCACCAAGAAGCGAGGTGGACGATGAGCGAAGTTTTGAAGCGCCGTATGCGCTGCGCGGTCTATACGCGCAAGTCCACCGACGAAGGACTCGACCAGGAATACAACTCCATCGATGCCCAGCGCGACGCCGGTCATGCCTACATCGCCAGCCAGCGCGCCGAGGGCTGGATTCCAGTAGCCGACGACTACGACGATCCCGCCTTCTCGGGCGGCAACATGGAGCGTCCGGCGCTGCGCCGCATGATGGCGGACATCGAGGCCGGCAAGATCGACGTGGTGGTCATCTACAAGATCGATCGCCTTACGCGCAGCCTGGCGGACTTCTCCAAGATGGTCGAGGTGTTCGAGCGCTACGGCGTGTCGTTCGTGTCGGTCACCCAGCAGTTCAACACGACGACCTCGATGGGTCGGTTGATGCTGAACATCCTGCTGTCCTTCGCTCAGTTCGAGCGCGAGGTCACCGGCGAACGCATCCGCGACAAGATCGCAGCCAGCAAGCGCAAGGGCATGTGGATGGGCGGCGTGCCACCGCTGGGCTACGACGTCGAGAACCGCCGACTGGTGCCCAACGAACGCGAGGCCAAACTGATCCGGCACATATTCCAGCGCTTCGTTGAACTCGGCTCCAGTACGGCGCTGGTCAAGGAGCTGAAACTGGATGGCGTGACGTCGAAGGCGTGGACCACGCAAGACGGCAAGACCCGCGAGGGCAGACCGATCGACAAGGGCCACATCTACAAGCTCCTCAGCAACCGGACCTACCTTGGCGAGTTGCGGCACAAGGACCAGTGGTACCAGGCGGAGCACCCGCCCATCATCAGCCGCGAACTGTGGGATAGCGTCCACGCGATCCTGGCCACCAATGGCCGGGTGCGCGGCAACGCAACGCGGGCAACCGTGGCGTATCTGCTCAAGGGCATCGTGTTCGGCAACGATGGTCGAGCATTGTCGCCGTGGCACACGACCAAGAAGAATGGCCGTCGTTACCGGTACTACGTGCCTCAGCGTGACGCCAAGGAGCACGCGGGCGCCTCAGGCCTGCCGCGCTTGCCGGCCGCCGAACTCGAGTCGGCGGTACTCGACCAATTGCGCGCGATCCTGCGTGCCCCGAATCTACTCGGCGACATGCTGCCGCAGGCGATCAAGCTCGATCCAACCTTGGACGAGGCGAAGATCACCGTGGCCATGACCCGGCTCGACGCGATTTGGGATCAACTGTTCCCGGCCGAGCAGACCCGGATCGTGAAACTGCTGGTCGAGAAAGTCATCGTGTCACCCAACGACCTCGAAGTGCGGCTACGCGCAAATGGCATCGAACGCCTGGTGCTGGAGCTGCGCCCCGAGCCGGTCGAGCAACAAGTGGAAGCACTGGCATGAGCGACATCCGCATCCAGAAGACAGGCGAGCCCGACATCCTGCAGACCAGCGACGGCAGGCTGACCTTGTCCGTGCCGATCCAGATCAAACGCCGCAGCGGCCGCAAGCTGGTCACCTTGCCAAACGGTGAAACCGCGCCGGTTAGACCGTGGGACGTAGCACCGACCTCCATCCAACTGGCGCTGGCCAGGGGCCACCGCTGGCTGGCAATGCTGGAGTCAGGAGAGGCGAGGTCCTTGAAGGAGATCGCTACGCGGGAAGGAATCGACAACAGCTACGTCAGCCGGATGGTCAACCTGACCACGCTGGCACCTGACATCGTGGCGGCCATCCTGGACGACGTATTGCCGAACCACGTCACGCTGTTTGATCTGGCGGTTGATCCGCCAGCGCTGTGGGATGAGCAGCGGGCCAGGCTCATGTAGACCGAGCGGGGACACAGGGGTAAAATTGCCCCAGGTGCCCACCTTACTTGCACACGAGTAAAAAAAGGCGTTGCCTCACTGTCACTGAAAACCTCTCTATTGAGCCTCGTCGTCGGGGACTTAAACGTGTGCGCCTGACCCGAAATCGGCGTGGCATTGAGGAAAGGTTTGTCATGACAATCAAAGAACTCGCGTATTCCGCGCAGCAGCACCTTCAGGCCAGCACTGGTGGCTCATTCAAGCGAGCCCACGTCTACGAGCTGTTGGCAGCTTCCTTCGGCTTCAACTCTCACGCCGCGTTTGGCGTTGACACCGTGCTCACGGAACTTCGCCAGAACGACCGGCGGGTGGTCCCGCAAAGTGCGCTCATCAAGCGGCGTTGCATCGAGCTTGGGTTTCAACCTGACACCGTGATTCTGGCGTCGTCGGCGTTGGAATCTTTCCTGGCAGAGCGCCAGATCGGTGTCGCCAGCATCTCGTCATTGGTCAGTCGACTGAGAGTGGAGTCGTCCAGCCAAGACGAAGAGCTCGAATACGACGAGGATGAGCTATTCGACCCTACCGACGAGGCGTTCGGACCGATCCTTCTAGATGGATTGGCTGCGGCGGCTAGTAAGGGCAATGCCCTGGCTCACTACGCGCTGGCGCTGATACACGCCCCTGACGATGAAGACGACCCGGACGCTGGAAGTTCCTATTGGTACTCCCAGGGGCAGCAGGGCCGTGTCCTGACGGGGGTGGAAAAGGAGTGGGCCGAAGCCCACGAGGCTCGTCTCGCTCAAGCCGAGAAGTACTCGCGGCACCTGAGGGAGGCCAGTCGACTGGGGAATCAGGATGCACTTCTCGACTTGGCGGATCGATTTGACGATCCGTCCTTCTTCGAGCAGTCGCGCCACGGCGTCGATGCTGACCCAGCAGCGATTGCGGCGATCGCAGAACGCATGGGCCGCACTTCAGACGCCAAGCATTGGCTGACGCTGGCTGCCGAGAGGGGAGATACGGACGCCATGCTCCAGCTCATTGAGGAACACGATCAAGGTGACCTACAGCGATGCTGGACGTGGGTGTATCTCTCGCAGTTGGTCGGAACGGATCTGACTCGGGACGCGCACTACGCCATCAACGAGGACGGTTCGGACTACGACGATGACGTCGGCGGTCCAGCCTACGTCGCAGGTCGTGACGGGGTAGATCTTGAACCGCTTGCTCCGGCACAAGACGCCGCTGCCAGGCTCGCTGCGCAGAAACTGTTTGACCAGATCGAATAGAACGCACGGTAAGACTGCTGGCTTTGCGCTAGGGACGTTTGCCCACTCCGGCAGCCAATGCTGCAATCCAACCGCTTGATTCGTCCGCGCGTAACTCGTTGATATATATGGCTCGAAATTCGGGCCTTTGCGGACTTCGGGCCAGTTCCAGGGAGCGAGGTCGAAGCGAGGAATGGCCAGGAGAGAGTGGAATGAGGCCGGGAACGGCCAATTCTGGCGGTTGGCGAAGTCCGCAGGCTTCCGCAGGAACCCCCAACAACACGCGGAAACCGGCGCGATCGGGCAAGAAAAAACCCCAACCGAGAACGGTTGGGGTTTTGTTATTGGTGGAGCTGGGCGGAATCGAACCGCCGTCCGCAAGCCTTCTGTGAGCAGTTCTACATGTGTAGTCGTCTGATTTGGGTCTCGCCGGGTGCGCCGCGCAGCGACACGCTGTGCATCCAGCCAGCAACCTTGAGTCTTACCGTTGCGCAAGTTGCCCGCGCCCCGGCCAGCCTATGTAGATTCCCTTGCAGCCTGGACGGTGCCGGTATTGCTACCTGTACCGCCCTTGCCCAGCCCATTGGCCAACTGTTGCAAGGCTCACCGGGTTAAGCGGCGAGTGCGAAACGTTCGTCGTTTGCAGTTACTTTTTTTCTGCTGATTAACGAGGTGACAGAACCTCGACATGCCCTGCAGCGCATCCGTTCCCACGTCGAAACCAATGCAGCCCCATACAGCTTAGTTTAAGGCATTTCCAGAAAGTTCAAGAGCCCGAGCGGATTTTCTATGGCGGCGTCGGCGCCCCAGGTGTGGGGGTCGTCGGCGCTGCCGATGTAGCCGTATAGCGCCGCTACCGTGGCCATGCCGGCGGCGCGCCCGGCTTCGATGTCGCGCCGGTCGTCGCCCACATAGATGCAGCGCTCTGGGGCCAGCCCCAAGCGGCGCGCCGCCTCCAGCAGCGGCGCTGGGTGCGGCTTGGGGTGTGGGGTGGTATCGCCGCCGATAACCGCCCCCGCACTGGCAAACAGCGGCAAAGCGGCCGTGATGGGCAGGGCGAAGCGCTCGATCTTGTTGGTCACCACGGCCCAAGCCATGCCGTTTTGGAGCAAGGTGGCCACCAATTCGTTCACCTGCTCAAAGGCTTGGGTGCGCTGGTTCATGCAGCCTTGGTAGGTGTCGAAGAACTCGTGTTTCAGGCCTTCGAACTCGGGGTGTTCCGGCCCTAGGCCGAGGGCGGCGTGGATCAGGCCACGGGCTCCGGTGCCCACGGCGGGGCGGTAGTGCGCCACGGGCAGCGGCTCCAGCCCGCGCGCCAGGCGCAGTTGGTCGGCCGCCCAAGCCAGGTCGGGGGCGCTGTCGATCAGGGTGCCGTCGAGGTCGAACAGCACGGCGCGGATGCCGCCAAACTTCACGCTTCGGCCTTTTGTGTGGCCACCAGGTAGTTGACGCTGGTGTCGGCGTTGAGCCAATAACGGCGGCTGAGCGGGTTGTACTGCAGGCCGCGCATGGCTTGCGCTTGCAGACCGGCCGCACGGCAGTGCCCCACCAGTTCGCTGGGGCGTATGAACTTGGCGTACTCGTGGGTGCCTTTGGGCAAGAGATTGAGCACGTACTCGGCCCCCACAATGGCAAACAAAAAGGATTTGGGGTTGCGGTTGAGGGTGGAGAAAAACACCCAGCCGCCGGGTTTGACCAAGGTGGCGCAGGCGCGCACCACCGAGGCCGGGTCGGGCACGTGTTCGAGCATTTCCATGCAGGTGACCACGTCGTACTGCCCGGGCTGCTCCAGCGCCAGTTGCTCGGTGCTGACTTCGCGGTAACGCACGCGTGGCGTTTCGGCCTCCAGCGCGTGCAACTGGGCCACCTTGAGCGCCTTGCTGGACAGGTCTATGCCCAGCACGTGCGCGCCCTTGCGCGCCATGGCGTCGGAGAGGATGCCGCCGCCGCAGCCGACGTCGAGCACCGTTTTGTCTTTCAGCGGGGTGAGGGTTTCGATCCACTCCAGCCGCAAGGGGTTGATCTGGTGCAGCGGGCGAAACTCGCTCTCCGGGTCCCACCAGCGGTGCGCCAGCTCGGAGAATTTGGCCAGTTCGGCCGGATCGGCGTTGAGGGTTTTGTCCATGGTGGAATTATGGCCCGACTGCGGCAAAAAAATAAAAACCAGCCGTTGCGCCCGGGCATCAAGCCGCATCACAAGCCCGGGCATAAAAAAACCGCGCCCAAAGCGCGGTTTTAAGAGAGCAGGGCAGGGGCTGATGCACCCACCCAAGCTCGGCAGGGATCAGTTGCGGCGGGTGCCCACCACTTCGATCTCGACGCGGCGGTTTTGTGTGCGGCCTTCGCGGGTGCGGTTGTCGGCCACGGGCTGGGTTTCGCCCTTGCCTTCGGTGTACACGCGGTCGGCGCTGATGCCTTTGCTTACCAGATAAGCCTTGACGGCTTCGGCGCGGCGCTCGGACAGGCCTTGGTTGTAGGCGGCGGCGCCGGTCGCGTCGGTGTGGCCGACGGCGATGATCACTTCGAGGTTGATCGGGGCGATTTTTTCGACCAGATCGTCGAGGCGGGCACGGCCTTCAGGCTGCAGCACGGCGCTGTCGAAGGCAAAGAAGGCATCGGCCGAGAAAGTGACGCGTGCGGCTGCAACTGGAGCGGGTGCAGGGGCGGGAGCCGGTGCGGCGGCAGGTGCTGGAGCCGGAGCAGCCGCCGGGGCAGGAGCCGGAGCCGGTGCGGGAGCAGGAGCCGGTGCGGGAGCGGGAGCAGGAGCCGGTTGGGGCACGATCCAGCCATCGCAGCCAGGAGCGGCCGTGGCCGGGGTCCAGCTCGCGTTGCGCCAGCACAGGCGGTCGGCGCTGCGCCAGACGGTGCCGTCGGTGGCGCGCCAGTTGTCGATCGTGGCGGCAGCTGGGGCACCGTGGTTGTGGGCGTGGGCCGGCATGCCCGCAACGGAAGCCAGGGCGACAGCGGCAAACAGGGCAGCGATTTTGTTCAGTTTTTTCATTGCGTTCCTCTTAATTAGGGTGTGAACTGGAAATCAACCGAAGCCTTGCAGCTTCGCCCGAAAGTTCGACCATTGTGCCACAAGCCCGCCGCACCCCGATGCACGCGCGCTAACTGGTGCGCCAACGGCGCGGGGTCCGATACAAAACTGTTGCACGATCGCAACAGCCTTTGCATTCCAGCAGACTTCACGCAATGACCCGGGGCAGCCGAAGCTCAGTCGCTGGGGTGGTTGGTCGCTTCACACCGAGCGTGCGGCTGGGCCAGGCCCGCGCGCCAGCGCCTAAAATGTCGGATTGCCTTCTCTGTATAGCCTACCCTGCCGCCCCATGACTGCTTTCGCCAAGGAAACCCTGCCCATCAGCCTCGAAGAGGAGATGCGGCGCAGCTACCTCGACTACGCCATGAGCGTGATCGTGGGCCGGGCCTTGCCCGATGCGCGCGATGGCCTCAAGCCGGTGCACCGGCGCGTGCTGTTTGCCATGCACGAACTGGGCAACGACTGGAACCGGCCCTACAAAAAATCGGCGCGCATCGTCGGTGACGTGATCGGTAAGTACCACCCGCACGGCGACAGCGCGGTCTATGACACGATCGTGCGCATGGCGCAGGATTTTTCGCTGCGCCACCTGCTTGTCGATGGGCAGGGCAACTTCGGCTCGGTCGATGGCGACAACGCCGCCGCCATGCGCTACACCGAAATCCGGCTCTCCAAGATCGCGCACGAGATGCTGGCCGACATCGACCAAGACACGGTGAACTTTGGCCCCAACTACGACGGCAGCGAAAAAGAGCCACTGGTGCTGCCGGCGCGCTGGCCCAATTTGCTGGTCAATGGCTCGACCGGCATTGCGGTCGGTATGGCGACCAACATTCCGCCGCACAACTTAAGCGAAGTGGTCGATGCCTGCCTGCACCTGCTGCGCCACCCGCAAGCCAGCGTGGATGACTTGATGGAAATCATCCCGGCGCCCGACTTCCCCACCGCCGGCATCATCTACGGCATCCACGGCGTGCGCGAGGGCTACCGCACTGGCCGTGGGCGGCTGGTGATGCGCGCCAAATGCCATTTCGAAGACATAGACCGCGGCCAGCGCCAGGCCATCGTGGTCGATGAGCTGCCGTATCAGGTCAACAAAAAGACGCTGCAAGAGCGCATGGCCGAGCTGGTGCACGAGAAAAAAATCGAGGGCATCAGCCACATCCAGGACGAATCCGACAAATCCGGCATGCGGCTGGTGATCGAGCTCAAGCGCGGCGAAGTGCCCGAGGTGGTGCTCAACAACCTGTACAAGCAAACGCAGCTCCAAGACACCTTTGGCATCAACATGGTGGCCCTTGTCGATGGCCAGCCCAAGTTGTGCAACCTCAAGGATTTGATCGACATTTTCCTGCAGCACCGGCGCGAGGTGGTGACGCGGCGCACCGTGTTTAAGCTGCGCAAGGCGCGCGAGCGCGGCCACGTGCTGGAGGGGCTGGCGGTGGCGCTGGCCAATATCGACGAGTTCATCCGCATCATCCGCGAATCGGCCACGCCGGTGCAGGCGCGCACCGAGCTCATGGCGCGGCACTGGGACAGCCAACTGGTGCGCCAGATGCTCACCCGCACCCGCGCCGACGGCAGCAGCGTGAATGCCGACGACTACCGCCCGGACGCGCTGGAGCGCGAGTTCGGCATGCAGCCCGAGGGCCTGTACCGCCTGAGCGAGACACAGGCGCAAGAAATTTTGCAGATGCGGCTGCAGCGCCTGACCGGGCTGGAGCAAGACAAAATCGTGGCCGAATACCGCGCTGTGATGGCCGAAATCGACGATTTGCTCGACATCCTGGCCACGCCGCAGCGGGTTTCGCAGATCATCGCCGACGAACTCACGGCCATCAAAACCGAGTTTGGCCTCACGCGGCTGGGCGCGCGGCGCAGCACCATCGAGCACAGCGCGCACGACCTTTCAACCGAAGACCTGATCACCCCGACCGATATGGTGGTCACGCTCAGCCACGGCGGCTACATCAAGAGCCAGCCGCTGGGCGAGTACCGGGCACAAAAGCGCGGCGGGCGCGGCAAGCTGGCCACTGCCACCAAAGAGGACGACTGGATCGACCAACTCTTCATCGCCAACACGCACGACTGGATTTTGTGCTTTTCCAACCGCGGCCGCCTGTACTGGCTCAAGGTCTGGGAGGTGCCATCGGGTTCGCGCGGCTCGCGTGGGCGCCCGATCGTGAACATGTTCCCGCTCGCCGAAGGCGAAAAAATCAATGTGGCGCTGGCGCTCACCGGGTCCAACCGGCGCTTCCCGGCGGACCAGTATGTGTTCATGGCCACCGCCATGGGCACGGTGAAAAAGACCGCGCTCGATGAGTTCTCCAACCCGCGCAAGGCCGGCATCATTGCCGTCGATCTGGACGAGGGCGACTTCCTGATCGGGGCCGCGCTCACCGACGGCCACCACGACGTGATGCTGTTCTCCGACGGCGGCAAGGCGGTGCGTTTCGATGAAAACGATGTGCGCCCGATGGGCCGCAACGCGCGCGGCGTGCGCGGCATGATGCTCGAAGAAGGCCAGCGCGTGATCGCCATGCTGGTGGCCGAGGCCTCCGAGGCCACCGAATCCGACACCGCATCCGACACCCCAACGGGCAGCGCCAGCGCCGCACCCCGCGCCAGCGTGCTGTGCGCGACCGAAAACGGCTATGGCAAGCGCACCGCCATCAGCGAATACACGCGCCACGGCCGCGGCACCAAGGGCATGATCGCCATCCAGCAAACCGAGCGCAACGGCAAGGTGGTGGCCGCCACCTTGGTGCACCCGGAGGACGAAATCATGCTGATTACCGACAGCGGCGTGCTGGTGCGCACCCGGGTGGCCGAAATCCGCGAGATGGGCCGCGCCACCCAGGGCGTGACCCTGATCGCCACCGATGCCGGCGCCAAGCTCAGCGGCTTGCAGCGCGTGGTGGAAAACGATGCCGCCATTGCGACCGGGGCGGGGGCTGGGGTGGGTGAGGAATCGGAGCCTGCAACTGACGAACCCGGCCCAGCCCCCGCCCCGGCCGCCGACGACGCTGCGGCCGAATGAACCCAAGCCCTGCCGCATTTGCCCCCCTCCACCGCCGCCCCCCATGACCCGCCCCTACAACTTCTCCCCCGGCCCCGCCACCCTGCCCGAGGCGGTGCTGCAGCAAGCCGCCGACGAAATGCTCGACTGGCACGGCAGCGGCATGAGCGTGATGGAGATGAGCCACCGCGGCCGCGACTACGGCCCCATCATCGAGCAGACCGAGGCCGATTTGCGCGAGCTGCTGGCCATTCCGGCGCACTACAAGGTGCTGTTTCTGCAAGGCGGAGCGCAGGCGCAAAACGCCGTCATCCCGCTCAACCTGGCCGCGCTCAAGCCGCAGCGGCAGATGGATTACGTCGTCACCGGCAGTTGGAGCCAAAAGTCGGCCCAAGAAGCCGCCAAATACGGCGACGCGCAGGTGGTGGCCGACGCGGCCAGCACCCATGCAGGTGCTGAAAGCGGCTACACCCACATCCCCGCCCCTACCACTTGGCGCCTGCGCCCCGAGGCCAGCTACCTGCACCTGTGCAGCAACGAAACCGTGCACGGGGTCGAGTTCCACGAGCTGCCCGACCTGAGCGCGCTCGGCAGCCAAGCCCCGCTGCTGATCGATTTTTCCTCGCACGTGCTCTCGCGCCCGCTGGACTGGAGCCGGGTCGCGTTGGCTTATGGCGGGGCGCAAAAAAACATTGGCCCGGCTGGCCTGACGCTGGTGGTGCTGCGCGAAGACTTGCTCGGCCACGCGCTGCCAATCTGCCCCAGCGTATTCGACTACCGCCTGCAAGCGGCGAATCAGTCGATGCTCAACACCCCCCCCACCTACGCCATTTACCTGGCCGGCCTGACGCTGCAGTGGATCAAGGCGCAGCGCGAGCCGGTGGGCCAGGGCCAAGCCGAGTTGCACGGGCTGGCGGCGGTGGAGGCGCGCAACATTGCCAAGGCGCGCCTGCTCTACGACTGCATCGACGGCTCACAGCTTTACGAGAACCGGGTCGATCCGGCCTGCCGCTCGCGCATGAACGTGCCCTTCTTTTTGCGCGACGAATCGCGCAACGCCGCCTTTTTGGAAGGGGCCGCCGCGCGCGGGCTGTTGCAGCTCAAGGGCCACAAAATGGTGGGTGGCATGCGCGCCAGCCTCTACAACGCCATGCCGCTGGCGGGCGTGCAGGCGCTGGTGGAGTGGATGCGCGAGTTCGAGCGCCAGTCCTAAAGGGGGCGGCAAATCAAGGCCCGATGGCACCAACTTGCATCCGATTGCAGCCTGATCCACCCCCATCGCCCACCCCATCTCTCACCGCCCCGCCCATGCAGCCGCCCGCCTCCGACCCTTGCCCCGCCCCGGCACCTTCCACCGCCCCAGCAGCCGCTGCGGCCAGCCCGGCGCAATCGGCTCCGGCATCGGCCCTTGCCCAGCCAGTGCAGCAAACCCCGGCCCTGGCCGATTTGCGGCTGCAGATCGACACCCTCGACGCCCAACTGCTCGCGCTCCTGAACCAGCGCGCGCGCGTGGCCGAGCAGGTGGGGGCGATCAAGCGCGCCGAAGGCTCGCCGTTTTTTCGGCCAGACCGGGTGGCGCAGGTGATCGAGGGTTTGCAGGCGCGCAACGGCGGCCCGCTGCTGAACCAACACGTGGGCGCGATCTGGCGCGAGATCATGTCGGCCTGCCTGGCGCTGGAAGCCCCGCAGCGGGTGGCGGTGCTGGGCCCGGCGGGCACCTTCAGCGAGCAGGCGGCGGTGGAATACTTTGGCAGTGCCGCCAACCTGATTTTTTGCAGCAGCTTCGACGAGGTGTTTCACGCCACCGCCGCCGGCACGGCGCAGTTTGGCGTGGTGGCGATTGAAAACAGCACCGAAGGCGTGGTCACGCGCTCGCTCGATCTGTTTTTGCGCTCGCCGGTGCACGTGGTGGGCGAAGTCAGCCTGCTGATCCGCCACAACCTGCTGCGCCAGCTCAACACGCTGGAGGGCATCGAGGGGGTGCTGGCGCACCCGCAGGCGCTGGCGCAATGCCAGCACTGGCTGGCGCTGCACCTGCCGCAGGCCGAGCGGCGCGCGGTCGAGAGCAACGCCGAAGGGGCGCGGCTGGCAGCGGCCAACCCGGCCTGGGCGGCGCTGGCCAGCGAGCGCGCTGCGGCGCAGTTTGGACTGCACATCGTGGCGCATGCGGTGCAGGACGAAGCCTACAACCGCACCCGCTTTGCCGTGATCTGCTTGCCGCAGACCATGGCCATGCCGCCGCCTTCGGGGCGCGACTGCACCAGCCTCGTGCTCTCGGTGCCGAACCGCCCCGGCGCCGTGCACGATTTGCTGGTGCCGCTCAAGCAGCACGGGGTGCAGATGACGCGCTTCGAGTCGCGCCCGGCCAAATCGGGCCAGTGGGAGTATTACTTCTACATCGACCTAGCCGGCCACCCGAGCCAGCCCCACGTGGCGGCGGCCTTGCAGCAGTTGCAGGGCCTGTGTGCGTTTTACCAGGTGCTCGGGGCCTACCCGGTGGCCGAATGAGAGGGCCACGATATGTTTGAGCAACTCGGCCTGATCGGCTGCGGCCTGATGGGCGGCTCCTTTGCGCTGGCGCTCAAGCGCGCGGGCTTGGTGCGGCGGGTGGTGGGCTACAGCAAATCGCCGCTCACGCTGGCGCGCGCCCGTGCGCTGGGGGTGATCGATGTCGAAGCGCCATCGGCGTTGCTGGCCGTCTCGGGCGCCGATCTGGTGCTGGTCGCCGTGCCGGTGGCGGCCTGCGCCGACACCTTCAAGGCCATCCGACACCTGCTGGCCCCGCAGGCGCTGCTGCTGGATGTGGGTTCGACCAAGGCCGACGTGGTGGCGGCGGCGCGCCAGCACCTGGGCGCGCACCTGCCGCAGTTCGTGCCGGCGCACCCGATTGCCGGCAAAGAGTCGGCCGGGATCGAGCACGCCGACGCCGAGCTCTACCGTGGCTGCCAGGTGATCCTGACGCCGCTGCCCGAGACCGACCCGGAACAGACCGTGCGCGCGCAGCGGCTCTGGGGCGCGCTCGGGGCACAGGTGCGCCAGATGGAGCCGCAGGCGCACGACGCCGCCTACGCCGCCGTCAGCCACCTGCCGCATTTGCTGGCCTTTGCCGCCCTCAACGCCTTGCTGGCGCAGCCGAAGGGGCCGCAGTGGCTGGGGCTGGCCGGGCCGGGTTTCAGGGATTTCAGCCGCATTGCCGCCAGCGACCCGACCATCTGGGGCGATATTTTGCTGGCCAACCGCACCGAGGTGCTGGCGCAACTGCAACATTTCCGCGATGCCCTGGCTGCTCTGGAAGGCGCCATGCAGCAGCGCGACACGGCGGCGCTCCAGGCCCTGATCGGCCACGCCAGCCGAGGCCGCAGCCAGCATGCCCAGCAATGGCCGGCAGGCGGGCAGGGCGGGGCGGGTGCGGCTGCAAATGCGCATGCCGCTCCGGCTGCCACAGCGCCGGCCCTGGGTGGTGCCAGCAACCCCGCTGGCACACCCGAGCCCCGGCTCTGCCTCGAATAATTCGGCCCCCCAACACCCGCCCCATGTACGCCACCGCCTTTCTCGATCTCCCCCCCTTGCACCGCGCCGGTGGCACGGTGCGCCTGCCTGGCTCCAAGAGCATCTCGAACCGGGTGCTTCTGCTGGCTGCGCTCAGCCAAGGCCAGACCCGGATCGAAGACCTGCTCGACTCCGACGACACCCGCGTCATGCTGACCGCGCTCGACGCGCTGGGCTGCCGCTTGCAACGCCACGGCCCGCACAGCCTCACGGTACACGGCCTGGGCGGGCAACTGCCGGTGCGCCAAGCCAGCCTGTTTTTGGGCAACGCCGGCACCGCCATGCGCCCGCTGTGTGCCGCGCTGGCCCTGCTGGCCTGCCAGCACGGGGCGGCTTTCGAGCTCAGCGGCGTGGCGCGCATGCACGAGCGCCCCATCGGCGATTTGGCCGACGCGCTGCGCCAGCTCGGCTGTCCGGTGCAGCACCTGGGCCAGCCCGGCTACCCGCCGCTGCGCGTGGGCGACGGCGCGCCGCACGCGCTGCGGCTGGCCGAGCCCATCCGCGTGCGCGGCGACGTATCGAGCCAGTTCCTCACCGCCTTGTTGCTGGCGCTGCCGCTGGCGGCGCAGCAGCAGGCGATTGAAATCGAGGTCGTGGGCGAGCTCATCTCCAAGCCCTACATAGAAATTACGCTGGCGCTGCTGGCGCGCTTTGGCGTGGCGGTGCAGCGCCAGGGCTGGCAGCGCTTTGTCATACCCGCCGGCAGCCGCTACGCGTCGCCGGGGCAAATCCACGTCGAGGCCGACGCCTCCTCGGCCAGCTACTTCATCGCGCTCGGGGCCATCGCCCAGCCCAGCCTAGGGCACAGCGGCATCACCATCGAAGGCGTGGGGCTGGACTCGATCCAGGGCGACATCCGTTTTGTGGAAGCCGCGCGCGCCATGGGGGCGCAGATCGAAGGCAGCGCCAATGCGCTGCAGGTGCGGCGCGGCGCCTGGCCACTCAAGGCCATCGACCTCGACTGCAACGCCATCCCCGACGCCGCCATGACGCTGGCCGTGCTGGCGCTCTACGCCGACGGCCCCTGCACCCTGCGCAACATCGCGAGCTGGCGCGTCAAGGAAACCGACCGCCTCGCCGCCATGCGCTGCGAACTCAGCAAGCTCGGCGCCACAGTGGAGGAGGGGCCCGATTATCTGCGCGTGCACCCCCTGCCCGCCGATGGCCGCGGCTGGCAAACGGCCAGCATCCACACCTACGACGACCACCGGGTGGCGATGTGCTTTGCCTTGGCCGCCTTCAACCCGGCGCAACTCGGGCTGCGCATCGAAGACCCCAAGTGCGTGGCCAAAACCTTCCCCGATTTTTTCGAGACCCTGTTTGGCGTCTGCCAGGCGCAGCCGTCGCACATCCCGGTGCTGTGCATCGACGGCCCCAGCGCCTCCGGCAAGGGCACGCTGGCGGCCGAACTGGCGGCGCGGCTGGGCTACCACCTGCTCGATTCGGGCCTGCTGTACCGGCTGGTGGGGCTGGCGGCCGAGCGCGCCGGGCTCGACACCGCAGCCGCCGCCTTGCAGCAGCCCCAGCAGGCCGCCGCCTTGGGCCGGCTGGCGCAGCAGCTCCTGGTGCGCTTCGAGCAGGGCCGGGTCTGGTTGGGCCACGAGGATGTGACAGACGAGGTGCGCAGCGAAGCCGCCGGCATGGCGGCCTCGCGCGTGGCCGTTGTGCCCGAGGTGCGCGCCGCCTTGCTCGACTTGCAACGCAACTTCCGGCGCTTGCCCGGCCTGGTGGCCGACGGGCGCGACATGGGCAGCGTCATCTTTCCCGACGCCGCGCTCAAGGTTTACCTCACCGCCAGCGCGGCCCAGCGTGCCCAGCGGCGGCTGTGGCAGTTGCAAGAGCGGGGCGAAAGTGCTACAATTAAAGACCTTTTGGCTGACTTAGAGGCACGCGATGAGCGCGACCGCTCGCGCAGCGCAGCGCCTTTGAAGCCGGCCGAAGGAGCCCTCCTGCTAGACAACTCCGCCCTGAGCATCGAGCAATCGGTGCAGCAGGTGTTGGACTGGTGGCAGGCAAGTCCGGTGTTGCGCCCAAGCGCTGCGCTGGAATAGCAAGTTAAGCAGGCCCCAAAGGCCCCGCCGGCTGTTTCTGTCAGCCGCAGGCCCGAGGGTTCACAACCACGAAACCCGCAGCGCCCTTTGGCCTTGCGTTTTTGCACCCGCCGCATGCCTTACGCTCACCCCCTTGCAAGGCACTCGCGGCACAGGAAGCCCCATGTCTGAATCTTTTTCCGCCCTATTTGAAGAATCGCTCAAGCGCGCCGAAATGCGCCAAGGCGAGGTCATCACCGCCGAAGTCGTGCGCATCGAGCACAACCACGTCGTGGTCAATGCCGGACTTAAGTCCGAAGCCTACGTGCCGATCGCCGAGTTCAAGAACGATCAGGGCGAACTCGAAGTCCAAGCCGGCGACTTCGTCTCGGTGGCCGTGGAAGCGGTCGAAAACGGCTACGGCGACACCATTTTGTCGCGCGACAAAGCCAAGCGTCTGGCCTCTTGGATGGCGCTCGAGCGCGCGCTCGAATCGGGCGATTTCGTCACCGGCACCACCAGCATCAAAATCAAAGGTGGCCTCAAGGTCATGGTCAACGGCATCAGCGCCTTCCTGCCCGGATCGCTGGTCGACAGCCGCCCCACCAAAGACCTCAGCCCCTACGAGAACAAAACGCTCGAATTCAAGGTCATCAAGCTCGACCGCAAACGCAACAACGTGGTGCTGTCGCGCCGCGCCGTGGTCGAGGCCTCGATGGGCGAAGAACGCGCCAAGCTGCTCGACACCCTGCGCGAAGGCTCGATCGTGCACGGCGTGGTCAAAAACATCACCGAATACGGCGCCTTCGTCGATTTGGGTGGCATCGACGGCCTGCTGCACATCACCGACATGGCTTGGCGGCGCGTGCGTCACCCCTCCGAGGTGGTGCAACCAGGCCAAGAAGTCACGGCCAAAGTGCTCAAGTTCGACGCCGAGAAGCAGCGCGTCAGCCTGGGCCTCAAGCAAATGGGCGACGACCCCTGGATGGGCGTGGCACGTCGCTACCCGGCCAGCACGCGCATGTTCGGCAAGATCACCAACATCGCCGACTACGGCGCCTTTGTTGAGCTCGAACCGGGCATCGAAGGGCTGGTGCACGTCTCTGAAATGGACTGGACCAACAAGAACATCGCCCCCAACAAACTGGTCGCCCTGGGTGACGAGGTCGAGGTGATGGTGCTCGAGATCGACGAAGACAAGCGCCGCATCTCGCTGGGCATGAAACAGTGCCGCGCCAACCCTTGGCACGAGTTTGCCGAAGCCACCAAGCGCGGCGACCGCGTCAAGGGCCCGATCCGCTCCATCACCGACTTCGGCGTGTTCGTCGGCTTGGCCGCGGGCATCGACGGCTTGGTGCATTTGTCCGACCTGTCTTGGAACGAAGCCGGCGAAACCGCCGTGCGCAACTTCAAGAAAGGCCAAGAAGTCGAGGCCATCGTGCTGGCGGTCGATGTGGAGCGTGAGCGCATCAGCTTGGGCATCAAACAGCTCGACGGCGACCCCTTCACCACCTTCGTCTCGATGAACGACAAGGGTGCCAGCGTGACCGGCAAGGTCAAGACGGTGGACGCCAAAGGCGCCGAAATCGACCTCGGCAGCGACGTGATCGGCTACCTGCGGGCTTCCGAAATCGCGCGCGACCGGGTTGAAGACGCTCGCAACGTGCTCAAAGAGGGCGATGAAGTGACGGCCGTGGTGGTCAACGTGGACCGCAAGACGCGCAACATCCAGCTTTCGATCAAAGCCAAGGACATGGCCGAGCAGCAAGAGGCGATGGCCAACCTGAGCCAGCAAAATGCGGGCAATGCGGGCACCACCAGCCTCGGGGCCCTGCTGCGCGCCAAGCTCGACAACAACGGTTGACCCGGCCATGACGCGCAGCGATCTGGTGCAGGCTTTGGCAGAGCGCTTTGGCCAGTTGGGTCAGCGCGATGCCGAATTGGCCGTCAAGACGATCCTGTCGGCCATTGCGCAGGCCTTGGTCAAGGGCCAGCGCGTCGAGGTGCGCGGTTTTGGCAGCTTTACGCTGAACGAACGCGCGGCGCGCATGGGCCGCAACCCGCGCAGCGGTGCGAGCGTGGCCATCGAGGCCAAGCGCGTGCCGCACTTCAAACCCGGTAAAGCCCTGCGCGAGCAGGTCGATGCCGGGGGCGCGGCCTCCCGTTCAAATTCCGCTTGAGTGCGCCAGCGCGTGTGCAAGGGTGTGGGGGCGCGCAAGCCCGCTACAATCTTGCACACCACTGGGGGCAAGCGTGAATTACCTCTCGTGGCTGCTCAAGGCAGCCATTTTTTTTGTCGTGTTTGCGTTCGCGCTCAACAACCAAGGCGCCGTTCGTCTGCATTTGTTTTTTGGTGCCTACTGGGACGCCCCGCTGGTGCTGGTGGTGCTGGCGGCGCTGGTGCTGGGTGTCGCACTGGGTGTGGCGGTCATGACGCCGCTGTGGCTGCGCGCGCGCCGGGCGGCACGGGCCGCAGTGGCTGCACCGGTCAGCCACACCGAATCCAAAGCAAGCGGCGGCGGCGAACCACCTCCTCATGGAATTTGACCTAATCAGCCTGCTCTGGGGCCTGCCGGCGGCATTTGCGCTGGGCTGGCTGGCTTCGCGCTTCGATTTGCGCCAGATGCGGCTAGAAAACCGGCGCGCCCCCAAGGCCTACTTTCGGGGCCTGAACCACCTGCTCAACGAGCAACACGACCAGGCCATCGACGCCTTCATCGAGGCGGTGCAAAACGACCCCGACACCTCCGAGCTGCATTTTGCGCTGGGCAACTTGTTTCGCCGCCGCGGCGACTACGACCGCGCGGTGCGGGTGCACGAGCACCTGCTGGCGCGCGCCGACTTGTCGGCCCGCGAGACCGAGCGTGCGCGCCATGCGCTGGCGCAGGATTTTCTTAAGGCGGGCCTGCTCGACCGCGCCGAGGCGGCGCTGTTGCGGCTCGAAGGCACCCCGTTGCAAACCGATGCCCGATTGGCCCGTCTGGCCATTTACGAGCGCACGCGCGACTGGAGCCAAGCGGGCGCAATGGCCGAGCTGCTCGAGGACGCCGGTCGTGGCAGCTTTCAGTTGCGGCTGGCGCATTACCGCTGCGAGCAAGCCGCCACCTTGCGCCAGCAGCAGCACACCACCGAGGCCTTGGTGCTGCTGGAGCAACTGGTGCAGCGCATCCCCGAATCGGCGCGGGCTTGGGTGCAGCTGGCCGATTTGCGCCACAGCCTGCAGCAGACCGAAGGGGCTTGGGATGCCTTGCAGCACCTGGTGCAGCACACGCCCTCGCACCTGCCGCTGGTGGCGCACAATCTGGCGCTGTGGGGCAAACGCCTGGGGCGCACCCAGGCCGTGCGGGCCACACTGCAACAGTGGAGTCAGCAGCACACAGCCTCGCTCGACGTCACGCAAGCCTTGGCCAGCCTAGAAGACGATGTGCAAGCGGCGCGCGCCCGTTACCTCGAACACTTGAGGCGAGAGCCCTCGCTGGTGGCCGCCAACCTGTGGCTGGGTGGGGCTCACTGGGGCCTGCCAGAAGAAGAAAGCCTCATCAAACCGGCGCTCGAGCGCGCCTGCGAGCCGCTCAAACGCTACCGCTGCGCCGGCTGCGGCTTTGAGGCGCGCCAGTACTTCTGGCACTGCCCCGGCTGCCAGAGCTGGGACAGCTACCCGCCGTTGCGCATCGAAGAGATCTGAACGTTCCCAAGGAATCCTGCCATGCCCACCCTGCCGCGCACCGAGGTCCTAGTCATCGGCGCTGGGCTGGCCGGCTTGGTGACGGCGCTGGAGTGCCTGCGCGCTGGTCGGCGCGTCACGCTGCTGGACCGCGACACCCCAGAGCGTCTGGGCGGTCTGGCGCGCTGGGCTTTTGGCGGCATGTGCCTGATCGATACCCCGCTGCAGCGGCGCAAGCGCATCCCCGACAGCCCCGAGCGGGCCTTGCAAGACTGGCTGCGCTTTGGCGAGCTCGATGCCAGCGAAGTGTGGCCCCGGCGCTGGGCCGAACATTACGTGCAGCGCAGCACGCCCGAGGTTTATGAGTGGCTGCTGGGTCACGGCCTGCGCTTTTTGCCTGCCGTCAACTGGGTCGAGCGCGGCCAGTACGGCGAGGGCAACAGCCTGCCGCGCTACCACGTGCTGTGGGGCACCGCCGCGCACCTGACGCAGACCGTCATCGCCGCCTTGCAGCAAGCCGCACGCAGCCGTGGCAGCGATCGCCTGCTGCTGCGGCATCGGCACCGCGTCACCGAACTCACGCGGCTGGCGGGCCGTGTCAATGGGGCCATCGCCATCGACGAAGCCAGCGGGGTCGAGCAGGTTTTCGAGGCCGATCATGTGGTGGTCGCCACCGGCGGGATCAACGGCAGCCTGGAGCAGGTGCGCCGCCACTGGCCGACTGGCTCAGCGCCACCGCCCGATCTGCTCAACGGCGCCCACCCCTACGCCGACGGTGTGTTGCATCAGCGCGTGCAGGCCTTGGGTGGGCAGGTCACGCACGCTGGGCGAATGTGGAACTACGCCGCCGGGGTGCCGCACCCACAGCCGCATTTCGCTGGGCATGGGCTCTCGCTCATACCCTGCAAATCGGCGCTCTGGCTCGACAGCAGCGGGCGGCGCATCGGGCCGCAAGCGCTGGTCACCGGTTTTGACACCCACGCCCTGTGCCAGCAGGTGGCGGCGCAACCGCGCGGCTACACGTGGCAGTTGCTCAACTGGCGCATCGCCGCCAAGGAGCTGGCGATTTCCGGCGCCGAACACAACCTGCACATCCGCGAGCGCAACTGGCTGGCGTTTTTGCGCGAAACCCTGCTCGGCAACCACCGGCTGGTGCGCCAGATGCTGGCCGAGAGCCCGCAGTTCATCGCCGCCGACACCCTGCCCGAGCTGGAGCAGCGCATGAACGCGCTCGCTGGCAACCCAGACCTGGCCCCCGGCACCCTGCAAGCCACCGTGGCCGCCTTCGACGCCCAGTTCAGCGCCGGGCTGGCGCACTGCAACGACGATCAAATCCGCCGCATCCTGCACGCCCGGCTTTGGGGCCCCGATCGGCTGCGCACCTGCGCCCCGGCGCCCTTGAGCCAGCCCGGGGCCGGGCCGTATATCGCCATTCAGGTGCGGCTTATCTCCCGCAAGAGCCTGGGCGGCTTGCAGACCGACTTGCACAGCCGGGTGCTCGACCACACCGGCCAGCCGCTGCCCGGCCTCTACGCCGTTGGTGAGGCAGCCGGTTTTGGTGGCGGCGGGGCCTGCGGCAAACGCTCGCTGGAGGGCACCTTCCTGCCCGGCTGCATCCTCACGGCGCGCGCCGCCGCACGCCACCTTGCCCTTGGAGACACCCCATGAACGGCGCCCATGCCCTGCTCAAAACCCTGGTCGATGCCGGTGTCGACACCTGCTTCACCAACCCCGGCACCTCGGAAATGCACTTCGTCGCCGCGCTCGACCGCACGCCGCAGATGCGCGCCGTGCTGACCTTGTTCGAAGGCGTGGCCACCGGGGCCGCCGACGGTTACGCACGCATGGCCGACAAACCCGCCGCCACCCTGCTGCACCTAGGCTGTGGCTTGGGCAACGGCTTGGCCAACTTGCACAATGCGCGCAAGGCCCGGGTGCCGCTGCTCAACATCGTGGGCGACCACGCCACCCGCCACGTGCAGCACGACGCACCCTTGCAGTCGGATATTGAGACCGTGGCGCGCAACGTCTCGCTCTGGGTGCGCACCTCGGCCAGCAGCCCAGCGCTGTGCCAGGACGCGCTCGATGCCTTGGCCGCCTGCAAGGGCCCACCGGGTGCCGTCGCCACCCTGATCTTGCCGGCCGACGTCTCGTGGGGTGAGGGCGCGCAGCCGCTGGCAGCGGCCCCTGCGGCCGCGCCGCCCTTGGCCAGCACCGATGCGTTGGAGCGTTTGGCCCGTGTGCTGCAAGGCCCGGGGCGCAAAGCGCTGCTGCTGGGCGGCCGCGCACTGCGCCAGACGGCCCTGCTGGCGGCGGCGCGCCTGGCCGCGCACACCGGGGTGCAACTGTTTGCCGAAACCTTCCCGACCCGCATGCAGCGCGGGGCCGGCCTGCCCGCCGTCGAGCGCATCGCTTATCTGGCCGAACTGGCCGCGGTGCAACTGCGCGGCCTCGATCATTTGGTTTTGATCGACGCCAAAGAGCCGGTCTCGTTTTTTGCCTACCCCGGCCAAGCCAGCCGCTTGGTACCCGAGGGCTGCACGCTGCACACCCTGTGCAGCGCCGAGCAAGATGTGGCTGGAAGCTTGGAACAACTGGTGCAGACCGTGGGAGCCGCACAAGCCACGCCCGCCTTGCAGCCGGCCCGGCGCGCCCCGCGCCCGAGCGGCAAATTCAGCGCCGACAAGGTCTGCAAAGCGCTGGGGCACCTGCTGCCCGAGCGCGCCATCGTGGTTGATGAAGCCCAGACCTCCGGCCTGCTGCTGCCGCTCTACAGCGCCGGTGCGCCGGCGCACGATCTGCTCACCCTCACTGGCGGGGCCATTGGCCAGGGCATGCCCTGTGCCGTTGGGGCCGCCTTGGCCTGCCCAGATCGGCCGGTGATCTCGCTCAACGGCGACGGCTCGGCCATGTACACCCTGCAAGCGCTCTGGACCATGGCGCGCGAGCGGCTGCACGTGATCAACATCGTCTTCAACAACCGCAGCTACGCCATCTTGAACCTGGAGTTGCAGCGCGTCGGGGCCGAAGCAGGCGGGCGGGCCGCGCAGCAGCAGTTCGACCTGAGCCAGCCGCCGCTGGACTTTGTGGCGCTGGGGCAAGGCATGGGCGTGCCCTCGCGCCGCGCCCGCAGCACCGAAGAATTTCTGGACGCGCTCGAGCACGCCCTGCGCACCCCCGGCCCGCACCTGATCGAAGCGGTGGTGCCGCGCTCGGTCAGTGGTCTGAAGCTGCGCTTGTTGCCCTATCTGCTGCACTCGCTGCGGCATTTGCCGCGCCCCATGGCGCTCGGCATCAAGCGCGCCGTGGCGCCTTAAACGAACTGGTCCGGTGTTAGGGCTTAGGGCAATTCCTCCAGCGGCGGGCAGGAGCAAAACAGGTTGCGGTCGCCGTAGACGTTGTCCACGCGCCCAACCGGGGGCCAGTATTTGCCGGCCAAGGCGCTGCCGTGCAGGGCGGCCGCCACTTCGCGCGGGTAGGGGTGCGGCCAGTCGGAGCGCGTGAGCTGCGCGGCGCAGTGCGGGGCGTTTTTGAGCGGGTTGTCGTCGCGCGGCCAGTGGCCGGTTTCGATCAGGCGGATTTCCTCGCGGATGGCGCTCATGGCGGCGATGAAGCGGTCCAGCTCGGGCAGCGGTTCGCTCTCGGTGGGTTCGACCATCAGCGTGTTGGCGACCGGAAAGCTCAGGGTGGGCGCGTGAAAACCGTAGTCGATCAGGCGCTTGGCCACGTCTTCGGCCATGACGCCGCAGCTTTCCTTGAAGTGGCGCAAGTCCAGGATGCATTCGTGCGCCACGTGCTGCTCGCGGCTGGCGTAGAGGGTGGGGTAGTGCGGCGCCAGGCGGCGGCTGATGTAGTTGGCGCTCAGGATGGCGCTCTCGGTGGCGGCGCGCAGGCCGTCGGCACCCATCATGCGGATGTACATCCACGAGATCGGCAGCACGGCGGCATTGCCCAGCGGTGAAGCTGAGATGGCCCCGACTGGTGTGGCCCCCACGCTTGCGCCTGCAGGCGCTGCGCTGCCGGTATAAGCCCCCACGGCCTGGGCGCTGGCGTGGCCGGGCAGGTAGGGCAGCAGGTCGGGGACTACGCACACCGGGCCCACGCCGGGTCCGCCGCCGCCATGCGGGATGCAGAAGGTTTTGTGCAGGTTCAGGTGGCTCACGTCGCCGCCGAATTCGCCGGGTGCCGCCAGGCCGACCAGCGCATTCAGGTTGGCGCCGTCGATATAGACCCGGCCGCCGTGGCGGTGCACCAGCGCGCACAGTTCGCGCACCGAAGTCTCGAACACGCCGTGGGTGCTGGGGTAGGTGATCATCACCGCCGCAAGGCGCTGGCTGTATTGCTCGCACTTGGCTTGCAAATCGGCCAAGTCCACGTTGCCGGCCTCGTCGCAGCGCGTCACCACCACTTGCAGGCCGACCATCTGCGCCGTGGCCGGGTTGGTGCCGTGGGCCGACTGCGGGATCAGGCAGATGTCGCGCTGGCCCTGCCCGTTGGCGGCCTGCCAGGCGCGGATCGCCAGCAGGCCGGCGTATTCGCCCTGCGAGCCGGCGTTGGGCTGCAAGCTGATGCCGGCGTAGCCGGTGGCCTCGCACAGCCAGGCGCGCAGTTGCTCGTCGAGCAAACGGTAGCCTTGCATCTGTTCCGCCGGGGCGTAGGGGTGCAGGTGCGCGAACTCGGGCCAGGTGATGGGGATCATCTCGCTGCTGGCATTGAGCTTCATGGTGCAGGAGCCGAGCGGGATCATGCTGCGGTCCAGCGCCAGGTCGCGGTCCGACAAGGAGCGGATGTAGCGCAGCATGGCGGTCTCGCTCTGGCAGCGCTTGAACACCGGGTGCGTCAGGTAAGCACTGCGGCGGCGCAGCGCCGGTGGGATGCGCGGCTCGGTCTCGTGTTCCAGCTCGCCCAAGCAGGTGAGGGCGTGCGCGCCGTCGGCCAGCAGGCCCCAGAGCTGATACAGGTCGGCGCGGGTGGTGGTTTCGTCCAGGCTGATGCCTACCCAGGCCGCACGCTCGCCCTTGCCCACGCCCACGCCCTCATGCGCATAGCGGCGCAGGTTCATGCCCTGGGCTTGCGCGCGCTGGTGCAGCGCGGCGGCGGCGTCGGCGCTGCCCAAGTCCAGCGTCAGGGTGTCGAAGGCGCTCTGGTGCAGCAGCCGCACCCCGAGCTGCTCCAGCCCGGCCGCCAAAATGGCGGTGTAGCGCGCCACGCGCTCGCCGATGCGGCGCAACCCCTGCGGCCCGTGATAGACCGCGTACATGCTGGCCACCACGGCCGGCAGCACCTGTGCGGTGCAGATGTTGGAGGTGGCTTTTTCGCGCCGGATGTGCTGCTCACGTGTTTGCAGCGCCAGCCGGTAGGCGCGCTGGCCGTGCGCATCCACGCTCACCCCCACCAAGCGGCCGGGCAGCGAGCGCTTGAAGGCGTCGCGGCAGGCCAGGAAAGCGGCGTGCGGGCCGCCTGCGCCCATGGGCATGCCGAAACGTTGGCTGCTGCCAAAAACGATGTCGGCCCCCATCGCGCCGGGTTCTTTGAGCACGGTCAGGGCCAGCAGGTCGGTGGCCAGCAGCAGCGCCGCGCCCTTGGCGTGGATGGCGTCGGCGCTGGCCTGCCAGTCGGCCAGCCAGCCGCTGCTGCTGGGGTACTGGTTGAGGGCGGCGAAGTAGTGGTCTTGCTGCAGCGCAGTCTGCCATTCCTCGGCCGAGTGCGTCAGTTGCACCACCAGGCCGAGCGGGGCGGCGCGGGTTTGCAGCACCTCGATGGTCTGCGGGTGGCAATCGGCGCTGACCAAGATCGTGTGTCCGCTGGCCTTGACCGAGCGCTTGGCCAGCGTCATGGCTTCGGCGGCGGCGGTGGCTTCGTCGAGCATGGAGGCGTTGGCGATGTCCATCCCGGTCAAGTCGCAGACCAGGGTCTGGAAGTTGAGCAGCGCCTCCATGCGGCCCTGCGAAATCTCGGCCTGATAGGGGGTGTAGGCGGTGTACCAGGCCGGGCTTTCCAGGATGTTGCGCAAAATCACGCCAGGCGTGTGGGTGCCGTAATAACCCTGCCCGATAAAGCTGCGCAGCACCTGGTTTTGCTGCGCGATGGCCTTGAGTTCGGCCAGCGCCGCCGCTTCGCCCACGGCCGGCGGCAGTTGCATGGCTTGCGCGCGCACGATGCCGGGCGGCACGATGGCCTCGATCAGGGCGCGGCGCGACTCAACCCCGATGGCGCGCAGCATCTGCGCCTCATCGGCGGCGCTGGGGCCGATGTGGCGGGCATGGAACTCGGTGGCTTGTTCGAGTTCGCTCAAGGGGGTTTGGGCAGGGTGGGTCATATCGCGAGCGGGCCGCAGCGGGGGTAAATGGTGGGGGTGTGCTTGCAGGGGCGCGAACGGCGCGCTTACCCCGCGCTCACTGCGTCAACTGGGTGTAGGCGGCTTCGTCGAGCAGGGTATTCAGTTCGGCCGGCTGGCTGAAGCGGATTTTGAAAAACCAGCCCGCGCCCAGCGGGTCGGAGTTGGCCAGCGCCGGGTCGGCGCGCAGCGCCTCGTTGACCTCGAGCACGGTGCCGCTGAGCGGCATATAAATGTCGGACGCCGCTTTCACGGATTCGACCACGCCGGCCACGGTTTTTTGCGCCAACGCGGCGCCGATTTCGGGCAGATCCACGAACACCACATCGCCCAGCGCGTCTTGCGCGTGCGCCGTGATGCCGACGGTGGCGCAGTCGCCTTCGACGCGCACCCATTCGTGATCGGGGGTGTATTTCAAGCTCATGGGTATTCCTTGCATGGGGGTGGGGCGCGCCAAGCGCGCAAATGATTTACCCGCGATGGTAGCGGGTGGGAACGAAGGGCAGGGCGCACACCGTCATGGGCACGGGCTTGCCGCGCACCATGGCTTGCAGCGCAGTGCCCACGGCGGCGTATTCAGGGGCCACGTAACCCATGGCGATGGGCTGGTTCAGGCTTGGGCTAAGCAAGCCGCTGCTCACCTGCCCCACGGCTTCGCCGGCGGGGCTTTGCAGCAGCGCCGGTTCGCGCACCGGCACGCGCTCGCTGGCAATGAGCCCGACGCGCCTGCGCGCCAGCGGCTGGCGGCCTTCGAGTTCGGCTAGCACGCGCTCGGCACCCGGAAAGCCCCCGGCGCGGGCACCGCCGCTGCGCCGCACCTTCTGCACCGCCCAGCCCAGCGCCGCTTCGGCCGGGGTGGTGCTGGTGTCGAGGTCTTGCCCGTACAGGCACAGCCCGGCTTCGAGCCGCAGCGAGTTGCGCGCCCCCAAGCCAGCTGGTTTCACTTCGGGCTGCGCCAGCAGCGCGCGCGCAAAGGCCTCGGCTGCGGGTGCGGGCAGTGAGATCTCGAAGCCGTCTTCGCCGCTGTAGCCGCTGCGCGTGAGGGTGAGCGCGTGGCCCTGCCACGCCAGCGCTGCACCTTGCATAAAGATGAGCTTTTCGGCCCCTGGCAGCAGCCGCTGCAGCGCCACAGCGGCCAGCGGGCCTTGCAGCGCCAGCAGCGCCTGCTCGGGCAGGGCTTCGATGCTGCAGCGCGCCCCGATGCGCTGCTGCAGGTGCGCCAGATCGGCCGCCTTGCAAGCGCCATTGAGCACCAGCCCCAAGTATGCGCCGCTGCGCAGGAACATCAGGTCGTCGAGGATGCCGCCCGCATCGTTGAGCAGCAGGCCGTAGCGTTGCTGGTTGGGCCCTAGGCCGAGCACGTCCATGGGCAGCAGGGTTTCGAGTGCCGCGGCGGCGTCGGGGCCGTGCAGGCGCACCTGCCCCATGTGCGAGACGTCAAACAAGGCGGCGCTGGCGCGGGTGTGCAGGTGCTCGGCCAGCAGGCCCTGGCCCGGCCCTTGGTACTGCACCGGCAGCTCGTAGCCGGCAAAGGGCACCAGGCGCGCGCCCAGCTCTTGGTGCAGGGCGTACAGCGGGGTGCGTTGCAGCGCCGGGGCGTGAGGGGCGGCCGCAGCAGGGGCTGTGGGTTCGGGGTGGGGTTGAAGGGCGCTCATGGGCGCAGACTGTAGCGCAGAAATCGGGCCAAACCGGCGGGCAAGGAAATGGGCCGAAGCCAAAAAGGCCGCCATAAAAAAAGGCCGCAGCCCACAGAGGGTGCGGCCCGCATGGGCCAAGCAGAACCGACGCGCAAGACCCGGCCCCGGCTGGATGCTGGTTTGGAACGCGCGTCAGTCGGCTTCGCCTTCCACGTCGTCGGCCTCATCGACGATGGCTTGGGCGGCGAGGAAGTATTTGTTGGTGGCCAGATCGCGCACGGTCTTGATGCCAAAAGCCGCTTCCAGCTTTTCGGCGTCGGCGACCGAGACGCCCTGCAGCGCATCGACCGGGGCGTCGGCCACTTCAGACAAAGGCAGGCCCTTGTAGGCCTTGTCCAGAACTTTAGAGAGGTCCATGCTTACTCCTGAGGGTTGAAAAACAACGGTGAACACTGTGGCTATCGATCGCTCGCACCCCGGTCAGGTTCCCACAAAGGGTTTCCAAACCGAAGCCGCTGTGTACCCTAACACAGGATTTTGACGCCCTTATCACATCCCCGCGTAATTCGGCCCGCCCCCGCCCTCGGGCGTGACCCAGACGATGTTTTGGGTCGGGTCTTTGATGTCGCAGGTCTTGCAGTGCACGCAGTTTTGGGCGTTGATCTGCAGCCGCTGGCCGCCACCCTCGGCATCGACGAACTCATACACCCCGGCCGGGCAGTAGCGGCTCTCGGGACCGGCGTAGCGCGCTAGGTTGGTCTGCACCGGCACGCTGGCGTCGCGCAGCGTCAGGTGCGCGGGCTGGTGTTCGTTGTGGTTGGTGTTGCTCACGAACACGCTGGAGAGGCGGTCGAAGGTGAGCTTGCCGTCGGGCTTGGGGTAGTCGATGCGCGCGCACTCGGCCGCCGGGCGCAAAAAGCTGTGGTCGGGGGCGTGGCGGTGCAGCGTCCAGGGCGGGCGCTTGAGGCCGATTTTGGGCAGCAGCCAGTGCTCGACGCCGGTCATGAGCGCGCCCACGGTGTTGCCCTTTTTGAACCAGCTCTTGAAGTTGCGCGCCTGGTCCAGTTCCTGGTGCAGCCAGCTTTGCTCGAAGGCGGCCGGGTAGGCGCTCAGTTCGTCGCCGCTGCGGCCGGCCTGCACCGCCTCGAAGGCGGCCTCGGCGCACAACATGCCGGTTTTCAGGGCGGCATGGCTGCCCTTGATGCGCGCCGCGTTCAGGGTGCCGGCCTCGCAGCCGACCAAGGCGCCACCCGGAAACACGGTTTTGGGCAGGCTCAGCAGGCCGCCAGCGGTAATCGCCCGCGCGCCATAACCGATGCGCTTGCCGCCTTGGATGTGGGCGCAGATGCTCGGGTGGGTTTTCCAGCGCTGCATTTCCTCGAAGGGGCTCAGCCACGGGTTGGCGTAATCAAGCCCGACCACGAAGCCCAGCGTGACCCGGTTGCCTTCCAGGTGGTACAAAAATCCGCCGCCGTAGGTGCGGTTGTCCAGCGGCCAGCCCGCGGTGTGCACCACCAGCCCCGGTTTGGCTTGTGCGGGCGGGATTTCCCACAGCTCTTTGATGCCGATGCCGTAGGCTTGCGGGTCTTTGCCCGCGTCGAGCTCAAAACGCTCGATCAACTGCTTGCCTAGGTGCCCGCGCGCGCCCTCGGCAAACACGGTGTATTTGGCGTGCAGTTCCATGCCAAGCTGGAAGTCGGGCCCCGGTTGCCCGTCTTTGCCCAGCCCCAGGTGGCCAGTGGCCACGCCCTTGACCGCACCGGACTCGTGGTAGAGCACCTCGGCGGCGGCAAAGCCGGGGAAAATCTCCACCCCCAGCGCTTCGGCCTGCTCGGCCAGCCACTTGCAAACCGCCCCGAGGCTGATCACGTAGCAGCCGTGGTTGTGAAAATTGCGCGGCACCAGCCAGTCCGGGGTGCGGGTGGCCGATTTTTCTCGCAAAAAAAGCACGTCGTCGCCGCTCACGGCTTGGTGCAGCGGGGCCCCGCGCTGCTTCCAGTCGGGCAGCAGTTCGTTCAAGGCGCGCGGGTCCATCACCGCGCCCGACAAAATGTGCGCGCCGGGCTCGGAGCCCTTTTCCAGCACGCACACGCTCAGCTCGGCCCCTTTTTCGGTCGCCAGCTGCTTGAGGCGGATGGCGCAGGCCAGCCCGGCCGGCCCGCCGCCGACGACGACCACGTCGTATTCCATGGCCTCACGCGGGCCGTGTTGCTCCAGTAGCGCTGGGGGGGTTTTCATGGGTGGATGGTGCAGTAGGCTGCGGGTGGGTTGGTCTCAAAGCTTGCGTTCAACTTACGCATAGGCAAGCAATTGTAGGCCAGCGCTTGACCATGCCACACAGACCATTCCACACACGGGCATCACGGGCAGCGCCGCGCAAGGCGGATCCCGCTCGTGAGTCTGCAACCGCAGCCTACTTGATGCGCACAAGCAGCAGCAAGCCACCCGCCACAATCGCCCCGATACTGGCCCAAATGGGAATGTTCACGGTCTGCTTGTCTTGCACCGTCAGTTCGATCGGCCCCAGCACGGCCTGATGCGTCTCTTGGGTGTAGGTGAAGCCGCCATACAGCAGGCCCAAGCCACCCGCCACGATCAAGGCGAAACCCAGTATTTTGATTGCGTTAATCATTTTTCACCTATCTAAACAGGATGCATGGGGCGCGCGCCGGCACGCGCACGCACACCCTTAAAGGCGGCGACCTTGGATCACGCGCAGCAGGATGACGATGATCGCGATGACCAACAGGATGTGGATCAGGCCGCCCAAGGTTTGCGCGGATACCATGCCCAGCAGCCAGAGGATGCCCAAGACGATTGCAATGGTGTATAACATGATGCGTTCCTCAGCAAGGTTGTCGTTGGAGCGCCGCGCGCCCGGCTTGGTGTGGTGCCTGACGGCCTCGCACCGCCGTCTTGGCGCGGTGCGCTGCGGCCGGCATCACCTGCCGACTTCGTGGCCGATCACACCGCCGACGGCCGCGCCGCCCACGGTGCCGAGTGGGCTACCACCCGTCAGGATGGCGCCGCCGACCGCACCCGCCCCGGCACCGATGGCCGTGCTTCTTTCTTGCGCCGTCATGCCGGCGCAACCGCTCAAGCCCAGCAACAGGATGGCGGAGGCACTTGCGATGGCAAATTTCTGTAGGGTTTTCATAGAGATTCCTTGATGAGACAAACTCGGATGGGCAACAGGCAGTGCGCCTGACCACGGTGTAGAGCGTGCCGCCTGCTGCTTCCGATGCGTCAAGAATAGGGGGTGCCCGCATTTCCGTCTGTCTGCTAGCGAACATAGGTTGCGCGAACTCGGCGCAGCGCGCAGTTATTTCGACGATGCGGCGTCGGTGGGGGCCTCGTTGCCATCCTGCCGGTAGCGCACATCGCACAGCAGGCGCTCGAGTTCTGACCTCACCACGGCGTAGCATTCGCAGGCGCGGGTCTCCAGTCCGGCGCGGTCTTGCACCGCAATGTGCCCGCGCCGGTAGCTGATTACGCCCGCGCTCTGCAGCCTGCCGGCCGCCTCGGTGATGCCTTCGCGGCGCACGCCCAGCATGTGGGCGATCAGCTCTTGCGTCATGACCAACTGGTTCGACGGCAGCCGGTCCAGCGTCAGCAGCAGCCAGCGGCACAGCTGCTGTTCCACCGAGTGGTGGCGCGTGCAGACCGTGGTCTGCGCCATTTGCGTCATCAGCGCCTGGGTGTAGCGCAGCAGCAAGCGCTGGAACAGGCCGGCGCGCTTGAATTCCTGCTGCAGCGTGGCGGACGCCATGCGGTAGGCTTGGCCTGCAGTCTGCACCACGGCCGAGCTGGACGTGGTGTCGCCGCCCATGAACAGCGAAATGCCAACCACGCCTTCATTGCCTACACCCGCCGATTCGGCCGAGGCGCCGGATGCCGTCACGTAGTGCAGCGAGACAATGGCGCTGGTCGGAAAATAGGCGTGTCGCAACTGGCCGCCGGGTTGGTAGAGCGTGTCGCCCACTGCCAGCTCGACCCGTTCCAGATGCGCCAGCAGGGGCTCAAATTCTGCAGCAGGCAGGGCGGCGAGCAGGTGGTTCTGGCTGGGGTGCGGCGTCGTCATGAGGGCCATGAAAAAAAGCCAGCGCTGGCGGTTGCGGTGGCTTTGTAAATTCTAGGCGCACCCACTGGGTGCGCCTAGGGGCAGCCCCGCAACTCAGTTGAAGGGGTTGGGCCGCGGGGTGCGGTCGGACGACGGCGGCAGATGCGGGATGGTGAAGGCGGGCTGGTCGCCGGTCAGGGTTTTTAGGAAGGCCACGATCTGCGCGTTTTCTTGGTCGCTAAAGCGCCGCCCGAGTTGCAAGCGCCCCATCACATCCACCGCCTCGGTCAGGGTGTTGGCGGCACCGTCGTGGAAATAGGGGTAGGTCATGTCGACGTTGCGCAAGGTGGGCACCTTGAAGTTGAAGCGGTCCGCGTCTTTGCCGGTGACGGCGGCCCGGCCCACCGCACTGGCGCCCGCCAAGCTGTGGTAGGGCTCGACCACGCCCATTTTCTGGAACGCGTTGCCACCCAGGTTGACCCCGTTGTGGCAGGCCATGCAGCCGGCTTGGTTGAACAGGCGGTAGCCGGCCAGTTCGTTGGCGTTGAGCGCGGTGGTGTCGCCCAGCAGCCACTGGTCAAAGCGCGAGTTGGGCGTGAGCAGGGTTTTTTGGAACTCGGCCAAGGTGGCGGTGACTTGCTCCATGGTGATGCGCTCTTGCCCGAACACCAAGCGGAATTGGCGCACGTACTCGGGGATCGACTCCAGCATGTCGATGGCCAGTTCGTGCGTGAACGCCATCTCGACCGGATTGGCAATCGGGCCACCGGCTTGGGCTTGCAGGGTGGCGGCGCGGCCGTCCCAGAACTGCGCGATGTTGAGCGCGGCGTTGAACACGGTGGGTGAATTGAGCGTGCCGGCTTGCCAGCGGTCGCCGATCGAGACGCGCAGGTTGTCGGAGCCGCCGCGGCTGACGTTGTGGCAGGAGTTGCAGGAGATGAAGCCCGAGCGCGACAGGCGCGGCTCAAAGAACATCATCTTGCCCAAGTTGGCCTTGCCTATGTTGATGCTCTGCGGCGGCTGGATGGGGGCGAACAGGTGACGGAACGGGTCGTCCGCTCCCGCCGGCGCGGCCGGAATGGGCGGCACCGCCGCTCGGGTTGGCGCAGGGGCCGCAGCCGGGGCCGCGCCGCGCGCCGCCGCCGCCGCGGGTGCCGCAGTGGGGGTGGCGGCTGGGCCGGTGCGCGCAGGCGCGGGGGACGATGCAACGGCGTAACCGGCAGCGGCAAGCGCCACGGCAGCGGCGATGGCTTTGATCTTCATGGAGCACTCTCCTTCGGGGTTGGTAAACTTTTGTTACAAACAATGTAAACCCCGACGGAACCAAAATCTTTGACCTAGATCAATGCTGCCGCTGAATTGTGCCGGGCACGGGAACTCAATCCGGGTTGAGCAACACCAGTTTGCCCTTGACCTGGCGCTGGCCCATCAGGCGCAGTGCCTGCGGCAGTTCGCGCATGGGCAGGGTGCGGTCGATGACCGGTTTAATCTGGCCCTGCGCCATCCACTGCACCAGCGTCTGCAGCATGGCGGCGTTGGCTTGGGGTTCGCGCTTGGCGTACTCGCCCCAGAACACCCCCACCACCGAAGCCCCTTTGAGCAGCGGCAGGTTCAGCGGCAGGCTCGGGATCGGGCCAGCGGCAAAGCCGATCACCAGGTAGCGGCCGCGCCAGGCGATCGAGCGCAGCGCCGGTTCGGCCAGATCCCCGCCAACCGGGTCGTAGATCACATCGGGCCCACGGCCGCCGCAGGCGGCTTTGATGGCCTCGCGCAAGCTGCCCTCGGGCCGGTGTACGCTGTAGTTGATGGTCTGGTGCGCGCCCACTTGCTGGCACAGGGCGCATTTTTCGGCGCTGGAAGCGGCGGCGATCACGGTGGCGCCGGCTTGGCGAGCAATCTGTATGGCTGCCGTGCCCACCCCGCCTGCGGCCCCCAGCACCAGCACCGTTTCACCCGCCTGCAAGGCACCCCGGTCGAGCAGGGCGTGGTAGGAGGTGGCGTAGGTCATCATGAAAGCGGCGGCATCGACCAAGTCAAAACCGGGTGGCAGCGGCAGGCACAGCGCCGCCGGAGCCAGCGTGTGGGTGGCAAAGCCGCCGGTGCCACTCAGGCAGGCCACCGCTTGGCCCACTTGCAGGTGCGTCACCCCCGCACCCACGGCGCGCACGATGCCGGCGTATTCGGCCCCCGGCACGAAGGGCGGGGTGGGTTTGATCTGGTATTTGTTCTGGACGATCAGCAAGTCGGGGAAATTCAGGCTGGCGGCCCGAATTTCAATCAGCACCTGACCGGCTTGCGGCTGCGGGGTGGGCTGCTCTTGCCAGCGCAGGGCGTCGATGCCGGTCGGGTGGTCGCAGATCCAAGCGTGCATGCTCATCTCCTCAAAGGTTGGGGTGCGGTCATCATAGGTTTGCGGGCGCGCAGGCAGCGGGCCGCGCTGTCTCGGCAGCGACGGCCTACAATTGCCGGCAATGAAGATCCTTTTGTCCAACGACGACGGTTATCAGGCAGCGGGCATCGTTGCTTTGTATGAGGCCTTGTGCGAAATCGCCAGCGTGGAGGTGGTGGCGCCCGAGCACAACAACAGCGCCAAGTCGAACGCGCTCACCTTGCATTCGCCGCTCTACGTGCACACGGCCCCCAACGGCTTTCGCTACGTCAATGGCACCCCGGCCGACTGCGTGCACATCGCGCTCACCGGGCTGCTGGGCTACACGCCCGATCTGGTCGTGTCGGGAATCAACAACGGTGCCAACATGGGCGACGACACGATCTACTCCGGCACCGTAGGCGCGGCCATGGAGGGCTATTTGTTTGGCATCCCGGCGATTGCTTTTTCGCAAACCGAAAAGGGCTGGCGACACCTGGACGCCGCTGCGGCCAAGGCACAGGAGCTGGTGCGGCATCTGCTGCCCTCGGTGCAGGCGGCGGCGCAACCGCGCTCGGCCGAGCAGCCGCACCCGGCCGAGCCGTGGCTGCTCAACGTCAACGTGCCCTGTCTGCCTAGGCACGAATTGCGCGGCTTCAAGGTGGTGCGGCTGGGGCGGCGCCATGCGGCCGAGCGCGTGATCACCCAAGTCAACCCGCGCGGCGACACCATGTACTGGATCGGCAGCGCCGGCCCAGCCAAGGACGACGCCGAAGGCACCGATTTTCATGCCGCCGAGCACGGTTTTGTTGCCGTGACGCCGCTGCAGGTCGATCTGACCGACCATGCGCGCCTGGCCTACTGGGGCCAGTCGGTGGCGCAGTGGTCGCGTGCCCCCCGCCCGCTGGCACCCGGGGCCCAGCCGGTGGCCGTGCCCGCACCCGCGCCCGCAGCGGGGCCGGCGCAGCCATGAACCGCCCCAAACCCGGAGTTGGCCCGGCGGCGACGGGCGCTGTCCATCAGACCTCGCGCCCGACCACCCGCCCAGCCTTTCCAGCGCAGATTCCGGGTTTGCGGCCCCAGCCCCCCGTGGTGCGCAGCGCGGCGGGTAGGCCGGCGGCCGCAACGCAAGCCTCCCGGGGCAGCGGGCTGGATTCGGAAGCGGTGCGGCTGGCGCTGGTGCGCCGGCTGGTGGCGCAAGGCCTGCAGCACCCGGCGGTGGAGCGTGCCATGGCCACGGTGGAGCGGCACCGCTTCGTCGATACGGGGCTGGCCTCGCAAGCCTACGAAGACATCAGCCTGCCGATCGGCTTGGGGCAGACCATTTCGCAACCCACCATGGTGGCGCGCATGCTGGAGCTGCTGTGCGCGGGCCGAACGCAGCCGCTGGGGCGGGTGCTGGAAATCGGCACCGGCTGCGGCTACCAAGCGGCGCTGTTAAGCCTGCTGTGCCGCGAGGTCTACAGCATCGAGCGCCTGCGCGGCCTGCACGAGCGCGCACGCGAGAACCTGCGCGAGCTGCGCCTGCCCAATTTGCACCTGATCTTGGGCGACGGCATGCTCGGTTACCCGGCCGGCGCCCCCTATGCCGGCATCGTTGCGGCGGCGGCCGGGCCGGAGTTGCCCTCGGTGTGGCTGGAGCAACTCGAAATCGGCGGCCGGCTGGTGGCGCCGACGGAACTCAGCCCGGGGCAGCAGCATCTGGTGTTGATCGAGCGCACGGCGCAGGGTTGGAAGCGGCAGGTGCTCGATGCGGTGCGCTTCGTCCCCCTAAAATCTGGGGTGGGCTGACTCTGTGCCAGCCGGATGGGATCATTGATGGGGTATTGTATGAATGCAAGGGTTGTGCCCAGTGCGGGGCAGGGGTTTGGCAGGTGCACCGCAGGCGCCTTGTCTGGCTTGACCAAAGGGCGGCGCGGCCACTCCACGGCCCTTTGGGGCGGTTTGGCCCTGAGCGCCGTGCTGCTGCTGGGCTGTGCCGCACCGCCACAGCAACGCGCGCCGGTGGCTGAGCGCAGCCCCGTGCCTGCAACGCGGGCGGCGGTGGCCCCCTTGCCACCCGGAGCAGAAAACGCCGGCCAACCCGGCTTTTACACGGTGCGCCCCGGCGACACCCTGATCCGCATCGGCTTGGAGACGGGCCAAAGCTGGCGCGACATCGCCGCTTGGAACGGCATCACGAACCCCGACCGGATCGAGGTCGGGCAGGTGCTGCGGGTGGTGCCACCCGAAACGGCATTGGCGGCGCGCCCAGTGGTTGCGGCCCCAGCCCCGAGCGCGGCCGGCACCACGGCGGCCCCGGTGGCCACCCCCAGCGTGCAAGGCCGGGCGCTGACCGACCCCGCCCCCCCTGCGGCAGCGCCTGAGCCGGCTCGCGCAGCGCCAGGCGTCGCAGCGGCGGCCCCGGCCCCGGCGCCGGCAGCGGCTACAGCCGACACCATCAGCCTGATCTGGCCAGCCGCCGGCCCGGTGATCGAGGCCTTTGACGAGTCACGCAACAAGGGCATCGGCATCGGTGGCCGCGCCGGCGACCCGGTGCTGGCGGCGGCGGCGGGCCGGGTGGTGTACGCCGGAGCCGGGTTGCGCGGCTATGGCAATCTGGTCATCATCAAGCACAACAACACCTTCCTCACCGCCTATGCACACAACCAGTCGCTGCTGGTGCGCGAAGACCAGGTGGTGCGCCAAGGGCAACGCATTGCCGAAATGGGCAGCAGCGACGCCGACCGCGTCAAATTGCACTTCGAGGTGCGGCGCCAAGGGCGTCCGGTCGATCCGGCCACATTCTTGCCTCGTCGTTGATGGCCTGCGCTGAAACCTCAACGGCCTGCCCCGAGCCTGTCAACGCTTCCGATTGCAACGAGCCAGCTGCCTGTCCTGAAACGGTTGCTCTGCCGTGCGCCAGCCTGCCACCTGCGGGCTGGCTGCGCGTCGATGCCATGGACCTCGATGCCCAAGGGGTGGCGCGGCGCCCCGACGGCAAGGTGGTGTTCATTGATGGCGCCTTGCCCACCGAATGGGTCAGCGCGAAAACGCGGCGCAGCAAAAACCAGTGGGAACAGGCCGACCTGAGCGCGATACACCGCGAGTCGGCCTTGCGCGTGCAACCGCGTTGCCCACACTTTGGCCTGCACGCCGGGGCTTGCGGCGGCTGCAAGATGCAGCATTTGGATACGGCGGCCCAGGTGGCGGTCAAGCAGCGCGTGCTGGAAGACAACCTCTGGCACTTGGCCAAGGTCCGCCCTGACTCGATCCTGCCTGCCATTGCAGGCCCGGCATGGGGCTACCGCTACCGGGCCCGGCTGTCGGTGCGCTACGTGCACAAAAAAGGGCAGGTGCTGATCGGCTTTCACGAACGCAAGAGCCGCTATGTGGCCGATATGCGCGTCTGTCCGGTGTTGCCGCCCCATGTGAGCGCGCTGCTGCTGCCGCTGCGCGAGTTGTTTGGCAGCATGGACGCGCGCGAGACCTGCCCGCAGATCGAGCTGGCGGTGGGCGATGCGGTGACGGCGCTGGTGCTGCGCCACTTGCAACCCCTGAGCGCAGCCGATTGCGCCCGCTTGCGCGCCTTTGCACACAGCCATGGCAGTGCCACGGCCCCGATCCAGTGGTGGCTGCAGCCCAAAGGCCCCGACACCGCGCACTTGCTGGATGCGGACGCTGGGCAGCCCTGCCTAGACTATGCCCTGAGCGAGTTTGGGCTGCGCATGCCCTTTAGGCCAACCGACTTCACCCAAGTCAACCCACACATCAACCGGGTGCTGGTCGGGCGTGCGGTGCGACTGCTGGCGCCGCAAGCCCACGAGCGCGTGATCGACTGGTTCTGCGGCCTAGGCAACTTCACCCTGCCTTTGGCAACCCGGGCGCGCGCGGTGCTGGGCATCGAGGGCAGCGCCTCCTTGGTGGCGCGGGCCCAGGCCAACTGGGCCGAGAACCAAGGCCAGCGCGGCGGCTTGGCGCCGACCCGGTTCGAGGTGCGCAACCTGTTCGAGATCACGCCGCAGCAGTTGTGCGCCGACGGAGTGGCCGAAAAATGGCTGGTGGACCCGCCGCGTGAGGGCGCTTTTGCGCTGGTCAAGGCGCTGGCCGATTGGCAGCAGGCCCAAGGTGGCCAAGGCGACCAAGAGGGCCAAGAGGGCGTCCCCCAAGCCGCAACGGCTGGCGCGACGACCGATTGGCGCCCCCCGCAGCGCATCGTTTACGTGAGTTGCAACCCGTCCACGTTGGCGCGCGACGCCGGGCTGTTGGTGCACCAGGCCGGCTACCGCTGCGCGGCGGCGGGGGTGGTGAACATGTTTGCGCACACGGCCCACGTGGAGAGCATGGCGGTGTTCGAGCGGGCCGACGCAGGCTGAACACTTGGGGCCAACCCGTTTGCTGCGGTCAGAAGCGCGCTAACGTGCAGGTGCTGGCGCTGCGGGTGCAGCCGCTGGAGCAGGGGTCGTCGCCAAGCCCGGCCGTGCCGGCAGCGGCACCGTGCCCGGCGTGGCCCCGCCAGGGGTGGCTGGTGCGGCAGGCCGTGGTGGGGCTGGGGTGGCAGCCGGGGCGGCAGGGGTAGCCGGATTGGTGGCGGGGGCCCCCGCAGCCCGGGGGGCGCCAGCCGGGGCCGGTGCCACCCCGCCAGCCGGCGACACCGGCAACAGCTGCTCCGTCGGGGCCGCCGCAGCGGGTGCAGGTTGCTGTGGCATGCCCTGGATGTCGTTGTCGCGCATGTGCTGGTCCATCTCGCGCCAGCCCTCGAACATCTCGGCCCTCGACAGGCGCGGGTTCGAGGCAAAACAATCCTCGATGCTGCGCACCGCGTGGCGGCAGGCCGCACCCACCGCCCGCGCCTCGGCCGCTTGGCGTTGGGTGACCATGCCGGGGGTTTCCAGCCCCAGCATGTCGCAGCCGCTCAGCAGCAAAAAAGCGGGCAGGGCAGCGAGCAGCCACCAGCGGGGCAGGGGAAGGCTTGCAGTACGGGAGGGCATGGTGAGGCACATTGTGGTTTAACCGAGATTATCCATTAGGCGCACCTAGCGGTGCTGTTTGGGTGCAAACGGCGCATGGGCGGCCAGTTTCGCCCTTCTTCGTTGTCCATAGCCCACGCTATGGACGCCTCAGTCAGGGCAAAACTGCCTCGCCCCTGCATCCGCCTGCCCTCCAAACCCTAATGGATAATCTCGGTTTAAAGCGCCGTGCGCGTGTCAAGAAAAAGGGGGCGCAGGCCCCCCAGATTCATGATTCAAGGCCGGCCGAGCGGGCCCTTGGTTCACTCACTCGTCGCCGCCAGTCAGGCCCAGCAAAATCAGCAGGCTCTGGAAGATATTGAACAGGCTCAGGTAGATGCCCATGGTGGCCATGATGTAGTTGGTCTCGCCGCCATCGACGATGCGTTTCAGGTCCACCAGCAGCAGCGCGCTAAAGAGGCCAATCGCCATCGTGCTCAGTGCGGCCATCCAGATCGGGCTGCCGACGAAGATGTTGATCACCATGCCCACGATCAGCACCAGCACACCCATGAACAGCCATTTGCCCAAGCCTTCGAGGTCGCGCTTGATCACGGTCGAGAGGCTGGACATGACGACAAACACCCCGGCGGTGCCGGCAAAGGCCGTCATCACCAAGCTGGTGCCGTTTTGCATGCCCAGCACCATCGCCAGCAGGCGCGACAGCATCAGGCCCATGAAGAAGGTGAAGGCCAGCAGCAGCGGCACCCCGAGCGCTGAATCTTTGGTCTTGTGAATGACGTACATAAAGCCAAAGGCCCCAGCCAAAAACACCACCAAGCCCGTCATGCCGCCGAGTGAGGCGGTGATGCCGGTGGCCACCCCGACCCAAGCGCCCAGCACGGTGGGCAGCATGCTCAGGGCCAGCAGCCAGTAGGTGTTGCGCAGCACCCGGTTGCGCTGCTGCGCCGAAACGGTGGTGGAGCCAAAGCGGCCCCAAGATTGTGCGGGTTGGTTCATCTGGCAAAACTCCTTGTAAAGCCTGACACGGATTCTAGCGCCGGCGGGCCGATAATGTGCACCGGACCAAGCAGAGCCATCCTCAGCTTGCTGCTGATAGACACCTGATCCCTAGGAAAGTTCATGAAAACCAAACCCATGCTCGAACTCGCAGACGTCAAGGCCATCGCCGCTGCCGCCGAAGCCGAGGCGCAAAAAAATCACTGGGCCGTCACAATTGCCATCGTGGACGACGGCGGGCACGCCTTGTGGTTGCAGCGCCTAGACGGTGCACCCGCCATTTCGGCGCAGATTGCCACCGCCAAGGCGCACACCGCCGCACTCGGGCGGCGCGAAAGCAAGGCCTATGAGGACGTGATCAACCAAGGCCGCACCTCGTTTCTGAGCGCCCCGACCTTGCAAGGCATGCTCGAAGGCGGAGTGCCGATTTTCAAAGACGGGCAGTGCCTGGGCGCGGTGGGGGTGAGCGGCGTCAAGTCGCCCGAAGACGCGCAGATTGCCAAGGCCGGCATTGCGGCGCTGGGTGTTTGAGTCCAACAGCGCACAGCGATGAAACGCCTGACCATGTCGCTCGACGATGAGTTGGCCGAGGCCTTCGAGGCCTTGGTGCGCGAGCGTGGCTACGAAAACCGGTCCGAAGCCTTCCGCGACCTGTTGCGCCACGATCTGGGCCGCGTGCGCTTGCAGCAAAGCCCGGAGCAGCCCTGCGTGGCCATCCTGAGTTATGTGTACGACCACCACCGGCGCCAGCTCTCAACGCGCCTGACCGATCTGCAGCACGAACACCACGAACTGACTGTCTCGACGATGCACGCCCACTTGGACCATGACCATTGTGTCGAGGCCGTGATTTTGCGTGGCCGCGCGGCGGCCGTGCGCGAATTTGCGCAGTCCGTCATCACCCAGCCGGGGGTCAGCCACAGTCAGTTGCATCTGGTGCCGATGACGCTGCACCACGAGCACGGCCATCCGCACCTGGTGCCGGCGATCATCCGATAGCCGGATTCATGGCCCGTCCCTGCGGATTGGGGTTTGCACGGAGTCCAAAACAGTGGCTCCTTTGCGTTTGTATGAAGTAAGATGAAGTCCTCATAACTCATACCAATGCGAGGCTAGGCATGGATTTTCAAACCCGGCGCATGGCGCGGGCCGTCCGGTGCTGGTGCTTGGGGCTAAGCGCAGGGCTTGCTGCCAGCGCGGCAGCGACTCAGGAGCAGGAGCTCGGGCCGGTGCTGGTCACTGCCCCAGCCGAGCGCCGCACCGACGCGCTGGCGCTTGACTGGTCTACCGGCATGGGCAGCCGCTTGGGGCTGACGCCGCAGCAGACGCCAGCCGCGCTTTACCTGCTCACCAGCGAGCAGATGCACGAGCGCGGCCAGCGCAGCACGCAGGAGGCGCTCGAGAGCGCGCCCGGCGTGGTCAGTGGTCAGTGCTTTGGCTTTACTTGCGTCTCGCTGCGCGGTTTCTCCGGCGCCCTACAGACCCCTTTTCTGTTCGATGGTCTGCGCTACCCCGGGCTGGCGATGTCGCCGCGCGGCACCTTTGTCTATGACCGCATCGAAGTCATCAAGGGCCCCTCGTCGGTGCTGCACGGCTTGGGTTCGGTGGCTGGGGCGGTCAATTTCGTCACCCGGCCGGCCGATGGCCGAGCAGAGCGCCAACTGCTGCTCGCCACCGACAGCTGGCAGAACCACAACCTGGGGCTGGGATTGGGTGGGGCTTGGTCGCCGGCGTTGACTTACCGCTTTGATTTCAACGCCATCGAGGCCGAGCGCGGATCCTCGGGCTGGGTGGATCGCACCGCTTTTCGCTACGCGCATGCGGTGGGGGAGCTGGCTTGGCGCATCAACCCCCGGTTGCGCCTGAGTCTGTCGGCTCAGAAGCTGAAAGACGAAGGCCAGTGGTATTTTGGCACCCCGCTGCTTGATGGTCGGCTCGACGAACGGGTGCGCGAGCGCAATTACAACGTCAGCGACAGCCACATGCGCAAACGGGCCGAATGGCTGCGCCTCAATCTGCATTACGACATCAGCTCGCAACTGCGCTTGCGCAACGAGACCTACGCCAACGAGGAGTGGCGCAGTTGGCGCAACGCCGAGGTGCATCGTTTCAACCCGCACACCGGGCGGGTCGATTTGTCGGACTTTATGCACATCGTGCACGACCAAGCCTTGCTGGGCAACCGCACCGAACTGAGTGCCGAACACCCGCTGCTGGGGCTGCCCAATCGCTTCGTGCTCGGCTTTGACTGGTCGCGCAACCGGCACCAGCGCGCCAGCAATACGCCCTTCGCGGCCCCTGCCGTCTCGGTTGATTTTTTCCATCCGCAGCCGCCGCCTTTTGTCAGCACCTCGCCTTTTTTGCCGGTGCGCCGCACCGTGCTCGATCAGCAAGCCTGGTTTGCCGAGAACCTGCTCTCGCTCACCGATGCCTGGAGGCTGTCGCTGTCGGCGCGGCACGACCGCATCGACCTCGACTCCTATGATTTGCGCTTGGGCAGCCACTTCGATCGGCACTGGAGCGCCAATTCTTGGCGCGTCGGTACGCTGTGGGACGTGTCACCGGGCCTGACGCTCTACGCCCAGGTTGCGCGGGCCTTCGAGCCGCCCGCGCAGGTGGTGACGCTGACGCCGGCGCAGCGCCATTTCGACCTCACCCAAGCGCGCCAGACCGAGGTCGGCTTCAAGGGCCAGTTACCCAACGGGCGCGGCGAATTGACGCTGGCGCTGTTTGATATCGTGCGCAGCAACATCCTGACGCGCGACCCGATGCAGCCCGGGCAAACGATCCAGATCGGCCAACAAAGCAGCCAGGGGCTCGAGTTCGATCTGCTGTGGCGGCTCAACCCGCACTGGACGCTGGGCCTCAATGGCACCCGGCTCGAGGCGCAGTTCGATCGCTTCATCGAAAGCGTGGGCGGGGCGGCGGTGTCGCGCGCCGGTTTGCTGCCGCCCGATACGCCCGAGAGTGTTACCAATCTGTATGCGCGCTGGCAAGCGTCCGACACCCTGCAACTGCACGCCAGCCTGCGCCATGTCGGGGCCCGCTCGGCCAATAATGCCAACACGGTCTGGCTACCCGGCTACACCACCATGAACCTCAGCCTGGCTTGGTGGGTCGGGCAGGGCGAGTGGGCGCTGCACCTGCGCAATGCGTTGGATGAGGTGTACCTGTCGCGCTCCGCCGGCGGCGGGGCGCAGGCTTTGCTGGGCGAGCCGCGCGCGCTGGAACTGTCTTACACGGTGCACTTCTGATGCGCCGCCTCCAATCTTTGGGGCTGCTGCTGCTGTTGTTGTGCGCTGCAGGCTCGGTGCAGGCGCACGACACCTGGGTGCAGCCGCTGCCGCTGCGGCCGCTGCCGGCCCAGCCGCTGCTGTTGGAGTTGTCGGCCGGGCATGGTTTGCAGCCGCTGAGCGCGCCCAAAAAGAGGCGCCTGCGCAGCCTCGGGCTGATCGGCCGCCCGCGCCAGCCCGTGGCGTGGGTGCGCTTGCGCAACCGGGTGCGGGTGCGCTTCGGACTGGCCGCGCCCGGTCTGTCTTGTGCTGTATTGACCACGGATCTGATCGAAATCGAAATCCCCTCGGCCGGGGTCGATGCCTACTTGGCTGAGGTGCAGCCCGCTGCGGCGGTGCTGCAGGCCTGGCAAGCCCAACGCGCCCGCGCCCAGCCTTGGCGGGAGCGCTACGCCAAAGACGCGAAAGCCTATTTTCGCGTCGGTGCGGGCGGCTTGCCTTGGAAAAAAGTTCGCGCACTCGGTCAAACGCTGGAAATCGTGGCCTTGCGCGACCCGACCCGGCTGCGCCTGCGCTCCAGCTTGCGCGTCGAACTGCGCCAGCACGGCCAGCCGGTGCCGGATGCGGCGCTGCGGCTGTTTGACCGCAAGGGCGAGCGGCTGCTGCGCACCGATGCCGCGGGCCGCGCCACCTTGGCGCTGCGCTGCCGGGGCCGCCAGTTGATCGCCACCACCTTGCTGCAGCCACCGGCGCATGTCGGCGCAGCGTGGAGCAGCCGTTTTGCCACCCTCTCTTTCAGCCTGCCATGAACTTTGCCTTCACACGCCGCCAGTTGCTGGGTGTCGCCGGGGCTGCCGTCGGTTGGACTGGGCCCGCGCTGGCGCAGGGGTTTTCGGGTTTGCGCGTGGCCGCCGGGCCAGACCGCTACAACGTCGATCCGCAGCGCTTCACTTTTACCGTGCGCAACCCGCACGCACAGATCGCTGAAACCGGGGTGCGCCCCGACGCCAGCTTCCGCCCCGCGCCGCTGCTGTTTGAGCGCTGGCAGGTGCGCCAAGGTCACTACCGCATCACCTTGCGCGCCAACCTGCGCCATCACGATGGCACGGCTTTGGACAGTGATGCAGCCATCGCCGCCTTGCGCCAGGTCGGGCAAAGCCGGTCTGATTTTCTGCAAATCGACCCGGCCAGTCTGCGCCGCGTCGATGCGCGCAACTTTGTTTTCAGCTCGCGCACCGGATCGAATCTGCTGCTCGAGAACATGTCGCACCGCGCCACCTCGCTGTTTTCGCAGCACAGCGACCGGCGCGTGGCACCGGCCGGCACCGGCCCGTGGCGCTTCGTGCGCTACCAGCCCAACCGGGCCTTGGAGCTGGTGCGCAACCCGCAGTACTGGGGGCCGCCTGCGGTGCAGGAGCGCATGCTTTTTCAGTTTGTCCCCGACCCCATGACGCGCCTGCTGGCGCTGGTGGCGGGCGAGGTCGATCTGATCGCCGAGGTGACGCCGCAAATGTTGTTGGCCCTGAGCGATTCGATGCCGGTGCGGCTGCACGCCTCGCGCCCGGTGTCGTATCTGGCGCTGCTGGTGAACCTGCACGGCCAGCCGCCCTTTACCCGTCTGGCTGACCCCAGGGTGCGGCGCGCGCTGGCGTTGAGCATCGATCGGGCCGCCGTGGCGCGCGTGCTGTACGCTGGCCGGGGCATTGCGGCGCGTGGCCTGCTGCCGGACTGGATGTTTGGTCTGGGCCCGCATGTGCAAGGCTTTGGCTACGACCCGGCCGAGGCCAGCCGCCTGCTCGACGCCGCCGGCTGGGTGCGTGGTGGCCGCGACGGTCTGCGCACGCGTGCCGGCGAAGCATTGCGGCTGCGCCTGGTGGCGGCCTTTCCCAACTTGGCCGCTGTGGCTCCCTTCCCCGAGCTGCTGCAACAGATGGTGCGCCAAGTCGGTATCGGGATCGAGATCGTGGCGGTGGAGGACGACGCGCTGTACGGTCAACGCTTCCTCGAGCCGGGGGCGGGCGATCTGTTTCTGGAACTGGCCAGCAACACCAATCTGGATCCCACGTTTTTGCTCTACAACCTGTTTCACAGCCAAACGCCTTGGCGCGGCTACCGCCACATGGCGGCGGGCAGGGCGCTGGATGCCGCCCTCGACCAAGCGCGCCGCACCGATGACCCGCAGCAGCGCCTGGAGGCGGTGCGGCGCGCGCACCGCGCTGTCGTAGACGAAGCCGTCGCAGCGATTGCCGTGCTGCACGTGCCGCAGTTCGTGCTGGCCCGCCCGGGTTTGGAGGTGCCGATGTTCGAGCACCGCGACTGGATCGACTACGGGGCGGTGCGCCCGTTGCCGGGGCGCGGCTGATGCGCCGCTGGCTGTTGCAGCGCCTGCTCGCGCTGCCGCTGCTGCTGCTGGCCATGTCGGTGCTGACATTTGCTTTGGTGGCGGCGGCCCCGGGCGACCCGGTGCTGGCCGAGGCCTTGCGCCAAGGCATCGCACTGACACCCGAGAACCACGCCGCCTTGCAGCGCCAACTCGGGCTCGACGGCAGCCTGGCCGAGCGCTACTGGCGCTGGTTGAGCGCCGCTTTATCGGGCGACTGGGGGCGCTCGATCGCCAGCGGGCGGCCGGTGGCGCAAGAGCTCAGCGCCCACGCCGGGCCGACGCTGCTGCTGGCGGCGGCCGCCTTTGCGCTGGCTGTGCCACTGGCGCTGCTGGCAGGCTTGGCGGCGGCGCTGGTGCGCAGCGCCTGGGCGGCGGCTTGTTGGCGCGCCTTGGTGGTGCTGCTGGTTTCGCTGCCGGGTTATTGGCTGGCCTTGTTGGCCTTGTACCTGTTCGCCGTCCAATGGGGCCTGACGCGGGTGATCGGGCAGGCTGCGCCAGCCGATCTGTGGCTGCCCGCCGGGGTGTTGGCGCTGCTGATCGCGGCACCGGTGAGCCGCCTGATCCGGGATCGGGCCTTGCAGGTGATGAGCGAGGCCCCCTTTCGCCTAGCCCTCGCTCAGGGCTTGTCGCCCGCGTTGCTGGTGCTGACCCGCATCCTGCCGGGCACCCTGGTGCCGAGCATCAGTCTGTGGGCCAATGCCTTCGGGGCGCTGCTGGGCGGCGCGGTGGTGATCGAGACCGTGTTTGGCTGGCCCGGCCTCGGGCGCTTGGTGCTGCAAGCCATTGCCGAGCGCGATCTGCCCATTCTGCAAGCCTATTTGCTGCTGATGGGGGTGGTCTATGTGTGCGCCAACCTGCTCGCCGATGCCTTGGCGGCTTGGCTCGACCCGCGCATACGCGCCGGCATCGTGGGGCCGCAATGAGCAGCCGCTTGAGCGCGACCCACGTCGGACTGTTCCTGCTCGCCCCACTGCTGCTGTTGCTGCTGTGGCCGACGGTCTGGTTGCCGCACGACCCGCTGGCACAGGATTTGTTGCGCCGCCTCGAGCCTCCCTCCGGCACCTACTGGCTGGGCACCGACGTGCTGGGGCGCTGCGTGCTGTCGCGCGTGCTGGCGGGGGCGCGGCTGTCGCTGGGTGCGGCGCTGGCAGCGTCGGCGGTGCTGTTGGCGCTGGCCTTGCTCTGGGGCGTGACGGCGGCTTGGTGTGCGCATTCGGTGCGCTGGCGCCTCGTCGATGCCCTGCTGATGCGCAGCGCCGACGTGCTGCTGGGTTTTCCGACCTTGGTGCTGGCCTTGGCCATCATCGGCGTGTTTGGGCCCTCGTTGCTGACCGTTTTAATGGCACTGATCGTGGCCTGGACGCCCGGGCTGGCGCGCATCGTGCGCATCCTGGCGCTGCAAGCGCTGCAGCGCGATTATGTGGCCGCAGCGCGTGCGGCCGGCTTGTCGCATCTGCGCATCGTCTGGCGCCATGTGCTGCCGCAACTGCTGGCCCCGCTGGCCGCGCTGGCCAGTTTGGAGACGGCGGGCGTGATCTTGGCGCTCTCGACCTTGAGTTTTCTGGGTTTGGGCGCGCAGCCGCCCACGCCCGAGTGGGGCGTGATGCTCAACGAAGCGCGCGCCTTCTTTCAGACTGCACCGCACCTGCTGTGGGCCCCGGGGCTGGCGGTGTTGTGGGCCGCGCTGGCTTTCAACTTGGTCGGCGAAGGCTTGCGCGAGCGGCTCGAACCCCGGCGGCCGCTGCGTTGGTGAGGGTCCAAGCCGTGCCTGATCCGCTGTTGCAAATTCGGGAGCTGTCGGTTCAAGCCGCTGGTGGTCCGGTGTTGCTGGATCGCTTGACTTTCGATCTGGCTGCAGGCGAGCGGCTGGCGTTGCTGGGTGGTAGCGGCGCGGGCAAATCGGTGTTGGCCCAATGCCTGCTCGGGCTGCTGCAGCCGCCGCTGTGCTGGCGCTCCGGCTCGATCCGGTGGCAGGGCCAGGAAATGAGCCTGCTGTCCAGTAAACAATGGCATGCGCTGCGCGGCAACGGCATTTTTTTGATCTTCCAGAGCCCGGGGGCTTTGCTGGATCCCTTGCTCAGCGTGGGTTATCAGCTTGAGCAAGTGGCGCAGCGCGCCCAGCGCCCGCCCGCCGCCGTGGAGCAGGCCTTGGCGTTGGTGCAATTGCCAGCGCCGGTGCTGCACCGCCATGCGCACCAGTTGAGCGGGGGCATGAAGCAGCGTGTGCTGTGCGCCATGGCCCTGTTGCTGCGGCCCCAACTGGTGATTGCCGACGAACCCACCAGCAGCCTCGACGACGAAACCGCCCAAGAGGTGCTGTGCGCGCTGTTGGCGATGCAGCAAGCCACTGGCTGCGCGCTGCTGCTGATCACCCACGACCTGCGCCTGGTGCGCCAGCACGCGCAACGGGTGCTGGTGCTCGAGCGCGGGCGCATCGTCGAGCAGGCCCCGGCAGAGCGTTTCTTGACTGCGCCAGCCAGCCGCGCGGGTGCGGCACTGGTGCAGGCGGCGCGCTGGCTGGACGGTCAGAGCCTATGAGCGCGCCGGGCCATCCGCTGAGCGCACCGGGCCGCTCCCAAGCCGTGCTGCGGTTGCGCGCGGCCGACCTCAGCCACCGCTGGGGGGCGCAGCAGCCACCGGTGCTCGACCGCGTCGGGCTGGATCTGCACGAGGGCGAAGTGGTGGGCCTGCTGGGCCGCTCCGGCAGCGGCAAATCGACCCTGGCCCGTTGTCTGGCCGGGCTGCTGCAGCCCAGCAGTGGCGGCTTGAGCCTGAACGGACAGGCGCTGACAGCGGCCAGAACCCTGGCCCAGCGGCGTGCCATCCAATACGTGTGGCAGGAGCCGCAGTGCGCACTCAACCCATACCGCAGCGCCTTGGCCTCGGCGGCCGAACCACTGGAGGGTTTTGGGCTGGCCAGCCGACTGGAGCGACCCCAGCGGGCAGCGCAGATGCTGCAACGCTTGGGCTTGACGCAGGCCGACATGCAGCGCTTGCCGCATCAGCTCTCGGGTGGGCAGTGCCAGCGCGTGGTGCTGGCGCGGGCCTTGCTGGCCGAGCCGCAGGTGTTGCTGCTCGATGAGCCCTTTTCGGCTCTCGACAGCGTGACCACGGCGGCGCTGCTGCAAGACTTGGGCGCCGTCCTGGCCGAACACCGGCTGGCGGTGTTGCTGGTCTCGCATGACCGCGCCTTGGTGCGTCACTTGGCGCAGCGCGTGTTGGTGTTGGAGCAGGGGCGCTTGCGCGACATCACCGACCAAACTAGGATGCGCGCGTCGCAGATGTCATCGCCTGAGCAGCCAAAATGCCAAGACGACGGTAAGTAAAAAAGAAATTAAAAGACCCATCCACATCATGGGGCGGTCCAATGGGATGCAGCAGGTGCCAGCTCTTGGTGCAAGTGCAGCAAGCGCTGGCTCGGGTGGCATTCAGACCAGATGCGCCGTGCCGCGTGCTCGCACTGGCCACATTGGGTGGCCACGCCGTGCTCAAACTGGATCTCATCGAATCCCTCGCCTTGCTGGGCGCAGGCGGCGATGGTCTTGTCGCTGACCCGGTGACACACGCAGACAATCATGGAAGGACTCCGGAAGAATGTAGGCGGATGATAATCATTCGCAATCCTTTTGGCAAGGGATTTTGTATAGCCCTTCGATGCGAATGGAAATTGGGTGTTTTGGGGTCGTTTGCGGGTTTTACTGAGCCAAACGGTCTTTGCATTTGGCTGCGCTTCGGGTAGATTCGCTGCTCTACGATTTAAAACCTAGAGACCATGACTACGGAGCTGCCCCCCATCCCGGCCAAACGCTACTTCACCATCGGTGAGGTGGGTGAGTTGTGCGGCGTCAAGCCGCATGTGCTGCGCTACTGGGAGCAGGAGTTCACGCAACTGCGGCCCATGAAGCGGCGCGGCAACCGGCGCTACTACCAGCACCACGAGGTGCTGATGATCCGGCGCATCCGCGATCTGCTGTACGAGCAGGGCTTTACCATCCATGGGGCGCGCAACCGCTTGCAGGAGCTGGCGCAGCAAGAGCGCGAACAGCGCCGGGGTGGCGCCGCTGCAACCTTGGCCCCCGCCGAGCTGGCACACGAAGACGAGGCCATGGAGCCGCACGACAGCGAGGCTGGCGCCCTCAACGACTGGGCCGCCGTGCGCGCCGAGCTGCTGGCGATTCGCCGCCTGCTGGAGCCCTTGGCCTGATGTGGGCTGGGGCGCATGCAAAGCGGTCGGGCGTGCCGAGCAAATACCATCAAAGGGCGTGCTAGAATTCGGGCTTCGGCGTGTAGCGCAGCCTGGTAGCGCACTTGCATGGGGTGCAAGGGGTCGCGAGTTCGAATCCCGCCACGCCGACCAAACAAATCAATGGCTTAGCGCTCAAAAGGTGCTAAGCCATTTTTTATTTTGCGGCACATCGTGCAGAAATGACGCCACTCCGATGGATCGGATCGCAGTGGCGTGCGCCATACAATGTGCATGCTTGGCACAGGAACCAAGGCCGGCGGACACGGGAACATGCGCATGATCACGGATGCATCCAGTCAGGACTGGGCTCACTCGCCACCAGAAGGCAGCGGGAAGGATCCGCACGGGCTAGACGAGCATCTTCGTTCCGTGGCTGATCTGGCTGCAGGCTTCGCCCCCGACTCCGCAAAAGCCGTGGCTCGACTTGCTGGCCTTTGGCATGACCTGGGCAAACGCAGGCCTGGCTTTCAGAGTTACATCCGACAGGCGGGCATTGTCGATGCCCATATCGAGCGTATCGCAGACCGAGATAAAACGCATTCGGCCGCTGGAGCACTGTGGGCCGTTCAACACCTTGAACAGCAGCATGGAGCACAAGGGAAGATTCTGGGGCGCTTGCTTCAATACGCAATTGCGGGTCACCACGCTGGACTTGACAACTGGGAGGGCGGCCAAGGGCCAGGTCTTGCCGCCCGCTTGGCGAGTGAAGATGCACAGCGCGAGTTGTCAGAAGCCCTTGCACGCCCGCAAGCCGACGACATTCTTAAAGCCACGCTGTCAGGCATCGACCTCAGCAGCATGGCCATCTGCAATGAGCACCAGAAGCTCACACCTGGCCGCTTCGCCCTTTGGGTGAGGATGGTGTTTTCCGCGCTGGTGGACGCCGACTTTCTGGACACCGAGGCCTACATGGACGGCGGCAAGACCGCAGCCCGCCAGGGTGCAAACGATCTTCGTCCGTTGCTGAACGAGTTGAGTGCCCATCTGGCATTCTTTGGCGAACCCAACACGGCGGTCAACCGCATCCGGGCCGAGGTGTTGACGCAATGTCGATCCAAAGCCAGTCTGCCGCCGGGCGTCTTCAGCCTCACGGTGCCCACGGGTGGCGGCAAAACGCTGTCGAGCTTGGCGTTTGCTTTGGCGCATGCGGCAAGCCATGGCAAGCGGCGCATCGTTTACGCCATTCCCTACACCAGCATCATCGAGCAGACCGCCGACGTGTTTCGCGAGGTCTTCAAGGCGTTGGGCGAAGACGCCGTGATCGAGCACCACAGCAACGCGGAGTCCAACCCCGAAGACGAGACCACGCGTTCCCGCCTGGCCTGCGAGAACTGGGACGCTCCGCTGATCGTCACCACCAACGTGCAGTTGTTCGAGAGCCTGTTTGCTCGCAAGACCTCGCGGTGCCGAAAGCTGCACCGTCTGGTCGACAGCGTGATCGTGCTGGATGAAGCGCAGTTGCTGCCGGTGGAGTTCTTGCAGCCCGTGGTGGATGTGTTGCGCTACCTCGTGCAGGACTTTGGCGTGACCGTTCTCCTGTGTACCGCCACCCAGCCCGCTCTCAACACACCGCCCAGCGTCGATCCGCAGCGGGGACTCAGGCGTGCCCTCGGCCCGGTGACGGAAATCATTGACGATGTGCCAGCCTTGTACCGCGCGCTGAAGCGCGTTCGTGTGCACCTGCCCCCCAGCCTGGAAACCCCGCGCAGTTGGCCCGAACTCGCAGATGAAATCGCCGGGCACGATGCTGCCTTGACCATCGTCAGCCGACGCGCAGACGCCGCCGATCTGTACCGCTTGATCAAGGCTCGCGCCGATGGCGCGCGGTGTTGGCACCTGTCAGCACTCATGTGCGCGCAACATCGCAGCGATACCATCGCCGAGATCAAGAATGCCCTGAAGGCGCGCCGGGAGGCGCTGGCTACCGGGCAGGTTTCGGCCCCTATTCACGTCATCTCAACCCAGTTGGTCGAGGCCGGTGTCGATCTGGACTTTCCGGTGGTCTTCCGTGCCCTGGCCGGCCTGGATTCCATCGCGCAAGCGGCGGGGCGGTGCAACCGGGAAGGCAAGTTGCCCGAGCCGGGGGCGGTGCATGTGTTCGTTCCCCCGACCAAGGCCCCGCCGGGTTTGCTGACCTTGGCGCGCGACACCTGCAAGGCGGTATGGCGCGGTTTGCCGGCAGACCCTTTTGCGTTGCCCCTGATTGACCTGTACTTCAAACGCCTGTACCACGATGCACCCTCAACGGACAAGGCCCGGATTTCTGATCTGCTCAAGCTGGAGCCCGATCTGAAGGCGATGAGCCTGCCCGTTCAGTTTCGGGCCGCAGCCGACGCGTTCAAGCTCATTGACGAGAAAGACAGCACCACGGTGCTGGTTCGATACCGCAGCGCCAACGCCTGCGATGATGTGGACGCGCTGATCGGCATGTTGGAGCGCGATGGCCCGGCACGATGGCTGATGCGCAAGTTGCAGCGCTACGGCGTCACGATCTACCAGCACCAGGTGCGGCGGCTGGTGGACATGGGCGACATCGTGGAAGTGGCGACCTGCCCTAGCCTGTATGTGCAGCGCGAAGGTTGGGATGGGTTTTACGACCCGGTGATGGGTGCGAAAGTGGATTCGGCGCCGGGTGACCCGGCAAACTATGTCAGCTTGTAAACGATTGCTGGAAAGGGAGAAGAGATGAAGCCATTTTGTCTGGAGGTTCGCGGCGACTACGCCTGCTTCACCCGGCCCGAAATGAAGGTCGAGCGGGTGTCTTACGACCTGATCACACCGTCCGCAGCGCGGGCGGTGTTCGAGGCCATTCTGTGGAAGCCTGTTATCCGATGGCGCATCACCCGTATTGAGGTGCTCCAGCCGGTGCGCTGGACCAGCGTGCGGCGCAACGAAGTGGGTGCGGTGGCCTCTTCTCGCAACGCACTGGCCGCCATGAACCAAGGGCATGGTGAACTGGCGCTCTACATTGAAGATGAGCGCCAGCAGCGTGCCAGCCTGCTGTTGCGCGATGTGGCCTACCGGCTGCACGCTGAAATGGAGATGGTGGGGGAGGAGGCTCTCGCCAACCCCAACAAGTACATCGCCATGTTCACCCGCCGCGCAGAGGCGGGGCAGTGTGTGAACCAGCCCTACCTGGGATGCCGCGAATTTGCTGCCGCGTTTCGGCCCGTTGAGTTGGTGGGCGACGGCCGTGGTGGCTGGCGTGTTGGACCAGACGAGCCGAGCGCCTTGGACGACTGGTCGCCCGATCTGGGCTGGATGCTCTACGACATGGATTTCGCAGCCGGCCCCACCCCCCAGCCGCTTTTTTTTCGTGCTCAAGTGCAAAGGGGTGTTCTTGATTTGAGTCGTGTGGAGGTACGGGGATGATCCTGCAAGCCCTCTATGACTACTACCTGCGTCGCCAGGCTGAAGCCGACCCCGGTCACCGCTTGCCAGCGTTTGGACTGGAGCAAAAGGAGATTGGCTTCATCCTCGAAGTGGACGACGGTGGCCAACTTCACGCGATCATCGACACGCGGCAGATGTCTGGGAAAAAGAAGATCGGCACGGTCTACCTGGTGCCCAAGGGCGTCAAGAAGACCTCGGGCATAGCAGCCAACCTGCTGTGGGACAACGCCGAATATGTTCTTGCGCTTCCTGACGTGAAAAAGATGGATTTGGCTCGCTCCAAAGGCGGTGCCGATGAATACTTGGCCCGTCTCGTTGAAATGCAGCAGGCATTTCGCGACCGCATATCAACACTCCCCGAGCTTGCCCAGAACGACGCCGGTTTGCGCGGTGTATTGGCCTTTCTGGATGCGAACCCGGCCGACCAGGTGGCGCGGTTTGCCGCCCATGCCGAGATTGCTGCGTCGAATCCTGTCTTGACGTTCCGGCTGGTCGAGGACACGGCACTGGTGTGTCAAAGACCGGGTGTCGCGCCCCATTTGGTCGCTGGCGCACCAGAGGACGAAACAGGTGAAGAGGCTGACGGCGTGAATGCCATGTGCCTGATCACAGGCGATACCTTGCCGGTGGAGCGGCTGCACACCTCGATCAAGGGTGTGTGGGGAGCCCAGACATCAGGTGCCAACATCGTTTCGTTCAATCTGGATGCGTTCAACTCCTACGGCAAGAGCCAGGGTGCGAACGCGCCCGTGAGTCAGGCGGCGGCCTTTGCTTACACAACGGCGCTGAATGCTTTGTTGGCGCGGGACTCAGATCAGCGCGTTCAGATTGGCGATGCATCCACCGTCTTCTGGGCTCAGAAGCCCGACGCCCTGGAGCACGAGTTGGCTGCCTTGCTCGGCGGAGGTGACAACCCGGACGCACACACCCTGCAGGTCAAAGCGGTGCTTGAAGCAATCCACAGTGGGGGGTTTTCTGGCGCAAGAGGTGAGAACGCTTTCTATGTGTTGGGGCTGGCACCCAATGCGGCGCGCATCTCCATTCGGTTCTGGCATGCGGCGCCTGTGCATGTCATCGCTGAGCGCATCGCCGCCTGGTTCGATGACCTTTCGCTGGTGCGTGGTCCGAACGATCCGGAGTTTCCAAGCCTGTTTCGACTGCTCACCGCCGTAGCCTTGCAAGGCAAGGCCGACAACATTCCACCCAGCCTGGGTGGCGATCTGATTCGCAGCATCTTCACCGGCGCGCCGTATCCCACCACTTGGCTCAATGCCGCCGTCCAGCGCTGCCGCGCAGAACAAGAGGTCACTTACATGCGCGCGGCGGCCATCAAGGCGTTTCTCAACCGTTCGTTCACCACGTCTGATTCACAACCCAGGGAGATTCACCCCATGCTCGACATCGAAAGTCCGTCCACGGCGTACCGTTTGGGTCGCCTGTTTGCCACGCTCGAAAAGATCCAGGAAGAAGCCAGTCCTGGTCTGAATGCAACGATTCGGGAGCGCTACTACGGTGCCGCATCCAGCACCCCGGTGGCGGTGTTCACCACGCTGATGCGTCTGAAAAATCACCACCTTGCCAAGATGCAGAGCAAAGGCAGAGCAGTCAACTTCGAGAAGCTGCTGGCGGAGATCATGTCGGGTATTTCTGATTTCCCGGTGCACATGAACCTTCCAGACCAGGGCCGTTTTGCCATCGGCTACTACCACCAGCGACAAGACTTTTTCACCAACTGAAATCACCTAGGAGGAAACTGCAATGAACCTGACCAACCGCTACGACTTCGTTTTGCTGTTCGACGTGAAGGACGGCAACCCCAATGGTGACCCCGACGCCGGCAACCTGCCGCGCCTCGATGCTGAAACCGGCCACGGCCTGATGACCGACGTGGCGCTCAAGCGCAAGGTGCGCAACTTCGTCGCCCTTACCAACGCAGATGATCAAGAGACACCAGTGTCTGAAAAGAAATTTGAACCCGGAGAGAAGCGTTTCGAAATCTACGTGCGGGAAAAGGCCATCCTGAACCTTCAACACCAGCGCGCCTACTCGGCGCTCAAGCTCGATGCGCCGGTGGATGAGGTTGCAGAAGCCGCTGATGGTGAAGACAAGAAGACCAAGAAGGGCGGCAAGGAAAAGCGCAAGGGGAGCGCCAGCGATGTGGACCTGGCCCGCAAGTGGATGTGCCAAAACTTCTTTGACGTTCGTACCTTTGGCGCGGTGATGTCCACCGGCACCAATGCCGGGCAGGTTCGGGGGCCGGTGCAACTGACCTTTGCCCGGTCGATCGACCCCATCGTGGCGCTGGAACACTCCATCACCCGCATGGCCGTGGCCACCGAAGCAGAGGCCGAGAAGCAGCAGGGCGACAACCGCACCATGGGCCGCAAGCACACCGTGCCGTATGGCCTGTACATGGCGCACGGGTTTGTGTCGTCGTTCCTAGCCAAACAGACCGGTTTTGGTGCGGACGATCTGGAGCTGCTGTGGCAGGCGCTGGAGAACATGTTTGAGCACGACCGCTCTGCGGCCCGAGGCGAAATGTCCACACGCGGTCTCTACGTGTTCAAGCACGACAGCGAGCTGGGCAACGCACACGCTCACAAACTGTTTGATCGCATCAAGGCCAAGAAAAAGGTGGACGTGCCGCGCAACTTCTCAGACTACGAAGTCAAGGTAGATCAGTCCGACATTCCAGATGGGGTAAGCTTGATTCGCATCGTTTGAAAGGGTCGCCATGACAGACATTCATTTCATCGTCGAAGAGTCACCCGAGGGTGGGTACGTGGCCCGTGCCGTGGGGCAAGACATCTTCACCGAAGCCGATTCCCTGCCCGAGTTGCACACCCTGGTGCGCGATGCGGTGCGCTGTCATTTTGACGAGGGCCAGGCGCCCAGCCTGATCCGCTTGCATATCACGCGCGAAGAGGTCTTGGCCGCATGAGGCTGCCGCGCGATTTGTCGGGCGCTGAGTTGGTCAAGCGCCTTGGGCGGCTGGGCTACACCGTGTCCCGGCAGACGGGTAGCCACATTCGCCTGAGCTGTGCGCAGCCCGGTCGGCACCACGTCACCGTTCCTGTGCACGACCCCTTGCGCATCGGCACGCTGGCGGCGGTGTTGGACGCGGTGTGCCAGCACCACGCGCTCAGCCGCGATGCCTTGCTCCAACGCCTGTTCGACTGAATCACCTTGTCGGCAACGCGCCATGGACCAGGAAGACACCATCCCCCTGTCCGCCCTGCAACACTGGGCCTACTGCCCGCGCCAGTGCGGCCTGATCCACCTGGATCAGGTCTTTGACGACAACGTGCACACCCTGCGCGGGCAGGCCGTCCACAGGCGGGTGGACCAGCCTGGGGTGGAAACCGCCAAGGGGGTGCGGGTTGAGCATGCTTTGCCGCTGTGGCACGACGGCCTGGGGCTGATCGGCAAGGCCGATGTGGTGGAGTTCGACAAGGCAGGGCGACCCTACCCCGTGGAATACAAGCACGGCAGCCGCCACAAGGCGGCAGACATCGCGGCTTGCGACGACCTGCAACTGGCGGCACAGGCCTTGTGTCTGGAGGCGATGACAGGGTTCGCCGTGCCAGAGGGGGCAATTTATTACGCCAGCTCCAAGCGCAGGCGCGTGGTGCTGATCGATGCGCCCTTGCGTTCGAAGGTGCAACAAGTGATGGATGCGGTGCGGGGCATGTTTGAGTCGCAACAGCTTGCGCCGCCGCTGACGGGACCCCAGGCGGTGCAGCGCTGCCGGGGCTGTTCGCTGCGTGATCGCTGCCAGCCAGAGGCCGGGCAATCCGTTCTGATGCAGCAGAGCAGGCAGGCCCTTTTTGATCCGGATGCAGAACCGGGCATACCGGGCTAAGGCCACACCATGCACCTGCTCAACACGCTGTACGTCAACACGCAAGACAGTTACATGCGCCTGGACAACGACACCTTGCGTGTGATGGTGGATGACGAAACGCGGCTGCGTGTGCCGTTGCACCATCTGCAGGCGGTGGTGTGTTTTGGGCGGGTGGGCATTTCGTTGCCGCTGATGCATCGGCTGGCCGAGGAGGCGGTGGCGTTGGTGCTGCTGGATGAAAACGGCCGCTTCAAGGCACGGCTTGAGGGGGCCACTGCGGGCAATGTGTTGCTGCGCCGGGCGCAGCACAACCAGTCAATGAACCCGGCGTTTGCGCTGGACTTTGCGCGGGCTTGTGTGGCGGGCAAGGTGCGCAATTCGCGCCAGGTACTGCTGCGGGGCGCCAGAGATGCCAAAGCTGCAAGCGATGCCGCTGCGTTGACGCGTGGCGCGCAAGACCTGGCCGCCACCTTGCGGGCCTTACCGGATGCGCAAGACTTGGACGTGCTCCGTGGGCTGGAAGGGGAGGCCGCGCGGCAGTACTTCGAGCGGCAGCCGATGCTGGTGAAGGCCGATTTGCGGCTTGACTTTTCCATGGATGGGCGGACACGTCGGCCGCCACGCGACCGCATGAATGCGTTGCTGTCGTTTCTGTATTCCATGTGGATGAACGATTGCCGCAGCGCCCTGGAGGCGGTGGGTCTGGACCCGCAGGTGGGCTTTCTGCATGTGTTGCGCCCTGGCCGTGCGGCCTTGGCGTTGGATCTGATGGAAGAGTTCAGGCCCTTTGCGGATCGCTTGGCGTTGTCCTTGGTGAACCGTGGGCAGATTGGTGTGGATGATTTTCTGGTGCGGGAAGGCGGCGGTGTGTCGTTGACCGCCGACGCGCGCAAGGCGGTGGTGGTGGCTTTTCAGGAGCGCAAGCAGGAAGAGGTTCAACACCCGGTGCTGGCGCAGTCGCTGGCGCTGGGGTTGGTGCCGCTGGTTCAAGCCCGGTTGATGGCGCGCGCCATACGCGCGGAAGCCGACGTCAGCGGCCAAGTGAGTGGTTATCTGCCATTCTTGGTGCGCTGAAAGGTGGTGCATTATGCTGATCATCGTTTGCTACGACGTGAGCACAGAAACCGCAGCCGGTCGGCGCAGGTTGCGCCGTGTGGCCAAGGTCTGCGAGAGCACGGGGCAGCGGGTGCAGAAGTCGGTGTTTGAATGTCGCGTGGAACTGGCTGGCTTTGAAGAGCTGGAGCGGAGGCTGTTGTTGGAAATTGACCCGGCACAGGATTGTTTGCGTCTGTACCGTTTACCGGACACGCGCGGCGCAGAGGTCCGGGAGCATGGGCGCTTCAGGGCGGTGGATTTTGATGCTCCACTTGTGCTTTAATCCTAGGGCTGCGTCATGCTGAATGCGCGAAAGTGAAGTGACGGCAGATTTGCAGCTAGATTCGCGCGCATCGCAACATGATGTTTTTACAGTATCCTTTCAGATGAAGTCAATTTTTCCGGTTGTTTGTGCGCCGCAGCAAACACGGTTCGCGCAACATGCAGTGAAATGGCATGCGGTGCATGGCTGTAGCTGAGAAGGGAATCGCCCGCCAGTAATGGTGGGCGTGGATTGAAACATGTCCAGCAGGACCCTGCTAGGCCCTTCATGTCGAATCGCCCGCCAGTAATGGTGGGCGTGGATTGAAACCCCCGTTTTGCCGACATAGGCTTTTTTAATGTAAGAATCGCCCGCCAGTAATGGTGGGCGTGGATTGAAACTGTAGCGCAGGCGGTGTTCACCAGCAGGCGGTGTTGAATCGCCCGCCAGTAATGGTGGGCGTGGATTGAAACCAGATGGTGCAGGTGTGATCGTAGTAGTCCCGGCGAATCGCCCGCCAGTAATGGTGGGCGTGGATTGAAACATATCCTCCCCCGGCTCCAGTATCTGCATAGTCCCGGAATCGCCCGCCAGTAATGGTGGGCGTGGATTGAAACTTCTTGACCTCGCCTACGACGCCGACCGTGCCGCGAATCGCCCGCCAGTAATGGTGGGCGTGGATTGAAACATGATTTTCGTAGGCGTGATTGCCGTCGGCTGGCTCGAATCGCCCGCCAGTAATGGTGGGCGTGGATTGAAACATGTCGATGACTGACCGGCAAGCGTCGGAAATTGCGAATCGCCCGCCAGTAATGGTGGGCGTGGATTGAAACAGATATTCATCATCGCACTGGTGGCGGCCACGCTCGAATCGCCCGCCAGTAATGGTGGGCGTGGATTGAAACCATTACGGGCTGGTTGCTCCGGGCACTACGGTTGCGAATCGCCCGCCAGTAATGGTGGGCGTGGATTGAAACCAAACGATGATGATCGAACTTCCCGAGTCTGGCAGAGAATCGCCCGCCAGTAATGGTGGGCGTGGATTGAAACGGCCACCACAGAACAAGCCGTGGTGATCGCCCGCGAATCGCCCGCCAGTAATGGTGGGCGTGGATTGAAACTCAATCCTTGCTTGCCGCCGCCGCCACTGCATGGCGAATCGCCCGCCAGTAATGGTGGGCGTGGATTGAAACACCACACCCACCGGCGAGCCAGCAATCGGCGGCGGAATCGCCCGCCAGTAATGGTGGGCGTGGATTGAAACATGGCGGTCTGGTTGATTGCTTTCAGCACTTCGCGAATCGCCCGCCAGTAATGGTGGGCGTGGATTGAAACATCAGTCAATTCATGGCGCTTTTGCCGACGACTGAGGAATCGCCCGCCAGTAATGGTGGGCGTGGATTGAAACCACTCTGTCGCCAGCCCTTGCGAGGTGGCGCGTTGAATCGCCCGCCAGTAATGGTGGGCGTGGATTGAAACTAGAATTGGCAGCGGGTGAGAGTAGCGCCGTCGTTGAATCGCCCGCCAGTAATGGTGGGCGTGGATTGAAACAATCGGTTGCAGCGTAATGGGCCGCCCGGCAATCGAATCGCCCGCCAGTAATGGTGGGCGTGGATTGAAACCACATCAGACTCGGCCCCAAAGGCGCGCAAGTTCTGAATCGCCCGCCAGTAATGGTGGGCGTGGATTGAAACGGCTGTCCAGAGCTTGCTCAAAGCAGCGCTCCTTGAATCGCCCGCCAGTAATGGTGGGCGTGGATTGAAACACAAATCCGTCAAAACGCTGCACCACAGCCATAGGAATCGCCCGCCAGTAATGGTGGGCGTGGATTGAAACAACGCCAACTTGCTACACTTCACCCAAAAGGGTGGGAATCGCCCGCCAGTAATGGTGGGCGTGGATTGAAACTGCCAGCCGGTGCGCGAGTGGTGGACGGATGCGGCGAATCGCCCGCCAGTAATGGTGGGCGTGGATTGAAACATCGACATTTGGCAGCCGCAAACCGAAGCTGGCTGGAATCGCCCGCCAGTAATGGTGGGCGTGGATTGAAACCAGCAACTGCTCATCGCTGGGCAGGCCAAACAGCCCGAATCGCCCGCCAGTAATGGTGGGCGTGGATTGAAACCCGGTGCATCCAGTACGCCACCCGCTGCCCGCGCGAATCGCCCGCCAGTAATGGTGGGCGTGGATTGAAACACCAGTAGGCGCGGCTACGTAGGCTTGCACCAGTTGAATCGCCCGCCAGTAATGGTGGGCGTGGATTGAAACAGCATTTGGGATTTGGCTTGGCGCTGCAAAGGCCAGGAATCGCCCGCCAGTAATGGTGGGCGTGGATTGAAACACCAGTCGGCTTGGCATTGAGCAATCTACAGGGCGAATCGCCCGCCAGTAATGGTGGGCGTGGATTGAAACGTCGTCGAACCCAGCAGCCGCCATCGCCAGCGCCGAATCGCCCGCCAGTAATGGTGGGCGTGGATTGAAACAAATTGCCGCCGACTCGGTGCGCGAGTTGCGCAAGAATCGCCCGCCAGTAATGGTGGGCGTGGATTGAAACGTCTCGTGCAGCCCGCACAAAAGCCACCACCTCTGGAATCGCCCGCCAGTAATGGTGGGCGTGGATTGAAACCAATGTGGCCCTGCACAATCGCGCGGCCTGCTGCTGAATCGCCCGCCAGTAATGGTGGGCGTGGATTGAAACCTCGAGCTCGACCCCGCCCCGCCGCCCCCTCGAGCGAATCGCCCGCCAGTAATGGTGGGCGTGGATTGAAACCTGCTGGCTGGTGGAGGTCTTGCCATGGGCATGATGAATCGCCCGCCAGTAATGGTGGGCGTGGATTGAAACAACCTTCTCGACTCCATCAAGCAGGCACAGCAGGGAATCGCCCGCCAGTAATGGTGGGCGTGGATTGAAACTTTAGCAGCCACGCGCCCGCGATCAATCGCGGCTGGAATCGCCCGCCAGTAATGGTGGGCGTGGATTGAAACTCGTGAAAGCTGTTGAAAACGTCCATGTTTGGATTGAATCGCCCGCCAGTAATGGTGGGCGTGGATTGAAACCTCGGGCGTGTAGCTGCTTAGGGCTGGCTGGCTGGGAATCGCCCGCCAGTAATGGTGGGCGTGGATTGAAACACCGTGGTTGCAGGCGCGCTGACGCGAGGCGGCGCGAATCGCCCGCCAGTAATGGTGGGCGTGGATTGAAACTGTTAAACAATGGGGGGGGCCCGCTTGCGGGGGGGAATCGCCCGCCAGTAATGGTGGGCGTGGATTGAAAACCAGGGCCGCCAAAATGGCTGCGCTGGCTTGCGGCAGAATCGCCCGCCAGTAATGGTGGGCGTGGATTGAAACATGGGCTCGACCATGTAGGGCGTCTCAGTTGCGCGAATCGCCCGCCAGTAATGGTGGGCGTGGATTGAAACCTTGAAAAACCAGGCTTGCGGGTGCCTGGATAACGAATCGCCCGCCAGTAATGGTGGGCGTGGATTGAAACTGGTCAACTGCGACACCTACTTCACGGGTGCCTATGAATCGCCCGCCAGTAATGGTGGGCGTGGATTGAAACGTCCCATTTGGCTTTTTCTGGCGCGCTCCATGCGGGAATCGCCCGCCAGTAATGGTGGGCGTGGATTGAAACATCGAAGCCGTGATGGAGAGTTTGGAGGCTGCGCGAATCGCCCGCCAGTAATGGTGGGCGTGGATTGAAACTTGCACGGGAGGCTGCCCGAGCAGACCGGCTTAGGCGAATCGCCCGCCAGTAATGGTGGGCGTGGATTGAAACTTTGGTGCTGCCGGTAGCCAACTCCCTTGGCCAGGAATCGCCCGCCAGTAATGGTGGGCGTGGATTGAAACTATGGCAGGGACAGTTGCCGAAGCCCGATTTTGTGAATCGCCCGCCAGTAATGGTGGGCGTGGATTGAAACTGTCTCGGCTTTACGTGCCTCTGGCCGCTGATAGCGAATCGCCCGCCAGTAATGGTGGGCGTGGATTGAAACGACACGTCGCCAATGTCGGCCGTCACCTGGTCGGTCGAATCGCCCGCCAGTAATGGTGGGCGTGGATTGAAACTTTGGCCTTTTGGCGCATCAGCTCTGGCCGATGCACGAATCGCCCGCCAGTAATGGTGGGCGTGGATTGAAACTTCGCCACGCAAAGTGCCCGAACCCAAACCTTGACGAATCGCCCGCCAGTAATGGTGGGCGTGGATTGAAACACTATGCGGCACCAGCAACGATGCTCGCTGAATGGAATCGCCCGCCAGTAATGGTGGGCGTGGATTGAAACCACGCGACGTGCGAGGCCGTTGCGAATGTCGGCCTGAATCGCCCGCCAGTAATGGTGGGCGTGGATTGAAACCGCGAACAGCTCGGCCACCAAGCGCTCGGCGCGCGAATCGCCCGCCAGTAATGGTGGGCGTGGATTGAAACTGCACGCGGCCAGTATATACCGCGTGACTTTGTGGAATCGCCCGCCAGTAATGGTGGCGTGGATTGAAACGGCCTACTGGGAGCGTGCCTACCAGCGCCGCCTGGAATCGCCCGCCAGTAATGGTGGGCGTGGATTGAAACCTTTGCAAAGGTGCCCACCGTGGGCGTATAGCATGAATCGCCCGCCAGTAATGGTGGGCGTGGATTGAAACTTCCATCGGTGCCAGCTTGTCGGCATTGGCCCGGGAATCGCCCGCCAGTAATGGTGGGCGTGGATTGAAACAGACCGTGGAGGCATCGAAGCATGGCGCGTGAAAGAATCGCCCGCCAGTAATGGTGGGCGTGGATTGAAACCAGCATTGCCACTTTGAGGATGCCCTATGCCCGAGAATCGCCCGCCAGTAATGGTGGGCGTGGATTGAAACAGGCGTGCGCCAAGGAAGGTCTTGCGGCCAGCCATGGAATCGCCCGCCAGTAATGGTGGGCGTGGATTGAAACAGCCTTTAGTAGCCCGAGTCTTATCTGTACTTGGGAATCGCCCGCCAGTAATGGTGGGCGTGGATTGAAACATTCCATAGCTAAACTACTACAGCCAGTCATTGGTGAATCGCCCGCCAGTAATGGTGGGCGTGGATTGAAACGCACTGTTGTTGATTTGAGACGGCTCGGACTGCCTGAATCGCCCGCCAGTAATGGTGGGCGTGGATTGAAACGGCATCGTACCAGCCGTGCTCGCCTTCGGTGCGCGAATCGCCCGCCAGTAATGGTGGGTGTGGATTGAAACATGGGCTGCACCCAAGAAACAGACGTACCCCGACCGAATCGCCCGCCAGTAATGGTGGGTGTGGATTGAAACGCCGCACCCCCCGGCAAAGGTACTACCAAGCTGCGAATCGCCCGCCAGTAATGGTGGGTGTGGATTGAAACGACTTCCTGCTCACCGAAAAAGGCAAGCGCCACGGAATCGCCCGCCAGTAATGGTGGGTGTGGATTGAAACCGTCTGGATGGCTGCTGCGTTCCCGGCAGCGCTGGCCGAATCGCCCGCCAGTAATGGTGGGTGTGGATTGAAACCCCAGCCTGCCAGACGACCCGTCTGAGCAAAACCGAATCGCCCGCCAGTAATGGTGGGTGTGGATTGAAACGTTGTATGCGTCCTCGCCGGTTTCTTCCTGCCAGGAATCGCCCGCCAGTAATGGTGGGTGTGGATTGAAACGATGAAGAGCTGGCCGTTGTCGTAGGGCGTACCCTGAATCGCCCGCCAGTAATGGTGGGTGTGGATTGAAACTTTTTCGAGTCGGCGCCGCTGGGCGTCAATGTACGAATCGCCCGCCAGTAATGGTGGGTGTGGATTGAAACCTCTGACGCGAGCCGAGGCCCGCGCCCTGTCACCAGAATCGCCCGCCAGTAATGGTGGGCGTGGATTGAAACCTCGCCGTCATCGTCGTGATCTGGGACCTACGCAAAGAATCGCCTGCCAGTAATGGTGGGCGTGGATTGAAACATCAGGTTGCTTCCGTTCTTGTGCACGAAGCGCAGAATCGCCCGCCAGTAATGCCCCCTGACGCTCATTTTTTCTATTGCCTTGACTATCCCACAGAAATGGGTGCATTTTGAGCAATCGATGCACGTCCCTGCGCTCACTTGCCATGCACTTGCTTCGGCCATGGTGTTGGTCGGTGAGTGTGCCGATAACCGTCACGCAGCGTTGATTTCAAGCGTCTTCAGCGCTGCACATCGCCCACGCAGACGTACTTCAGCTCCAGGTATTCGTCGATCCCGTGGTGCGAGCCTTCGCGCCCTAGGCCGGACTGTTTGACGCCGCCAAAGGGCACGTGCTCGGTGGCCAAAATGCCGACGTTGACGCCCACCATGCCGTATTCCAGCGCTTCGCTGACGCGCCAGATGCGCCCCACGTCGCGGCTGTAGAAGTAGCTGGCCAGGCCAAACTCGGTGGCGTTGGCGGCGGCGATGGCATCGGCTTCGGTGTGGAACTTGAACACCGGGGCCAGCGGGCCGAAGGTTTCTTCGCGCGCGCACAGCATGGCGGCGTGGCAGTCGGCCAGCACGGTGGGGGCGAAAAACTGCCCGCTGCCGAGCGCGCTCAGGCGCTGGCCGCCTGTGAGCAAGCGCGCCCCTTGGGCGATGGCGTCGTCGAGGTGGCGCTGCACCTTGTCGAGCGCGGCGGGCTCGATCAGCGGCCCAATGCTTATGCCTTCGGCAAAGCCGTTGCCCACTTGCAGCGTGCCGACCTTGGCCGCGAATTTTTGCAAAAACGCTTCATAGACGCCGGCCTGCACGTAGAGCCGGTTGGCGCAGACGCAGGTCTGGCCGGCGTTGCGGTATTTGCTGGCCAGCGCGCCTTCGACGGCGCTTTCGAGGTCGGCGTCGTCAAAGACGATGAAGGGCGCGTTGCCGCCGAGTTCCAGCGCGAGTTTTTTTACCGTCGGCGCGCACTGCGCCATCAGAATGCGCCCGACTTCGGTGGAGCCGGTGAAGCTTAAGTGGCGCACCGCGTCGCTGGCGCACAGCACCTGGCCGATGGCGATGGATTGGGCGCTGTCGGCGCTGAGCACGTTGAGCACGCCCGGTGGCAGGCCGGCGCGCAGCGCCAGTTCGGCGGCGGCAAGCGCCGTCAGGGGCGTGAGTTCGGCCGGTTTGACGATCACCGGGCAGCCGGCCGCCAGCGCCGGGGCCACTTTACGCGTGATCATGGCCAGCGGAAAATTCCACGGCGTGATGGCGGCGCAGACGCCGATCGGTTGCTTGAGCACCAGCAGGCGCCGGTTCTGGTCGAATTGCGGCAGGGTTTCGCCATTCACGCGCTTGGCTTCTTCGGCGTACCACTCGACGAAGCTGGCCCCGTAGGCGACTTCGCCGCGGGTTTCGGCCAGCGGCTTGCCTTGCTCGGCGGTCATGAGCCGCGCCAGGTCTTCCTGGTGGGCCAGCAGCAGCTCGAACCAGCGCCGCAAAATCTGGCTGCGCTGCTTGGCGCTTTGGTTGCGCCAAGCCGGCCAAGCGGCCTCGGCGGCGGCTATGGCCTGCTGCGCCTCGGCCGGTCCAAGGTTGGCAACGTCGGCCAGCTTGGCCCCGGTGGCCGGGTCGAAGACGTCGAAACGCTGGCTGCCCGGCACCCAGCGGCCGTCGATCAGGGCGTCGGTTTTGAGCAGGGTGGGGTCGCGCAGCAGGCTTAAAGGGCAGGCGGGGGTTTGCATGGGAGGGATCTCGCTCGGTCTTGCTCGGGGTTCAGGCTGGGGTGGGGTGCAGCATAAGGCCAGACGGCGGGGCGCGCCACGGCTCAGGTGTCGCGCAGCGGATTCCAGTGCGCCTGGCCGGAGTCAAGCGCGGGCGGGGGCAGCGGGGCGCGGGGGCGCTGGCCGTCGAGCAGGATCGGGTGCGCCAGCGCGGGCGGGGTGCCCGGCGCACCCTCGGTGCTGCCCGCTTGGGCCGAAATGATCAGGCCGCGCGCCGCCACTTGGGGGTGTTCCAGCACCTGCGCCACGTCCAGTATGGGGGCGCAGGGAATGCCCAGCGTGTCGAACAGGGGGCGCCAGTCGGCGGTGTCGCGCTGGCGCAGCGCCGGGCTGATGAGCTCGATCAGTATGTGGCGGTGTTGCACCCGCGCTGGGTTGGTGCAAAAGCGCGCATCGCGCGCCAGCGCCGGCTGGCCGATGGCTTCGCACAGGCGGCCGAACTGGGCGTCGTTGCCCACGGCCAGTACGAGGTGGCCGTCGCGGGTGGCAAAGACCTGGTAGGGCACGATGTTGGGGTGCGCGTTGCCCATGCGGCTGGGCCGGGTGGCACCGATGAGCTGGTTGCTGGCCTGGTTGGCCAGCATGGCGACTTGCACGTCGAACAAGGCGGCGTCGATCACGCGCCCGCGCCCGCTGCGACCGCGCTCGTGCAGGGCGGCCAGAATGGCGCTGCAGGCATAGACGCCGGTGAGCAAGTCGGTCACGGCCACACCGACCTTTTGCGGCTCGCCCTCGGGCGTGCCGGTGATGCTCATGAGCCCGCCTTCGGCTTGGATGGCGAAGTCGTAGCCAGCATTGGGCGACAACGGCCCGCTCTGGCCGTAGCCGGTGATGGAGCAGTAGATCAGGCGCGGGTTGAGGGCTTGCAGATTGGGCGCATCGAGCCCGTAGCGCGCCAGTTGGCCGACTTTGTAGTTTTCGATCAGCACGTCGGCCTCGCGCGCGAGCTGGCGCACCTGCTCGATGCCTTCGGGCTGGGTCAGGTCGATGGCGACCGAGCGCTTGCCACGGTTGGCGCAGACGAAGTAGGCCGACAGGCGTTGCTCGCCTTCGCCCCACCAGGGCGGGCCCCAGGCGCGGGTGTCGTCGCCGCAGCCGGGGCGCTCGACCTTGATCACGTCGGCGCCGTAGTCGGCCAGTATCTGCGCCGCCCAGGGGCCGGCGAGCACGCGCGAGAGGTCGAGCACGCGCACGCCTTCGAGCGGGCGCGGTGGTGCGGTGGGCGTGGGCGCGGCGGCGGGGTCGGCGTGGAAAGGGGTGGGTGGTGGCATGGCGGGGTGGCGCACGGCTCAGTGGGCTTTTAGGGTCGAACGCGGTAGCAGGAGGGTCGGGTGGGTGGGCCAAGCGGGCGGCTCAGTTGGGCTCGCTGCACGCAGCCAGGGGGCGCATCATTCCAGCAAGTTTAGCGCCCAGGCGGCGCATTTGCACCGAAAACTACAGGGAAAGGTGTTGCCAATTGCACGGCCCTAGGCCCCGTCACATCCGATCGGTTTTACCAGCACAAGCTGCGTGCACCCAAGGCCGCCCCCAAGCCGGCGCAGGCGGCCATGCCCAGCACGTACCAAGCGGCCAAGAACGGCGCCGCCATTTCGGCGCAGTGCAGCGAATACACCAGCGCTGCCAAGGCACCCGCCAGCCAACCGGCGGCCGCACCGCTCCAGCCTGGCCGCGTCGGGGCCAAGCCGCGCAGGGCCCAAAACAGCCCCAGCCCCAAGGGCAGGGCGGTGAGCACGATGTTGAGGCTGCACACGCGCCAGGTCTGGCCCAGCAGCAGATCGAGCCGCTGCGCGGGCGCGGCCTGCCACAGCACCCAGGCCGCCCACAGCCACAGCAGCGCAACGGGCAGCAGCACCGCCCAAGCCAGCGCGCCCGGCCGCATGCCGGGGTGCGCCAGCCGCCACAGCAAGGCGGCACCGAGGGCGCTTGCCAGCGCCGGCATCAGCAGCTTGCTCCAAAACGGGCCGCTGCCGATCACCTCCAGCAGATCGGGGCGCACGCCCAAGCCCCAGACGACCCAGAGCAGGGCCAGGCCCAGCCCCGCCAGCAGCGCCAGCGCGAAGCGTTTTTCTGCCGCGTGCCGGGGCACGGCTTGGGTGTCGGAGGCCAACAGGCGCAGCAATTCGTCGGTGTTCATGTGCTTTTCTTCCAGGCGAGTGCCAGGGCTTTGAGGCCGCGGTGCACCCCGACCTTGATCGCCGACTCCGACAAACCCGTGGCCAGCGCCGCCTCGCGCACCGATAGGCCGTCGATTTTGGTGCGCACGATCGGCAACCGCTGGTGGTCGGGCAGGGCGTCGAGCAGCAGCGCCAGATCGCGTTGCGTTTCGTGCACGCGGTCGTCGGTGTGGCCAAACAATTCCATTTCGTCGTCCAGCGGTTCGTTGAGCGCCTCGTGCCGCGAGCGGCGGCGCCACAGATCGACCAGCTTGTAGCGCGCCAGCGCGTGCACCCAGGCCGTCAGCGGCTGATCGCGCCGGTAGGTGTGGCGTTGGGCGTGCAGGGCCATCAAAGTCTCCTGAACCAAATCTTCAACTTCATCTGGCAAGTTGTTTAATCGATGACGAAAATATCCGCGCAGCAGCAGCGTCAGCCGTTGCAGGAAGCGGTGGTAGGCGGGGGCATCCCCGTCCAGCCCCAGCAGGAACAAGCCGCGCAGCTCGTGCTCAGTTGCAGTCACATCGCTAGTTCGTTGCATGGGGGGCCAAGGTTACAGCGGGGTCAAAAAATAATTTTCTGCTGCGCACTGTAACCGCTGGCCGCCTGCCAACGAACTAGCAGGTGCCACGGCACTGCGCTGGATGCAGCCGCCGGGCATGGCAACCCTACACTTTCATGGAGCTTTTGATGAACACTCGCACCCTTGGACATTCGCTGGCCGCCGTGGCCACTCTGGCCGCTTTCACGGCCCTTTCTGCCGGCGTGGTTGTGGCGCAAGACCGCAGCAACACCGGCCAGCGCGTGGCGCAGGAGCGCTGCTTTGGCGTTTCGATGGCGGGCAAGAACGACTGCGCCGCCGGCCCCGGCACCAGTTGCGCCGGCAGCTCGCGCGTGGACTACCAGGGCAACGCCTGGAAGTACGTTCCGGCGGGCACCTGCACCTCGATCAAAACGCCCACGGGCATGGGCTCTTTGACCCCGATCCGTTCCTGAAACCCACATGCTGCAAGTGGCTGTTATGAATCCGACACCGGCTGCGAGCTTGGGGGCCGGGCTGGGCCTCAAGCCGGCGCATTACGACGCGGCCTGCGCTTGCAGCGCCAGCGGCCTGTGGTTCGAGGTTCACCCCGAGAACCACCTGGTCGAGGGCGGGCCGCGCCTGGCGTGGCTGGAGGCGGTGCGTGAGCGGCATCCGCTTTCCTTGCACGGGGTGTCGATGTCTTTGGCCGGCCCTGACGAGCCCGATCCGCTGCACCTGGAGCGCCTGGCCGCGCTGTGTGAGCGGGTGCAGCCGGCGCTGGTGTCGGAACATCTGGCGTGGTCGGTGCTGGACGGGCATTACGCGCCCGATCTGCTGCCGATCGTGCGCAACCGCCAGGCGCTGGTGCGGCTGGAGCGGCGCATCGACCAGGTGCAGGAGCGCTTGCAGCGGCGCATCGCGATCGAAAACCCTTCCCACTACCTGGTGCTGCCGGGGCACGAGTGGGAGGAGGCCGATTTTCTCAACACGCTGGCGCGGCGCAGCGGTTGCGGGCTGTTGCTGGATGTGAGCAACGTCTATGTGTCGGCACACAACCTCGGTTTTGATCCGTGGCCGGTGCTGTGCGCGTTCGATCCCGACGCGGTGCTGGAAATTCACTTGGCCGGGCACCACGCCGACCCGCAGTGGGGGGAGCGCTTGCTGATCGATTCGCACGCCTCGGCGGTGCCAGAGGGCGTGTGGCAGCTCTACCAGCGCCTGATCGAGCGCATGGGGCCACGCCCGACCCTGATCGAGCGCGATGGCGACATCCCGCCGTTTGAGGACTTGCTGCTCGAGCGCGCACGCGCCCAGCGGGGTTTGGAGGGCGCTGGTTGGCAGCCGCTGGGGGCGGCGCAATGGCCAAGGGGTGATTGCAATGCCGATGCAGCGCAACCGCAGGGTGGCGCCAGTGGGCGCGACCAGACCGACCCTTTGCGAGGCGGGCAATCATGAACCCACGCTCGGATTTGAACGGCTTTCAGCACACCTTCTGGGCCGCGCTGTGGGCCCCGGAGGCGCTGCCGGACAAGGAGGCGGCCCAAGCGGCCCTACCCGAGTGGCAAACCCAGCCCGGTTGGCAGGTTTATCGCAACACCGTGCTCAAGGGCTGCGTGGATGCGCTGCAAGCCAACTTCCCGGCCGTCGCGACCTTGGTGGGTGAGGCGTGTTTTCGCGCCTGCGCCCTGGACTACGTGCACGCGCACCCGCCCCGCGACCGCCGCCTGCTGTGCTACGGCGACGGTTTCCCGAATTTTTTGGGGCGGTGTGCAGCCTTGGTCGGCTTGCCCTACCTGCCCGGTGTGGCCCGGCTGGACTGGCTCTGGAACCAAAGCCACAGCGCCGCCGAGGCAGAGCGCCTCTGGCCCGAGGATTTGGCCGGCTTGGCTGCGGTCGATCTGGCTGCGCTGCGGCTGCCGCTGCACCCGGCCACGCGCTGGGCCTGGTTTGCCGACCTGCCGATCGGCAGCCTCTGGCGCGCCGCCCGCGAGCACTGGGACGACCCCAACCCGCCCCATTGGCAGGGTGACGGCCTGCTGTTCACGCGCACCCCAGACGGCAATGTGCAGTGGCAGCCGCTCAGCCCAGCCGCTGCCGCCTTGCTCGACGCCTGCGCCCAGGGCTTGCCCTTGGGGGTGGCACTGGATGCGTCGCTGAACCCCGGCCCCGACCCGGTGCAGACCTTGCACGCCCTGCTCAAGCTAGGCGTTTTTGCTCGCCCGACCTTCTCTTCACCCCTTGCGCTGGAGCACCCCGCATGAACACCCAAGCCATCACCGACCGATTCGAACGCTGGATCAGCCACGAGCTCATCGCGCTGGCCAGCCGCTTCGGCTTGGCCGGCATCTTTTGGTTCTCGGGCCGCACCAAGGTCGATGGCGGGTTGCAGGTCAACGAGTCGGCGCTGCTTTTGTTCGAGCACGAATACGCCCTGCCGCTGCTTCCGCCCCTGTGGGCGGCGCACCTGGCCGCGTACGCCGAACACCTGTTTCCGCTGCTGCTGGTGCTGGGTTTGGGCACGCGCTGGGCCGCGCTGGGCCTGCTGCTTATGACGGCGGTGATCCAGTTCTGGGTCTATCCCGACGCCTGGCCGACCCATTTGACCTGGACCGTGGCGCTGCTGTACCTGCTGGGCCGTGGCGCCGGCCGATTCTCGCTCGACCATGCGCTGTGGGGCCGGAGCTAAAGCGGATCGGGCGAGCGGCAGCGCCTTATTTGGGGGGCGCCACGCCCTTGGCCGCCGCCAGCGCCGCGCCCAGCAGCGCCAGCCCTTCGTCGAGCAGGGCGTCGGAGGCGGTCAGCGGCACCAAGATGCGGATCACGTTGGCGTACAGGCCGCACGAGAGCAGCACCAGCCCGCGCGCCAGCGCTTCGGCGCAGACGCGCTGGGTCAGCGCCGGGTCGGGCTGTGGCGGGCCAGAGGCGTGTGAGCCGGTCTGCACCGTACCGGCTTGAAACAACTCGATCGCCAGCATGGCCCCAAGGCCGCGCACGTCGCCGATTTCGGGGTGCTGCGCCGCCAGCGCCTGCAAACCGGTGCGCAGCCGTGCGCCCACGGCTTGGGCACGCGCCAGCAACTGCTCTTGCTCGAACACCTCGAGCACCGCCAGCGCCGCAGCGCAGGCCAGCGGGTGCCCGGCGTAGGTGCCGCCCAGGCCGCCGGGGGCGGGGGCGTCCATGAGCTCGGCGCGGCCGATCACGGCCGCCAGCGGAAAGCCGCCGGCCATCGACTTGGCCATGGTGATGAGGTCTGGGCAGGCCTGCGGCCCCCACTGCTCGCACGCCAGCCAGGTGCCGGTGCGGCCGGCGCCGGTCTGGATCTCGTCGGCGATCAGCACGATGCCGTGGCGGTCGCACAGGGCGCGCAGCGCCTGCGCAAATTCGGGCGGGGCCACGTAAAAGCCGCCTTCGCCCTGCACCGGCTCCAGGATGATGGCGGCCACGCGGTTGGCTTCGACGTCGTACTTGAACAGGTGTTCGAGCGAGCGCAGCGCATCGGCCACGCTCACGCCGTGCAGCGGGTTGGGGAATTCGGCGTGGTAGATCTCGGCCGGGAACGGGCCAAAGCCGCTTTTGTAGGGCGCGACCTTGCCGGTGAGCGCCATGCCAAGCAGGGTGCGGCCATGAAAGCCGCCGCCAAAGGCGATCACCGCCGAGCGCCCGGTGGCCACGCGCGCGATCTTGACCGCGTTTTCTACCGCCTCGGCCCCGGTGGAGAGGAAAAACGCCTTCTTGGCAAAGTCGCCCGGGGCCTTGGCCAGCAGGCGCTCGGCCAGCTCCACGTAGGGCTCGTAGGCCAGCACCTGAAAGCAGGTGTGGTGGTATTTGTCCAGCTGCTCCTTCACCGCCTGCACGATGCGCGGGTGCCGGTGCCCGGTGTTGAGCACCGCGATGCCGCCGGCAAAGTCGATGTAGCGCCGGCCTTCTACATCCCAGACTTCGGCGTTGTCGGCGCGCTCGACGAACACCTCGTAGGTCTGGCCCAGCCCGGCGGGCAGGGCGGCACGGCGGCGCGCCATCAGGGCGGCGTTGCTGGGGGCGAGCGGGGGGGAGGGGGCGTTCATGGTGCAGATGCGAGGATGATGCGGGCGTGAAGCGGGCCAGAATGGCTGCGGGGATGAGTTGGAAGCCTCAAAGCTCCCAAGTCGAGCCGTGCTCGGGCACCAGCGCGCTCCAGCGCAGCTCGGTTTCGATGCGCCGGCGCAGGGTGTCGGCGGCTTCGGGTTCGCCGTGGATGACGAAGGCGCGCTGCGGCTGACCCGGAATGGCGCGCAGCCAGTTCAGCAGTTGTGGCGCGTCGGCGTGGGCCGAGGAGGAATGCAGTTGCAGCACCTCGGCGCGCACCGGCCAGTCTTGGCCGTGGATGCGCAGGCTGGTGCCGCCGTTGGCGAGCGTGGCCCCGCGCGTGCCGGCGGCCTGAAAGCCGGTCAGCAGCACCAGGTTGCGGTGGTCGCCCAGGTACAGTTGCAGGTGGTGCAGCACGCGGCCGCCGGTGGCCATGCCGCTGGCCGACAAAATCACTTTCGGGCCGTGCTGGCGCGCAATGGCTTTGGACTGGTCGGCGCTGCGCGTCATGGTGGCGGCGCGCGCCATGGCGCTGCACTCGGCGGCGCTCAGGCGGTGCTGGCCCAGGTGCTGGGCAAACAGCTCGGTGCTCTCGATCGCCATCGGGCTGTCCAGAAACACCGGCAGCGCCTGCGGGATGCGCCCTTGCTGCTTGAGCACCGCAATGGCGTGCAACAGCGCCTGCGCGCGACCGACCGCAAACACCGGCGCCACCACGGTGCCGCTGCGGGCGGCTGCGCGTTGCAGCGGTTCCGCCAGTTCGTCGATCAGGTTCTCGCTCGGGTGCTCGCGGTTGCCGTAGGTGGACTCGACGAACACCGCATCCGCTCCCGGTGGTGCCTCGGGCGGGAACATGAGCAGGTCGTCGCAGCGCCCGAGGTCGCCCGAAAACAGCAGCCGCCGCCCGCCCACTTCGAGATACAGGCTGGAGGCGCCCAAAATGTGCCCGGCTCCATGAAAGCGCGCCTGCCAGCCCGGCAGCGGCTCGAACAGGTGCAGTGGCGCCACGCTGCGCAACTGTTTCAGGCATTTGCGCGCATCTTGTTCGGTGTAGAGCGGCAGCGCCGGGTGGTGTTTGGAAAAACCCTTGCGGTTGGCGAACTGGGCGTCTTCTTCCTGGATGTGGCCGCTGTCGGGCAGCAGGATGCGGCACAGGTCGCGCGTGCCCGGCGTACACCAGACCGGGCCGTGGTAGCCCTGGCGCACCAGCAGCGGCAGGTAGCCGCTGTGGTCGAGGTGCGCGTGCGTGAGCGCCACGGCGTCGATGCCGCCTTCTTCCAGGCCCGGCAGCGCGGCCCAGTTGCGCAGCCGCAACTGCTTGTAGCCCTGGAACAGGCCGCAATCGATCAGCAGGCCCTTGCCCGCATGCCGCACCAAAAACTTGGAGCCGGTGACAGTACCGGCCCCGCCCAGGAAGATGACTTGGACGCTCATGCGTCCATTGGATCACAAAACTAGAAGAAAAACGCCTTCGCTTTCTCGAACCAGCCTTTGTCGTTCGGGCTGTGTTTGTTGCCGCCTTTTTGGAACGACTCTTCCAGTTCGCGCAGCAGCTTGCGCTGGTGTTCGGTGAGCTTGACCGGGGTTTCGACGTTGATGTGGCAGTACAGATCGCCGGGGTAGCTCGAACGCACGCCCTTGATGCCGCGCCCGCGCAGTCTGAAGGTTTTGCCGTGCTGGGTGCCTTCGGGGATGTCGATAGGGGAAATCAACGATCCCGACGAGTCAAGAAGATTTGTGTGGGCATGCCATGACCTTCGACGCCGACCTTGACCTCCGCCAATCTTTCGCCGAGCGATGCCGCGTCGTCGGCGAAGGTGAAGATGATCGCACTGGTGCGAGATTGCTGCCGAGCGACGGTCCAATACGAAAGTCCTTGGTCCATCCAGATGGTGCAGTCCGGGCCTCGATCAAAGCGAATCACCATTCGCCGTCCATGGATAAGATCACGCTTGGCCTTTGAGGTGATCGAGGCCCTCAGGCCGCAGTACTCTAGGGCTGAGTGCAGGGCAGCATCGCGAAGTTCGGTGCTTGGCCAGTCGCTCGTCCATTGGTCTCGATGACGCCCTTGTCGCGTGTCATCAATGTACATGGATGACACGATGATCTCGGGGTCATCCCACCGGTCCATTGGCTCGAATCGAACCTTCAGAGCACTGATCAACTCAATCAACAGAGCGCAACTGAGTGGCGTCACAAGATAGCGATCTTCGTAGATCACCGATACGATCGATCCGTCCAAAGGCAGCCCGTTGGGCAGGTCAGGTGGGCTGACCGCGGCCCAGAATCGCATGCCAAATCCTTGGCCCGGGCCGTCCAGTTCTCCCGCTACCTCGATGGCCCGCGCACCGGCAGATGTGGGCGGTGGAAGTTTGGGTGCTGCGTTGGTGAGCGCTGGGGTGGAACTGGACGAAACCACTAGGGGAAGTGCTGATCCCAATACGCCCCATCGGAGGTCCGGAACCGCAAGCCATTGATCTGACACACCCCATGATGTGCAAGTTCCGTCGAGGGCCTCAACTGTAGCCAAGCAAACACCCGAACTGCTGACCACTGGTGGATTGCCAACGAGGAGCTTGACGTTACAGATTGTTTCTAGGCTACGGAGCGTCGACGCGTTCCCGATAGACAGCGAGTTGAGGTCGGCCAAGGGTGTCACGAGGGCGAGCCCAACGCCACTCTTCACTGAGAGGCGATGCAATAGCTGGCGAAGTGGCGAGGCAGCAATGTCCCAGTCCGATGGATCTCCAGCCATGAACACGTAGAGGCACCTAGCGTTGGTACGATTGAGTTCGCGCGTGATCGCCTCGGCTAGGGGTTGGTATTCCGCTCGAGATGTCTTGCCAAAGATCTGCTGATCTTCCTTCAGTTGCAGCGATTGAATCCACTCGTCGCTCAGAAACTGAAGCGCTGAATGCCTATTGAGACTGTCCAGCCGGAACCGCGTGTCGAACGTCAGCAGGCAACTCTGACACGCAGACTCGCACTCGTTCTCGCACATCAAAACCTTGCGCGCGTCCCGAAGTAAACTGGGCAAGTCCGTGACAACAAGGCTTGAGTAGCCACCAGAGCGCATGTCGAAAATCTGAACCACCCGACACGGTCTACCGTTGGGGTCTCGGATAGGCTTGGTGTCACAACCGAGCTCGCTCTCTTCGACGCCAAGCCGAGCAGCTATCGCGGTTCGAAGGGCAACAGCCAGCGTATAAGCGGCGTCAGCAACCGCCAAGGCGTGCCCATCCAGTCCCACCAGAGATAGCTCCAGCACGTCGGTGGTGTACTCGCGACCGAAACTGACACCTTTCTTGATCTTGAATGGGCTATCGCTGCCGCCACAGTTCCAGTCATCTCCGTTGCCTCGTCGGCCGCGTAGTCGCTTGTGCGGACGCTTGAACACCGCAGGAGTTTCCTCCGGATCCTCGCCGTGCCCTAAAGGCGCAGCCCGGCCGCACTCTAGGCAGACTGCATATCCAGAACCACCTAGGCCCGACGAAAAGTGAAAGACCGATCCTTCCGAAGAGCACCTGAATGCGCCCAGCGCAGGGTTCGCTAGGGGCACCCAGTCGCCCTGAGCTGAGATCCACGGTGTCTCAACCGGTATGTACTTCTGGAGGCTGATGTCGTTGTGAGTCTCGGAGTAAAGATCGACGCTGAATCCCGCCGGCTCTAGGTACTGCTTGTTGCGATTGCCTTCGCGAGTCAGCCGCGCGCCACACTCAAGGCAGTGATCCAAGGGCGAGGCCAGCACGCTGGTGCCACTAGATCCGCAGTGCCCACATCGCCAAGCTTGACGGATGTTCTGCAACTCATTGACTTGATCAAGTGTGGCGGGTGCGTGCCAGTTGAGGGTGATACCTGCAGACTCGTAGACAAGACCATCGATGACCACACTGGCGCCCGGCGCGTACTCCCGGAGAGCGGTCACCGTGTCGCGGCTAGGCAACTCCCGCCGCTGGTAGCGGTTGTCCTCGCGCCCCCCGGACTCGCCGCGAAACTGGTTGAGTTCCGCCGAGTCCTTGTTCAAGGTCTCAAAGGTCGTGATATCCGTGGGGAAACCGTAGCCAGGGAGGAACCCGCTTGTTGCGAGCTCGCGCAGAAGGTACTCCCCGGTGAGCCTCTTGCGCTGAATCTGCAGGGCCTTGAGCGGGATTCTGTCCTCGTCAGTTCGCTTGGAAAGCTCGGAGATCTGCTCGTCGATCGCATTCAACTCCGCCATCCACTCAGTCGCATGACGCGCCGCAGCCTGCCCAACGTCCGCGACGAGTGAGAAGTTCGACTCGCGTCCCTCCAGAACGGTTCGCTTCACAAGCGAGCTGATGCCGAGATTCAGGTCGCGGTGTGCGTCTGGCTTGAAGCACTCGCACCATGCGACAAACCGCTCTTGTCGACTGCTCCCCCGGGGCAGCATCCACCAGTCGAGCGTCAACTTGTCCAGCTTGCCTTGTCGGTCCTGCAAACGAAGGAACTTTGACAGAAGCAAGGAATTGACATGCCGCTGAACAAGCTGCGGGCTCGACAGCGAGATGCCCGGCGTGGAGATGCGGGTTTCGAACGGCCACGTCGTGTGTTTGAAAACGTGCTGATCATGTGGATTGTTCTTGCACACGGTGAGCGCAATCGAGCGTGTCTCGGAGCGACGACCTGCACGTCCGGCCCGCTGAAGGTAGTTCGCGGGATGCGGAGGAACGTTGTTCATGGCAACCGTGTTGATGCCGCCGATGTCGACGCCCATTTCCATCGTCGTCGAACAGCTCATCAGGTTGATTGCCCCTCGCTTGAACTGCCCCTCGTACTGCTGAAGTCGGCTCCCAGCCTGTTGCGCCGAGTGCTCGACAGCGCGAAAGTAGCCTGCCCCCTCAATCACGCGGTCGTTGACATTGGACCAGATGCCTTCTATCCGGGCATCTACCAGCGATGGTTGAGCTTCAACCCAGGCGCGTGCTGCGAGAACCTTCTCGGACTCACTGGAGAAGTCACGACCGATGACATCGCAGACTGGGATTTCGATGGACCGGCAGAGGACCACGTCCTCACGCATCTGTCGCTCAGGCAAGTACGGCGTTGCCCCGCGCAGCGTGACGTCCAGAATGCGCCTCGTCACCGGGCAGACCCATCCCTTGGTGATGGTCTGGAATGCAAAGTCGGCAAGATCTAGGTACCGGCCTTGGCCGCCGCCTAGCTGCAACAGGTTGGCGGTGCCGGAGAGATCGTCCCATGCAGCAAGCAGCAAGCTGTCGATCCGATCGCGGCCTGTAGCCGTTTGCGGATCGACTTTCAGCGCATACGCTAACAGTCTTACCAGTCGGTGCTGCCGATCGCCAAGGCGAACCTTGGGCCACTTTAAGAGCTTCGAGGTGCTGCGCTCTACCGACAAAGGCGGTAGCAGTTGCTTTGAGAAGACTCGATTGCCTCCCCACCGCTCCCAGCTTGTGGGCAGCTTCAAGCAGAAGCTCTGCCGGACATAGAAGTCCAAGCAGATTTTCAGGAAATCAACCCACTCGGGCAGCGTCATCCCAGCCTGTTCGACTGCGGGCCGTCTGGAGACGATGGCTGCAAGCTTGGGGTATTTAACCGCCATCAGCCCCATGGTCTCCAAGCTGTTCTGGCGCTTGGGGCGCCGAGCGAACTCTCGACACAGGAGAATCTCGGTCAGAAGTTCCTTGCCACGCCCCGTTCGGAAATGTGAGTCGGATTCTTCGTAGTACCTGTGGATCCACCGGCTGATGTCGGGTACTTGAGTGGCCAGCCATTGGACAAGCTCGGCATGCAGTACCGGCTTGCCGCCTGCCAGCTTCCTCAGCTTCTCCTCGTCGTCCCTCATCATCTTTTCGACAGTCAAGGCCGCCGGCGTACCTGCCGGAAGCACCTTGAGTACGGTGCTGTTGTCCGCCAGCCTCTTATTGATCTCGGCCTGTTCCGGCCCAGACGAAGACATCGCAAGTACGAGCCTACGATACACCGCAGCGCGCAAGGCATTCCGCTCGGCATCCTGCTGAAGCTGCGCCGCGATGCGTGCTGTTCCTTGTCGGCTGTCGGTGAAGGTGATCATGCGACGGCCTCGCATCGGCGAGTCGAGCGGTTGCTCCCCGTCAGGACAGAACTCCAACAGCGTTGGGATGATGTTCCCCAGCAGGAAGGGCGCTCCCAGCATCGGGCGTCTGAACTGTTCGAGCTGCGGCGCTGCGCCACCGCAGCCAGGGCATTTCAGTACCTGTTGCTTGTCGATGAGCGAAACGTCCTGCACCCTCAAAGCCAGGGCTGACTCCACGGGCTTGGGCACGAGCTCAAGCGTCTCGACGTCAATGGAGACTGCTGCGCCACGACTTGATCCGTTGACGATCAACGCGTGGGTTCGCGGCCCAGACGTCGGCGCTTCGTCATCAGCCACGTCGTCGTCACTGGGTTCACGTTCCTCTGGGTCTCGATCCAGCGTGAACTCGTCAACATCGTCCTGCATGGGCGGCTTCAAACACCGCATTCCGCCGCTGTAGATCAAGTCCGCACTCAGGAAGGTTTCGTTGCAGTCATTGCAAGAGGTCAATGGGAACACTGGTGCGCCACAGCCGCAGCGGCTGCGCTCTTCGGTATAGACCAAGCCGAAAGGCCAATCGGCATCTGCGAGCAGGGTCGTGATCTTCTTGCTGCACAAAGGACTTGCGCAGGCCCAAAGGCCGTTCAGCGTGTTGTGAAAGGCGTGAAGGCGAAGCGGAAGGAAAGGAACCGCTTCACGCCCGGAACCCTGAACCGCGCTGGTCAGCAGGTCGATCCACTCAAGTGCCTCAGTATCCGTCCTCGTAGGGCCGGCGCTCTGCAACGCCTTCTTGATGGCGGAGAGGGGTTGATAGCCCTGTCCGGACACCGCAGGAACGAAGAGGTCTCGCAGCTTTCGCGCTACTGGATGAACGGCAAGCCGAAGATATCGACCCTCGTCATCCGGGAGACTGGCAAGCTCGGTCGGGCTTGTCTTGGCAGCTGCCAAGTCAATGGGCGCATCGACTTGCGGAACACGTCGTTCGCCCTCAACAACAACCACCCGACCAGTCTCAACACCTGCAAGCTTTGCGAGAAACTCTTGCAGTTGCGCCTTTGCATTAACGTCTCCGGAACCGATCGTTGCCGAAGTAGCAACGAAGTGAACTTTCTGCGCGTCGGTGCCGAAGGCATGCAGCACGCGACGAAGCAAGAGCGCCAGTTCCGCCGCCTGTGAACCGATGTAGTTGTGTGCTTCGTCCAGCACGATCCATTCGAGTGTGCCCTGCGACTGCTCGAGAATCGGCGCATCCTGAGCACGGACGAGCATGTACTCCAGCATCGTAGGGTTTGTCACCAAGATCGGCGGCGGTCTGCTTCGAAGCGTCGCGCGGTCGTGAACCTCGTTGGGCGACTCCCGGTACTTCTCAGCCCTGGCCTCTTCCGGAGTCATGCCGTTGTAAAGGCAGAAGCGGATGTCACCGTTGAACGGGCCGGTCCACGCGCGCAGCCGTTCTCGCTGACTCTGAATCAGGGCATTCATGGGATACAAGAACAGGGCGCGTATCCCACGAATGTCAGGTTCCTTGGTGCGTGCGTGCGCAAGGCTGCTTAGCACGGGAACCATGAAGCACTCGGTCTTCCCGGACCCCGTGCCGCTGGTGACGACCACGGATTGATAGCCCGGGGCGAGAAGTGCATTCCATGCCGTGAGCTGGTGGACATAGGGCTTGGCCTCGCGCGGGAACCGGTACTCCTTGGCGTTGTCTCCCCACGGCTTGTCCATGGCATTGACTAGGTCAGCATGAAGCAGCCCCTTCGTCAATGAGGCCATGCTCGCATCGGCCTGCTTCCACCCGAAGGTGGCTTCGAAGACAGGGTCTGCAAGGAAGCACCCGGTTTCGCCAAAGCCCCTAGCGAAGATTTCAAAAAGGTGCTTTCGGAGCGGCTGGTTGGAGAAGCCGAGCTTGCTGATCGTGGCGCGGGCCGCGCGTGTTGACAGCTCTGGCAGCAGATCGGCGAAGTAGGAGGTTTGCATCGGGATACAAGTGATCGGTGGCTCAAGCGCTGCCGGATGAGCGCGGTGTTGATGAACGTCCTGCCCCAGTGTTTGGCTTCGTCTGGGCGAGCTTTTGTTCGAGCATCAGCGCCAGCAACAGACCCGTACGGCAACCGAGTTCGAACCAAGCGGGATCGAAGTTCCGAATCTGCCTCAACTGGGCCAGTTGACTGTCAGTCCACCAGGGCGATTCGGCTGGCAGAAGTTGACTCACCAGTCCCGCCAGAACCGGTGCGTTGGCCACGTCCTCCTTGACGTTCTTAGAGTACGGGCCTGCTTGGCCAGCAGTCGGCATCCAAATCAAATCCTTGCCGCAGAGTTCAAAGAGTTTTGACGCGGCATCGGGCTGCATCGCTTGCCAGAGTTGGACCAACGCTCGGGACAGGTCAAAGTGCGGCCAGATCCTGTCTTCGGTATGTGTTCGAAGAAGAAAACGCTGAAGCATGCTGTTCTCACCTAACCAAAGGCGTGCCACCAGCAGGCGTGCGCCCGTCGAGAACGGGGCAATGAGTCGATCCAGTTTGTCGGTACGGTTGTATCCCGCTTGAAAGAGTACCAGTTCAATCAAGTCGTCGAGCAGCGGGTCCGACACTCCAATCGTGCGAAAAACTTGCTCGGACAGAGTCTTCACGACGGGGTCTTCTGCGTCTGTTGTCAACTGCTTCGCCCACGACTGCTGCAAGCCACTGAGTCCCTCTGCCAAGGTGGAGTGAGGCATGAGTTCCCATACGACGCCCAACTCATCGCGCATGCGTTTCACCAGCGAGTGGACGTCATGGGAGAGCTTGAGCAAGGCGGCCAGACTGCTCGGCATGCTGCTGGCGAGCGCTCGCCAGTAGTCGAATGTGCTTAGCGGCAAGTGCGATAACAGTTGGTACTGCCTTGTGATCAAGAGCCAAGACTCATGGTCAAGGTCTTGGGCCATCACGCCGACAACCCGCCTGACGGCCTTCGCACGCTCATCAGCGTATGCGATAGCCATTGCCTCTCCCAAGGGGCAAAGCCGCGCAGTCCGGGAAGAAGCAGCGCCAATGGAAAAGCCCGCGTAAAGGGTGGGTCGAAGCTGTAGCGTCGAGGTCGAAGACGGGTAGACCATCCAAGGTCCGCGCTCTGCAGATAGGCTTGCGACGCTCCATCGACCAGCCGGCGTACCCTCCGATTGAGCCTGACTCAGCACAACCTCCTCGGCATTTGCTAGCAGGAGCGGCAACGCGCGCAGGTTGACGCTACCCAACTCATCAGCGCTCAGCCCCGCCAAGCACGCCCCCGGGAGGGTCATCGCCTGCGACTGGTGCTGGAGTTCTAGGTCGGCGTCGTAGCGACTGACGTCAATCTTCGAGCTGGCGGCACCGTTCACCGTGAGACTAAGTTCGAGCCTTGCATCAAGTTGACTACTCTGGCACAACAGTCCTAGCAAACTGGACTCCACCTCAAGCAAACGAAGTTCGCCAAATCCTTGCTTGTCTATCGGAATGGCATGCTCGACGTGCAACCGGCCTACGCCGGAAATTCCACCACGGCCCGAAAGCTCGACAATCAACGAGTACCGCTTCGGCGCATCAGGGTTTCGATCGAACACCTGTACTCGAACTGTCTGCAGCTGCCTGATAGGCACTGCCTGGCCGGCCTGAAGGCTGACGCCATCAGTGGTGGTGAATCGACCGCCCGTCGCGGGAAAGGGTAGCTCCAACCGCAGTGCATACGGAGTGTGTGGCCAGTTGACAGAGACCGGTACGTGGGCAGGCGGACGGTCCTCAGCATGTAGTTGAAGCTTCGGGCCATTTGCCACTGGGTCGGTTCGAGCCTTGAGCTCCTTGGGTGCATCGATTGACTCGATACCCCAAGCGTGAAACTCGATGGCTCCCTCACATTCCGTCGCTCCTGATTTAAAGCGAAGCTTAGCCTCGGGTGGTAAAAGAACCATCCTGAAGCGGCGTTGCCTTGCCCCATCTTCGATGAGCCACGCGTCTATGGGGCCACGGTGCTGGCGAGGCTGTTCAACCAGCTCACTTGCTCTTCCAAGTATCGTCCACTCGATAGAACGCGGTGGCACTTGAGCCAGAGAGCCGTCCAACGCAAGCCGACACAGAACCGGAACACCAAGGTACACCGACATCGATCCGGAGCAGTAGGGGGCCCGTGTGCCCCGCCACAGTAGTTGACTGCTTGGATCTGCGGTCTGACCCGTCCGAACAATGAAGTGCGATCCCTGAGCCAAGACACGAGCGGCACCGCGCACCATGTACACCCAGCGAGTCTGGGCCAGCCCGCCGATCATGCCTTTCAGGTCGGCTGTGCTGCCGTCGTCACCTGCAGCCACATTGCAGTCGTCAGGCACAGCCACCAAACAGGTGTCCTCCGGAACGCTACACCCTCCGATACCCGCCAAAACGATCCCAGTGTCGCGTGAAACAAACACCCAAGGCTGAGTCTCATCCAGTGCGTAGGCACCGGGCACTTCCGCAGGTGCATGCAAATCCTCACCTAGGCAGCGGAGCACCAGCAGGTGCTCCGCTAGGGCTGCATCTCCTTTAATGGGCCCAGTCCGTCCCGCAAGGATTGCTGTGGGCTCACTGCCACCGAGAAGTTGACGTCCCTCGCCCAGCGACACCCGCTCGACCCCGACCAGATCAACCGAGAAGGATTGCGGGAGAGCGTCGGGACTCAATCCGATTGCGGCGGACAGTGCAGCCAGCGTGATGCTTCCAGGCATGTCCGCAGTCATGGCCAGGCCGTAGGTCTCTCCGTCGTCACCAAGGGTGAGTGAGCGAGTCGCGATGACGGGAAAGGATGTGACCGGGGCATACTCCTTGGCTGCCTCCTTGACCAGACCGACAAGCAGCGGCTCGGCCGAGTTGTCGTCCACAGCGATAGGAAAACGTTCGCGCCAGCTCGGGCGGAGCCTGTCGAGCACCTCAACCGGGTTGGCCACACCCGCCAGCTGGCACTCCTGGCGAAGTGAAAGCACAGTCACGACTACCGACGCGAGGAGTCGGTAGATGTCGTCGTCTCGAAGATGCTGCACCAGCTCGAACTGATGGGCGTCGAAGAAGCTTGCAAGGCGATTGGAGTCCCAGCTATAGAGCTGGGCCTGTCGCATTGCACGAATCAGTAGCCTAGCAATGGATCCATCACCCCGCTCAATCAGCTGAAGTGGGAGACCGCCATGGGCGACGATTGCGCCGAGATACTTCTTGCCTTGGCCACCGGGCCTATGGCCCCATGCTCTGAGCCCAAGCTCGACGGCCGCCGTACGCTCAAGCACGTCCAGTGAAAATGGCTGACCCAGCGACTGAAGGATGTGTGTCCAGCGCCATGGCCCACCGTTGTACTCGCGTCTCCACCACTCAGACGCATAAAAAACAAAGCACGCGCACTCCGAGGTTGATCGCAGTATCCAAGGTGTGCCTTCCAAGCTTTCCAGTTTGCGTGCCATCAGCGCTTGCAGCGACAAGTACTCCGCTTTTGTCGCGCGGTAGCCAAATAACATCTCGCCATTAGGGCGTGAAAGCCCTCTCTTGCTTAGAAACGCATCAATCCAGTCAGCGTACTCATGCATGGATCCTCCCCAGATTATGTGACAACTATTTAGCTTGAATTATGCAGTCATCTTGGGGTGGTTGGGAGGAGTCCGGCCTTGAGGGATCTAGAAGAAAAACGCCTTCGCTTTCTCGAACCAGCCTTTGTCGTTCGGGCTGTGTTTGTTGCCGCCCTTTTGGAACGATTCTTCGAGCTCGCGCAGCAGCTTGCGCTGGTGTTCGGTGAGCTTGACCGGGGTTTCCACGTTGATGTGGCAGTACAGATCGCCGGGGTAGCTCGAGCGCACGCCCTTGATGCCGCGCCCGCGCAGTCTGAAGGTTTTGCCGTGCTGGGTGCCTTCGGGGATGTCGATGCTGGCTTTGCCGCCCAGCGTGGGCACGGCGATCTCGCCGCCCAGCGCGGCGGTGCTGATGCTCACCGGCACGTGGCAGTGCAGGTCGTCGCCCTCGCGCTCGAACAAATCGTGCTTGCGCAGCCGAATCTCGATGTACAGATCGCCCGACGGGCCGCCATTGCGGCCGGGCTCACCGTTGCCGGTCGAGCGGATGCGCATGCCGTCGTCGATGCCGGGCGGAATTTTGATTTCCAGCGTTTTGTGCTTCTTGACCTTGCCCTGGCCGTTGCAAGCGGTGCAGGGTTCGGGGATGATCTTGCCGCTGCCGTGGCAGTGCGGGCAGGTTTGCTGCACGCTGAAAAAGCCTTGGCGCATCTGCACCACACCGGAGCCGTTGCAGCTCGGGCAGGTTTTGACGCTGGTGCCCGGCTTGGCGCCGCTGCCGTGGCAGGTGCCGCAGTTGTCCCAGCTTGGGATGCGAATTTCGGACTCTTTGCCCGCAGCGGCTTCTTCGAGCGAGATCTCCATCGCGTAAGACAAGTCGCTGCCCCGATAGACTTGGCGCCCACGCCCGGCACCGCCGCGCTGGCCGCCAAAAATATCGCCAAAAATATCGCCGAACGATTCGGAAAAGCCACCAAAACCGTCCGCCCCGCCCGCCCCGCCGGGGCCGCGCATATTGGGGTCGACGCCGGCGTGGCCGTACTGGTCGTAGGCGGCGCGCTTTTGCGGGTCGCTCAACATCTCGTAGGCTTCTTTGGCCTCTTTGAATTTTTCTTCCGCAGCCTTGGTCGCATCACCCTGGTTGCGGTCCGGGTGGTGCTTCATCGCCAGCTTGCGGTAGGCTTTTTTGATGTCTTCGTCGCTGGCGTTCTTGGGCACGCCCAAGATTTCGTAAAAGTCGCGTTTGGCCATTTGGGCGTCAGTCTTTCTTGACTTCTTTCACTTCGGCATCGACCACATCGTCGGCCGATGCCGATCGGGCACCGGCATCGGCAGTGGGGCCGCCCGCGGCGCCTGCTGCACCCGCCGCCGCGCCGGCCTGCTGCTCGGCGTACATTTTTTCACCCAGCTTTTGGCTGGCGCTCATCAGCTCGGCGCTGGTGGCCTCGATGGCGGCCTTGTCCTCGCCTTTGACAGCCTCTTCGGCGGCCTTGATGGCGGCTTCGATTTTCTCTTTTTCGGCCGCGTCGAGCTTGTCGCCGTATTCTTTCAGGCTCTTGCGCACCGAGCTCACCAAGCCGTCGGCCTGGTTGCGCGCCTGCACCAGTTCCACTTTTTTGTGGTCTTCGGCGGCGTTGAGTTCGGCGTCTTTCACCATGTTCTGGATTTCGGCCTCGGTCAGGCCCGAGTTGGCCTTGATCGTGATCTTGTTTTCTTTGCCGGTGCCTTTGTCTTTGGCGCCCACGTGCAAAATGCCGTTGGCGTCGATGTCAAAGCTCACCTCGATCTGCGGCAGGCCGCGCGGGGCGGGCGGGATGCCCTCGAGGTTGAACTCGCCCAGCAGCTTGTTGCCGGCGGCGATCTCGCGCTCGCCTTGGAATACCTTGATCGTGACCGCCGGTTGGTTGTCGTCGGCGGTGGAGAACACCTGTGCGAACTTGGTCGGGATGGTGGTGTTCTTGGTGATCATTTTGGTCATCACACCGCCCATGGTCTCGATGCCCAGGCTGAGCGGGGTCACGTCGAGCAGCAGCACGTCTTTGCGCTCGCCCGAGAGCACCTGGCCTTGGATGGCAGCGCCCACGGCCACGGCTTCGTCGGGGTTCACGTCTTTGCGCGGCTCTTTGCCAAAGAACTCTTTGACCTTCTCTTGCACCCGGGGCATGCGCGTCATGCCGCCCACGAGAATCACGTCGTCGATCTGGCCCACGCTCACGCCCGCGTCTTTGATGGCGGTGCGGCAGGGCGCGATGGTGCGCTCGATCAGCTCATCGACCAGCGCTTCGAGCTTGGCGCGCGTGAGCTTGATGTTGAGGTGGCGCGGACCATTGGCGTCGGCGGTGATGTAGGGCAGGTTGAGGTCGGTCTGGGTCGAGTTGGAGAGCTCGATCTTTGCCTTCTCGGCCGCTTCCTTGAGGCGCTGCAAGGCCAGCACGTCTTTGGTCAGATCGACGCCTTGCTCTTTTTTGAACTCGGTCACGATGTAGTCGATGATGCGCTGGTCGAAGTCCTCGCCGCCCAAGAAGGTGTCGCCGTTGGTGGAGAGCACTTCAAATTGCTTTTCGCCCTCGAGGTCGGCAATTTCGATGATCGAAATATCAAAAGTGCCGCCGCCGAGGTCATAGACCGCGATCTTGCGGTCGCCTTTGCCGTGCTTGTCCAGCCCAAAGGCCAGCGCGGCGGCGGTGGGCTCGTTGATGATGCGCTTGACATCGAGCCCGGCGATGCGCCCGGCGTCTTTGGTGGCCTGGCGCTGGGCGTCGTTGAAGTAGGCCGGTACGGTGATCACGGCCTCGGTCACGGCCTCGCCGAGGTAGTCTTCGGCGGTTTTCTTCATCTTGCGCAGCACTTCGGCGCTCACCTGCGGCGGGGCCAGTTTTTTGCCGCGCACTTCCACCCAGGCGTCGCCGTTGTCGGCGCGGGCGATGGTGTAGGGCATCAGGCCGATGTCCTTTTGCACCTCTTTTTCTTCAAACTTGCGCCCGATCAGGCGCTTGACCGCGTACAGGGTGTTGCGTGGGTTGGTCACGGCCTGGCGCTTGGCCGAGGCACCGACGAGGATTTCACCGTCTTCTTGGTAGGCGATGATGGAGGGTGTGGTGCGCGCGCCTTCGCTGTTTTCGATTACGCGCGTGGTGTTGCCTTCCATGACCGAGACGCACGAGTTGGTGGTGCCCAGGTCGATGCCGATGATTTTGCCCATGAATGGCTCCTAAAGTTCAAATAAAACGGATGGGGTGCAGATGCGGCTGGAGGGCCGGATTTCAAGCACCGGGATGAGGGTTTGAAAGGCGGCTTATTTGGGCGCAGTGACCGTGACCATGGCCGGGCGCAGCACCCGCTCGGCGATCAGGTAGCCTTTTTGCAGCACCGCCACCACGGAATTTGGCTCTTGGCCGGGTGCTGCCACCACGCCGATGGCCTGGTGCTGGTGCGGGTCGAAGCGGCTGCCCGCTGCGGGCGCGATCGGCTGCACCTTGTGGCGGGCCAAGGCGCTTTGCAACTGCTTGAGCGTGGCCTCGGCCCCGTCGCGTATCTGCTGCGCCGTGGCCTCTTGTATCGCCAGCCCGGCTTCCAGGCTGTCGAGCACCGGCAGCAGGCTCTCGGCAAAGCCCTCGACGGCAAATTTGCGCACCTTGCTCACTTCTTCGTCGGTGCGGCGGCGCAGGTTTTCCATCTCGGCCTTGACGCGCAGGTACTGCTCGGCCAGTTCGGTGTTTTGCGCTTGCAGTCGCTCCACTTCGAGAGACAGCTCGTCTTGCAGGGCGGCATCGGCCGCCGCAGCCGCTTCGGCCTCCTCGGGCGAGAACGGCGCATCGGCGGTGTCGGGGCGGTCGGGGCGGTGGTAAGTCGGGTCTGGGTTGGCGGACATGGCGGCTTAAAACGAAAGGGCGCCCGGCGCGGTGGCGGGGCAGGGTCTAGGGCTCAGTGGCCCAGAGTGGGGGTGTCTGGCGGCGCTTTCAAGGGCTGGGCTGTAAAAATTCAATCTATGATCGTAGCGCATCAGGATACCGACTCATGCCACTCCATCCACCCACCACCGACTGGCCCGCCGCCAGCGGCCCCATGTTGCACATCGACGCCGGGGTGGCCACCCTCACCTTAAACCGCCCGCAACAACGCAACAGCCTGACCGACGCTGATTTGCAGGAGCTGGCGCAGCACTTGGCCACCATCGAGGCCGATGCGGCCGTGCGGGTGCTGGTGCTCACGGCGCGGCTGCACAGCGCGGCGGCGGTGTTTAGCGCGGGCTACCACATGGGCGGTTTCGATGCCGATACCAGCCAAGGGCCGCAAGGTTTCGAGCGCGTGTGCGAAGCGCTGTCGCGCCTGCGCCCAGTCACGCTGTGCGCGCTCAATGGTAGCGTCTATGGCGGCGCCACCGATCTGGCGCTGGCCTGCGATTTTCGCTTAGGGGTGCACGGCATGGAGTTGCGCATGCCCGCCGCCGCGCTCGGCTTGCACTATTACCCCGGCGGTTTGCAGCGCAGTGTGGCCCGCTTGGGGCTGGGAGGCGCGCGGCGCCTGTTTTTGCTGGCGCAAGCGCTGCCCGCCGACGAACTGCTGCGCATGGGCTACCTCGATGCCTTGGTAGCACCCGATGCCTTGCCCGCCGAAGTGGCGCGCTGGTGCCGCAATTTGTGCCGCTTGGCCCCATTGGCCCTGCAGGGTATGAAGCAAAGCCTGCAAGAGATGGCCTTGGGTGAGCCGAATCTGCAAGGCTGGCGCGAGCGCGAAGCCCGCAGCCAGCGCAGCGCCGATTTTACCGAAGGCCGCGCCGCGTTTGCGCAGCGGCGGGCGGCGGTGTTTGTGGGGCGGTGAGTCACGCCACCCGAGAGCCCAACCGCCGCGACAAGCCCTGCGCCGCAGCGCTCAGGGCGCGGGCCTGGGGGCTGTGGGGCCCCAAATCCAGCATCTGGCTCGGGCCGATGGCGGCGATGGCCAGCGCCAGTGCGCCAAAGCCATCAAATACCGGCACCGCCAGGGCGCTGATTCCGGGCAGCAGCTCATTTTGTACGCGTGACAAGCCCTGGGCGCGAATGGTGTCGAGTTCGGCGGCAAAGCCGGGGTCGTCTAGCGCACCGGCCAGGCCTTCTTGCGCCAGCGCGGCTTGCACTGCGGCGCGGCTGGGGTGGAAGGCGGCAAAAATTTTGCCGGTGCCAGTGTGGCGCAGCGAAGCCGGAATGCCGTGGCGCATCGCCACATAGACCGGCATGGGGCCGTGCTCCACGCGCACGATCACCGGGCCCTGGCTGCCCCAGACCGCCGCCGAAACGGTGCAGCCGGTTTGCTGCGCCAAGGCTGGCAGTTCGGCCACAGCCAGCGCCACCGGATCGACCAGTTGCAGGCTGATCAAGCCCAACTGCATGGCCAGCGGCCCAAGCCCGTAGTGGCCGCTCACCGGTTCTTGCACGATCAGCCCCAGCTTGCCAAAGCTCACCAGATAGGGGTGCGCCTTGGCTGGCGTCATGCCAGCGGCGCGGGCCAAATCTTTGAGCGCCATGCGCCGCCCGCTGTGTGCCAGCGCTTTGAGCAGTTGGCCGCCCACTTCCACGCTTTGTATGCCGCGCGAGGGGCGGGCCGTTTTGGGGTGGGGGCCGGTGTCGGCTTCGATGGGGTGAGGGATGGGGTGCATGGGGCGATTTTGACCGGCTCCAGGGGCTGGTATCCAGCCGGATCGGGTTTGTACCTATGCGAATTGATTTGTCATGGTTGAATTTTGGCCTTAGGATAGGGGAAACGATTTTTCCGTCACAGAGCCTGATCTGTGCCACTCTGGAGCCTTTAGGATGAGCCAAAAAACTTTCGCCTCTGCTGCCGACCTGGAAGAAAAAAAGGTCACGTTCGAGCGCTTGTCGGAGCACGCTTGGGCCTACACCGCCGAGGGCGACCCCAACACCGGCGTGGTGATCGGGGACGATGCGGTGCTGGTCGCCGACACCCAAGCCACCCCGGCCATGGCGGCCGACGTGATCCGGCGCATCCGCGAAATCACCGACAAACCGATCAAATACGTGCTGCTCACGCACTACCACGCGGTGCGCGTGCTCGGTGCCAGCGCCTTCATGGCCGAGGGCGGGCAGCAGATCATCGCCAGCCAGGACACGCGCGACTTGATCGTCGAGCGCGGCGAGCAGGACAAGGCGAGCGAGATTGGGCGCTTCCCGCGTCTGTTTCGCGACGTCGAGTCGGTGCCGCCGGGCCTGACCTGGCCGACCCTGACCTTCACCGGCCAGCTCACGCTCTGGCTAGGGCGGTTGGAGGTGCAGATGCTGCAACTCGGGCGCGGCCACACCAAGGGCGACACCGTGCTGTGGCTGCCGCAGGAGCGCACGCTGCTGTCGGGCGATCTGGTCGAATTCGACGCCACCCCCTACGCCGGCGACGCCTATTTTCAGGATTGGCCCCAGACGCTGGAGCGGGTCGCCGCGCTGCAGCCGCTGGCCTTGCTGCCGGGGCGTGGGCCGGCGCTGCGCGGGGCGCAGCAGGTGCAGCAGGGCATCGAGGGCACGCGCGCCTTTGTGAGCGAGCTCTGGGACAGCGTGCGGGCCGGGGTTGCGGCGGGGCGCGAGCTGCGCGCCGTGTATGAAGAAACCTTTGCCCGCTTGCAACCCAAGTATGGGCACTGGGTGATCTTCAACCACTGCCTGCCTTTTGATGTCACGCGCGCCTACGACGAAGCCACCCAGCACCCGAATCCGCGCATTTGGACCGCCGAGCGCGACCGCCAGATGTGGCTGGCGCTGGAGGGTTGATCCGCCTTTGTTCGACCGAGAGGAAAACCGCCATGACCATCGAACGCATCCACCACGTGGCCTACCGCTGCCGCGACGCCCGCGAGACCGTTAACTGGTATGTGCAGCACTTGCAGATGGATTTTGTGCTGGCGATTGCCGAAGACCGGGTGCCCTCCACCAAAGCGCCCGACCCCTATATGCACGTGTTCCTGGATGCCGGGCAGGGCAATGTGCTGGCCTTTTTCGAGCTGCCCAACTCGCCCGAAATGGGCCGCGACCCGCACACCCCGGCTTGGGTGCAGCACATCGCCTTCAAGGTCGAGAGCCTCGCGGTGCTAGAGGAAACCAAGGCGCGCCTGCAAGCGGCGGGCATCGAGGTGATCGGCCCGACCGACCACACCATTTTCAAGAGCATCTACTTTTTCGACCCCAACGGGCACCGGCTGGAGTTGGTCGCCGACTGCGCCACCCCCGACATGCTGCAGCGGCTCGACGCGGTCAAGTGGCCAATGCTCGACGAGTGGGCGCAAACCCGGCGCGCCCCCAAACACGCTGCCTGGATGCACGAGCAAGAGTTGAAGGCGCTGGACTGATTCGCCCACCCCTTCCGCCCTCGCTTGCAGCCGTTTGTTGGAGGTTCCGTGCTCAAAACCTACACCTATCCCCATTACCCCTACGTGCAGAGCCCCGAGCAGCGCACGGGGCAGACCGTGCGGCACCCGGTCGTTGTGATCGGGGCTGGCCCGATCGGGCTCACGCAGGCGCTCGATCTGGCCCAGCGCGGCATACCCTGTGTGGTGCTGGACGACAACGACACCGTGAGCGTGGGCTCGCGTGCGGTGTGCTACGCCAAGCGGCCGCTGGAGATTTGGGACCGGCTCGGGGTGGCGGCACCGCTGCTGGCCAAGGGCGTGCAGTGGAAGGTGGGCAAGGTGTTTTTTGGCACCGGGCTGGCCTACCGCTTCGACCTCCTGCCCGAGGCCGGGCACAAGCTGCCGGCCATGATCAACTGCCAGCAGTACCACGTGGAGGAACACCTAGTGCAGGCCTGCTCCCAGGCGCCGCAGGTGGAGCTGCGCTGGAAGCACAAGGTGCTGGCGATCGAGCAAGACGCCGATTGCGTCACCCTCACGGTGCAAACCCCCGATGGCCTGTTCAAGCTGCAGGCGCAGTGGGTGGTGGCCGCCGACGGTGCGCACAGCGACGCCCGGCGGCTGCTCGGGGCCGATTTCAGCGGCCAGTTTTTCCAAGACCGGTTCCTGATTGCCGATGTGGTGATCGACCCCGAGGGCGTGGCCGCCCAGCCCTTTGCCGCCGAGCCCGAGCGCTGGTTTTGGTTCGACCCGCCCTTTCACCCCGGCCAGAGCGTGCTGCTGCACCAGCAGGCCGACCGGGTCTGGCGCATCGACTTCCAGCTTGGCTGGGACGCCGACCCGGCGGAGGAAAAAAAGCCCGAAAAAGTGATGCCACGCATCCAGGCCATGCTCGGGCCGCAGGTGAATTTCGAGCTGGAGTGGGTATCGGTGTACCAGTTTGCCTGTCGGCGCATCGACCAGTTTCGCCACGGCCGGGTGCTGTTTGCGGGCGACGCCGCGCACCAGGTCTCACCCTTTGGCGCGCGCGGGGCCAACACCGGCATTCAGGATTGCGACAACCTGGGCTGGAAACTGCACGCCGTGCTCGCAGGCCACGCGCCCACTGCCTTGCTCGACAGCTACCACGAGGAGCGCGCCGTGGCCGCCGACGACAACCTCGGCCACTCCACCCGCGCGACCGACTTCATCACCCCCAAGAGCCGCAGCTCGCGGCGGCTGCGCAACGCGGTGCTGGAGCTGGCGCGCACCGAGCCCTTTGCGCGGCCGCTGGTCAACAGCGGCCGCCTCTCAACGCCCACGCCCTACCTCGATTCCAGCCTCAACACCCCCGACGCCGCGCCTTTTGCCGGCCCCATGCGGCCCGGCAGCCCCTGCGCCGACGCCCCGATCGAGTCCTGCGGCGAACCCGGCTGGCTGCTGGAGCGGCTCGGGCAGGGTTTTGTGCTGCTCAGCTTTGGCCCGGCAGAGCCCGTGAAAGCGGCGGGGCTCACGCTGCCGGTGCTGCAAGTGGGCCTGGATGTGCTCGACTCCCAAGGCCTGCTGGCGCAGCGCTACGACGGCCAGCCCGGAACGGTTTACTTGATCCGCCCCGACCAGCACGTGGCGGCGCGCTGGCGCCAGTTCGACCCCGCGCAGGTGCAAACCGCCGTGCGCCGCGCCCTCAAACTGCACTGAAAAAGGAGGCCCACATGCCCTTGCAGCGTCAACCCAACATCCCCGAGCCCGACTGGTTTTATGCCGAACTGATCGAGGCCCAGCGCGAGCTCAGCGAGGGGCAGGCCGATATGATGCTGGCCAAGCTGGTGCTGATTTTGTGCAACCACGTGGGCGATCGTGCGCTGTTGAGCGAAGCCATCGCCCTAGCGCGCAGCAACACCCTAGCCACTGCACCACCCACCACCCAGACCGCTCATGTACCCACTCAATGAAACCCACGACCCGGCGCTGCAAAGCTGGGTCGAGTCGGCGCAGCAGCCCGGCACCGATTTCCCGATCCAGAACCTGCCCTTTGCAGTGTTGCGCAGGCGCGGCACGCCAGAGCCTTTTCGCGGCGGGGTGGCAATTGGCGATCAGGTGCTCGACCTGGCCGCCGTGCTGCGCAGCGGCGCGCTGCAAGGGCAGGGCGAGCTGGTGCAGGCGGCGCTGCAAGCCGGCGCGCAAAGTTCGCTCAATGCCTTGATGGCCTTGGGGGCGCCGGCTTGGTCGGCTCTGCGCTTGGCCCTGTCGCGCGCCTTGCGCCAAGGCAGCGCGCTGCAAACGGGGCTGCAAGGCTGTTTGCTGGCGCAAAGCGAGGCCGAATACGCGCTGCCCGCACGCATCGGCGACTACACCGATTTCTACACCTCGATCCACCACGCCACGAATGTGGGCAAGCTGATGCGCCCCGACAACCCGCTGCTGCCCAATTACCAGTGGGTGCCGATCGGCTACCACGGCCGGGCATCGAGCGTGATCGTTTCCGGGCAGCCCTTTAAGCGCCCGCAGGGGCAGATCAAGCCCCCGGACGCCGCCACGCCGCTGCTGGCCGCCACCCGGCGGCTCGACTTCGAGCTCGAACTGGGGGCCTACATCGGCCCTGGCAATGCGCTGGGCGAGCCGATCGCACTGGCTGCGGCCGAGCAGCAGGTGTTTGGCCTGAGCCTGCTCAACGACTGGTCGGCGCGCGACCTGCAAGCCTGGGAGTACCAGCCGCTGGGGCCTTTTCTGGGCAAAAATTTCGCCACCACCGTCTCGCCCTGGGTGCTCACGCTGGAGGCGCTGGCCCCCTACCGCGCCCCACTGGAGCGCAGCTCCGACGACCCGGCCCCGCTGCCCTACCTCGACAGCGCGTACAACCGGTTGCATGGCGCGCTCGATATCGAGCTCGAAGTGGCTCTGCAAACGCCGCGCATGCGCGAGCAGGGCATGGAGGCCGCCACCCTCGTGCGCAGCAACAGCCGCCACAGCTACTGGACGCTGGCGCAGATGGTGGCGCACCACAGCGTGAACGGCTGCAACCTGCAACCGGGCGATTTGCTGGGCACCGGCACGCTCTCGGGGCCGCAGCCGCAGCAGGCCGGGGCGCTGATCGAGCTCACCCTGGGTGGCCGCCAGCCGCTCACACTGCCCAACGGCGAGGTGCGCACCTTCCTCGAAGACGGCGACACCGTGTGGCTGCGCGGCTGCTGCCAGCGCCCCGGCGTGGCGCGCATCGGTTTTGGTGAGTGCGCGGGTACGGTGCTGCCTGCCCGTGCCTGATGTTCCACCCATGCCACCCGAGACAATCGGCCCGGCTGTCGCGTTCGCCGAAACATGCAGTATAATGCAGCTAGCGTTGAAACCTTGGCCTTCACCGCCATAGGCCAGCGTGCGGCGACTATGGCTGCAACGCGCCGAGCAACACACGAGCGCCGGGCCACGGGTGCATCATCCACAGCGGAGACAAGGAAACAAACAACATGATTACATGGGTTTTTCGGTTGTCCCAATGGGCAGCCTTGTTGGGTGGGGTGTTGCTGTGCCTGATGATTGTGATGATCGTCGTCAGCATCACGGGGCGCGCCTTGGTGCCGATAGGCCTGGCCCCGGTGCCGGGCGATTTCGAGCTGGTTGAAATGGGTGCCGCCGTGGTGGTGTTCTTTTTTCTGCCCTGGACCTATCTGCGCGGCGGCCATGCCTCGGTCGATCTGCTCTACCTCTACCTGCCCAAGCCGGTGCAGCGCGCGATTTTGCTGCTTTGCGATTTGCTGATGCTGGCGCTCTGGCTGGTGCTCACCTGGCAACTGTGGCAGGGCCTGCTGGAGCGGCGCGAGTTCTTCGAGACCACTTTCATTTTGCAGATGCCGATCTGGTGGGGCTATGCGCTGTGCCTGGTCGGGGCGGTGATTGGCTGCCTGGCTTATCTGTCGCAAACCCTGATCCGCCTGGGTCTGGCCGACTACCCCGCAGGCTGGTCCACCGAAGAAGCGAAGGAACACTGAGATGACCCCCATCGAAATGGCCGCTTGGTCGTTCCCCATTCTGTTGCTGTTGATTTTTTTGCGCATGCCCATCGGGCTGGCGATGGCCCTGTGCGGCCTTGTGGGGGCGATGCTGGTGTTGGGCGACACCGGCCCAATGCTCAATCAGCTCAAGCAATTCACCTACAGCACCTTTGCCAACTACTCGCTCTCGATCATTCCGCTGTTTTTGCTGATGGGGCAGTTTGCCGCGCTCGGCGGCTTGTCGCAGGCGCTGTTCAAGGCCGCCGAGGCCTGGATCGGGCACCGCAAGGGCGGGGTGGCCATGGCCGCCGTGGGCGCTTGCGCCGGTTTTGGGGCGATTTGCGGCTCCTCGCTGGCCACCGCCGCCACCATGGGGCAGGTGGCGCTGCCCGAGCTGCGCCGCGCCGGTTATGCGGGCGGCCTGTCCACCGCCGCGCTGGCGGCTGGCGGTACGCTGGGCATCCTCATCCCGCCCTCGATCGTGCTGGTGATCTACGCCATTTTGACCGAGCAAAACATTGCGCACCTGTTTGTGGCGGCCTTTATTCCCGGCATCATGGCGGCGATCGGCTACATGATCGTGATCGCCATTTACGTGCGCGTCAAGCCCGAAAGCGCCGGCCGCATCGAGCCGCTGCCCATGAAGGAGCGCTGGAAGGCCACCGTCAAGGTCTGGCCGGTGTTGGTGATTTTTCTGGCGGTGGTTGGTGGCATTTACACTGGCATTTTCACCCCCACCGAAGCGGCGGCCGTGGGCGCCTTTGGCACCGGTGTGGCCGCTTGGGCGGCGGGCGGGCTGAACCGGCGCACGCTGCGCGATGCGCTGCTGGGCACGGCCATTGCCACCGGCATGATTTTCATGATCGTGCTCGGGGCTGGCCTGTTCAACACCTTCCTGGCGCTGTCGCAACTGCCACAAGAGCTGGCGCGCTGGGTGATCGAACTCGGTATCAGCCCGTGGAATGTGCTGGTCGTGATTTTGTTGATCTACCTGCTGCTGGGCTGTGTGATGGATTCGCTCTCCATGATTTTGCTCACGGTGCCGATCTTCTTTCCGGTGATGATGGGGCTGGACTTTGGCCTCACCCCCACCGAAACCGCGATCTGGTTCGGCATTTTGGTGCTGATCGTGGTCGAGGTTGGGTTGATCACGCCGCCGGTGGGGATGAATTTGTTCATCATCAACAAGATGGCGCGCAACGTGCCAATCACCCAGACCTACATCAGCGTGATGCCCTTCGTGGCCAGCGACTTGGTCCGCACCGCGATTTTGGTGGCGTTCCCGGGGATTTCGCTGTTTTTGTTGCAGCTATAGCGCCGCACGGGCAGCGCTCAAGCGGCTGCGGTCAGCGGCTTGAGCGGGCCCAAGCTTTGCTCGCAGACCTGGCGGATGAGGTCGCGCGCGGCGCGCTGGGTGAGTGTGCTGGGGCGCTGCGCGCTGCTGGCCAGCGCGACCTGGATCTGCAGCGCGGGCGGGCCGATGGGCCGCACCGCAAAAGCCGCGGGCTTGCCAGAAGCCGCCACCGCATGGCGCGACAGCACGGCGCAGCCCAGGCCGTCGGCGACCAGATCAAGGATGGCGGAAACGCCGTCGATCTCCAGCGCAATGCGCGGGCGCAGGCCGAGCTTGGCCAGTTCCACCTCCACGTGCATGCGCAGCGCGTTGGGGCGGGTGGGAATGAGCAGCGGCAGTTGCGCCAGTTCGGCCAGTGGCAGCGGGGCAGGGGGCTGGGCCGCTGCGCCGCTGCGGGCCTGCACCAGCAGCAGTTCTTCGTCGAACAGGGGCTGCAAGTCCAGCTCGGGCAGCGGTTGTGCGTTGTAGAGCAGCGCCAAATCCAGCCGGCCGTTGAGCAGCGCGTCTTGCATGCTCACCGAAAGCCCCTCGGTGATCGACAGCCGCGCCTGCGGCAGTTGCTGGCGAAAGCTGCGCGTGAGCGGCACCGCGACCAGCCGCGCCAGCGAAGGCGGCAGCCCAATGGCTACCCGCCCGGCCAAGGTGCCGCGCACCAGGCCGAGTTCTTCGCGGGCCCGCTCCACTTGGTGCAAGATGCCGCGCCCGTGTTCGAGCAGCAACTGCCCGGCTTCGGTGGGCACGGCACCGCGGCCGTTGCGCAGCAGCAGGTTTTGGCGCAGCTCCACTTCGAGCAGCCGCACCTGGCGGCTCAACGCCGGCTGCGCCACCTGCAGCGCCGCCGCCGCCTTGGTGAAACTGCCCAATTCCGCGACGCGGACGAAGTAGCCGAGTTGTTTCAAGTCCATCGGCGAATTTTAGATAGCAACGGGCCGGAAATGCAAATTTTTTATAACTGCTAGAGCCGCACCCCCACTTGCCAGCCGCACCCAGGCGCTACACAATCGGTGTCGTGCCCAGACCGTCTTGATTTCATCATTTAATAACTTGCCCAACATGGCCCCCGCCCTGCACGCGATTTCTTCGATGGCCACCCGAGCCTTGCTGGCCGAATTGGCGCACGACCACCAGGCCCAAACCGGCGTAGAGATCCGGCTGGAGTCGGTCGGCGGCGTCGATGCAGCGCGCCGGGTGCAGGCGGGTGAGGCGTTCGACGCCGTGCTGTTAGCCGCCGACGCCATCGAGCGCTTGATCGCCAGCGGCCACGTGCAGGCCGGCAGCCGGGTGGACTGGGTGCGCAGCCCAGTGGCCTTGGCGGTGCGCGCCGGGGCGCCCGTGCCCGATGTGGGCAGCGAAACGGCGCTGCGCCAGGCGGTGTGCGCGGCGCGCAGTCTGGGCGTGTCCACCGGCCCCAGCGGCACCGCCTTGCTGCAACTGTTTGAGCGCTGGGGCGTGCTGGAAGCGCTGCGCCCGCGCTTGGTCACGCCGCCGCCGGGGGTGCCGGTGGGCAGCTTGGTGGCCAGTGGCGCGGTGGAGCTGGGTTTCCAGCAGTTGAGCGAGCTGCTGGCGCTGCCGGGCATCGCGCTGCTGGGCCCGCTGCCGTCGGGTTGCGCCATCGAAACCGTTTTTTCTGCCGGCCTGTGCACCGCCAGCGCGCAGCCCGATGCGGTGCGGGCCTGGTTCGATTTTCTGGCCTCCCCCGCCAGCGCCGACTGCAAGCGCCGCCATGGCATGGCGCCGCTCTAAGCCCCCCGGTTCTACCCCACCCCACACACCAGCCAACGCCCATGAACCCCACCCCAGCGCGCCCGCCTCTGATCATCGACGTCCACGGCCACTACACCACCGCGCCGCCCGCGCTCGGGGCTTGGCGCGATCTGCAAATAGCTGCGCTCGGGCAGCCCGCGCAGCGGCCCGACCCGCGCAGCCTGCGCATCAGCGACGACGAAATCCGCGACACCATCGAGCGCAACCAACTGGCCAAAATGCGCGAGCGCGGCAGCGACCTGACCCTCTTTAGCCCGCGCGCCAGCTTCATGGCACACCACATCGGCGATTTGCGCACCTCCTCCGACTGGGCCGCGATCTGCAACGAGCTGTGCGCCCGCGTGAGCCAGTTGTACCCGCAGCACTTCGTTCCGGTGGCCATGCTGCCGCAGTCGCCCGGCGTCGATCCGGCCACCTGCATCCCCGAGCTTGAGCGCTGCGTGCGCGACTACGGCTGCGTCGGCCTCAACCTCAACCCCGACCCCTCCGGCGGGCACTGGACCAGCCCCCCTTTGACCGACCGCCACTGGTACCCGATCTACGAAAAAATGGTCGAGTACGACCTTCCGGCCATGGTCCACGTGAGCACCAGTTGCAACGCCTGCTTTCACACCACCGGCGCGCACTACATCAACGCCGACACCACCGCCTTCATGCAACTGCTGCAAGGCGATCTGTTTGCCGATTTCCCCACCCTCAAGTTCCTCATCCCGCACGGCGGCGGCGCTGCGCCCTACCACTGGGGCCGCTACCGGGGGCTGGCGCAAGAGCTCAAAAAACCGCTGCTGCAACAGCACCTGCTGGGCAATGTGTTTTTCGACACCTGCGTCTATCACCAGCCGGGCATCGACTTGCTCACCCGTGTGCTGCCGGTGGCCAACATCCTGTTTGCCAGCGAGATGATCGGCGCCGTGCGCGGCATCGACCCCGAAACCGGCCACGCCTACGACGACACCAAGCGCTTCGTGCTCGCCACCCCGCACCTGAACGAGGCCGAGCGCTTCCAGGTCTTTGAAGGCAATGCGCGCCGCGTTTTTACGCGGCTCGATGCCACCCTCAAGGCGCAGAGGCGCTGATTTCAGCGCAGCCCCCGTTTCTTACACCACCCACCCGCAAGAGGCACCCCCTATGTACGAACTGGGCGTCGTTTACCGCCGCATCGAGCGCACCGAAGCCGCCGTGGCCGATGCGCTGGCCCCATTGGGCAGCGCCACCGTGCACGAAGCCATGGGCCGGGTCGGGCTGATGAAGCCCTATCTGCGCCCGATCTACTCCGGCGTGCCCATTTCGGGCACCGCCATCACGGTGCTGCTGCACCCCGGCGACAACTGGATGCTGCACGTAGCAGCCGAGCAGATCCAGCCCGGCGACGTGGTGGTCGCGGCCCTGACCGCCGAATGCAGCGACGGCTACTTTGGTGACCTGCTCGCCAGCAGCTTCCAGGCCCGCGGGGCGCGTGCGCTGGTGATCGACGCCGGGGTGCGCGACGTGCGCACGCTCACCGAAATGGGCTTTCCGGTCTGGAGCAAGTGCATTTCCAGCAAGGGCTGCATCAAAGAAACACTGGGCTCGGTCAACGTGCCGGTGGTGTGCGCGGGCATGTGGGTGCGGCCCGGCGATGTGATCGTGGCCGACGACGACGGTGTGGTTTGCGTGCCGCGCGAGCGCGCCGCCGCCACGCTGGAGGTCGCACGCCAGCGCGAAGCCAACGAAGGCGCCAAGCGCGCCCAGCTCGCCGCCGGGGTGCTGGGGCTGGACATGTACCGCATGCGCGAGCCCTTGGCCGCCAAGGGCTTGCGCTATGTCGACTGACCGCACACGGGGCCCTAGATTATTCAAAGCTAGCCTGGGTAAGCCAGCACAGAGATCCACACCATGAGCAAACCCGTTTCCGGTGGCTTCACCAAAACCCCGGGCTGGCTGGACTGGTACACCGGCCCGTCCAAGCCCAGCTTCCAGCTGCCGCCCGGTGCGGTGGACGCGCACTGCCATGTGTTCGGGCCGGGGGCGCAATTTCCCTACGCCCCCGAGCGCAAATACACCCCCTGCGACGCCAGCAAAGAGCAGCTATTTGCCCTGCGCGACCACCTCGGGTTTGCGCGCAACGTGATCGTGCAGGCCACCTGCCACGGGGCCGACAACCGGGCCCTGGTCGATGCCTGCTTGGCCAGCGGCGGCCGTGCGCGTGGGGTGGCCACGGTGCGGCGCAGCGTCAGCGACGCCGAGCTGCAAGCGCTGCACGCCGCCGGGGTGCGCGGGGTGCGCTTCAACTTCGTCAAGCGGCTGGTGGACTTCACCCCCAAAGAGGAACTGCTGGAGATCGCGCAGCGCATCCAGGCGCTGGGCTGGCACGTGGTGGTGTATTTCGAGGCCGCCGACCTGCCCGAGCTGTGGGATTTTTTCAGTGCCCTGCCCACGCCGGTGGTGGTGGACCACATGGGCCGCCCGGATGTGAGCCAGCCCGTCGATGGCCCCGGGTTTGAGCTGTTTTTAAAATTCATGCGCCAGCACCCGCACGTCTGGTGCAAGGTCTCGTGCCCGGAGCGGCTCTCGTTGGCCGGCCCGCCCGCCCTCGATGGCCAAGCCGCCCCCTACCGCGACGTGCGGCCCTTTGCGCGCCGCGTGGTCGAGCAGTTCCCCGAGCGCGTGCTGTGGGGCACCGACTGGCCGCACCCCAACCTCAAAGACCACATGCCCGATGACGGCCTGCTGGTCGATTTCATCGCCCACATCGCGCCCACGCCCGAGTTGCAGCGCAAGCTGCTGGTGGACAACCCGATGCGCCTGTATTGGCCCGACGAATGAGCCCCCACGCTTGTCGCTGCGCGCCTGCGCTGCCCCCCGAGGGGGCGCCAATCGCCTTGGGGCGGCCCGGCGGCGCTTGGTTTAACTTTCAGGAGTCACTCTGATGCCCCTCGACAAACCCTACCTAGACGTGCCCGGAACCATCATCTTCGACGCCGAGCAAAGCCGCAAGGGCTATTGGCTGAACCAGTTTTGCATGTCGCTCATGCAGGCCGCCAACCGCGCCCGCTTCAAGGCCGACGAGCGCGCCTACCTCGACCAATGGCCCATGACCGAGGAGCAAAAGCAGGCCGTGCTGGCGCGCGACCTCAACTGGTGCATGCGCACCGGCGGCAACATCTACTTTTTGGCCAAGATCGGCGCCACCGACGGCAAGAGCTTCCAGCAAATGGCCGGCTCCATGACCGGCATGAGCGAGCAAGAATACCGCGACATGATGATCAAAGGCGGCCGCTCCATCCAAGGCAACCGCTACCTCGGCGAAGACGGCGACGCGCAGCCGCAGCGCCAGCCCCAAGGCAAACGATGACCCACCCCCGCCGCGCTGCGCGCGTCCCCCTCAAGGGGGCGATGCCTGCGGGCCGGGAAACCCGGACCCACGGCATCCTGGCCGCGCTGAACCCGCGCTTCGGCTTTCCTCAACAGGAGCATTAAATTGGCAAAAATCACCGCCTCGGTCTATACCTCGCACGTGCCCGCCATCGGCGTGGCCATCGACCAGAAAAAAACCCAAGAAGACTACTGGAAACCCGTGTTCGCCGGCTACGACTGCTCCAAACAGTGGCTGCAAGAGAACCCGCCCGACGTGATTTTTCTGGTCTATAACGACCACGCCACCGCCTTCAGCCTCGACCTCATCCCCACCTTCGCCATCGGCACCGGCGCCCAATTTCGCCCCGCCGACGAGGGCTGGGGCCCGCGCCCGGTGCCGGTCGTCAAGGGGCACCCGGAGCTGGCGGCGCACATCGCGCAGTCGGTGATCCAGCAAGACTTCGACCTCACCCTCGTCAACAAAATGGAGGTGGACCACGGCCTCACGGTGCCGCTGTCGCTGCTGTGCGGCGAGCGCGACCCGCTCCAAGGCGCTTGGCCCTGCCCGGTGATCCCGTTTGCGGTCAACGTGGTGCAGTACCCGGCGCCCTCCGGGCGGCGCTGCTTTGCGCTGGGCCAGGCCATACGCAAGGCGGTCGAGAGCTACGACGAGCACCTGAACGTACACATCTGGGGCACCGGCGGCATGAGCCACCAGTTGCAGGGCGCGCGCGCCGGCCTCATCAACCGCGAGTGGGACAAGGCCTGGCTGGATCAGATGATCGCCGACCCGGCCGCCTGCGCCGCCAGGCCGCACATTGACTACGTGCGCGAGGCCGGCAGCGAAGGCATCGAACTCGTGATGTGGCTGATTGCCCGCGGCGCCATGCCCGACATCGTCGATGGCAAGGTGCAGGGGCCTGCGCCCGTCGTCAAGCACCGCTTCTACCACGTGCCCGCCAGCAACACCGCCGTCGGCCATTTGATTCTCGAACCCGCCTGAAGGAAGAACCCCATGACCCTCAAAGTTGCCCTCGCCGGTGCCGGTGCATTCGGCATCAAGCACCTCGACGCCATCGCCAAAATCGAGCAGGTCGAAGTGGTCTCGCTCATCAGCCGCGACCTCGACAAGACGCGCCAAGTGGCAAAGCAGTATGGCATCGGGCACGTGAGCACCGAGCTGGCCGACAGCCTGGCCCTGAAAGCGGTGGATGCCGTCATCCTGTGCACCCCCACGCAGATGCACGCCGCCCAGACCCTGGCCTGCCTGCAAGCCGGCAAGCACGTGCAAGTGGAAATCCCGCTGGCCGACAGCCTCCAGGGTGCCGAGGCCGTGGTGGCGCTGCAGCAGCAGACCGGCTTGGTGGCGATGTGCGGCCACACGCGCCGCTTCAACCCCAGCCACCAGTACGTGCACCAAAAAATCACGGCCGGCGCATTCAACATCCAGCAAATGGATGTGCAGACCTATTTTTTCCGGCGCAGCAACATGAACGCGCTCGGCCAGCCGCGCAGTTGGACCGACCACCTGCTCTGGCACCACGCCGCGCACACGGTGGACCTGTTCGCGTGGCAGTGCGGCTCCCCCATCGTCAAGGCCAACGCCCTGCAGGGTCCGATCCACCCCGAGCTGGGCATTGCGATGGACATGAGCATCCAGCTTCAAGCCGCCAACGGCGCCCTCTGTACCCTGTCGCTGAGCTTCAACAACGAGGGCCCGCTGGGCACCTTTTTCCGCTACATCGGCGACAGCGCCACCTACCTGGCGCGCTACGACGACCTGTTCAACGGCAAAGAGCAGCAGATCGACGTGAGCCAAGTCGATGTGTCCATGAATGGCATCGAGCTGCAAGACCGCGAGTTCTTTGCCGCCATCCGCGAGGGCCGCGAACCCCGGGCCAGCGTGGCCCAGGTGCTGCCGTGCTACCGCGTGCTGCAGCAGTTGGAGCGGCAGTTGCAGGGCGGCTAATGTTGAGGTCAACCGGCGGGTTGCAAGGCTCGCCTAGACCCCACTTGCGGCAGGCTCAACCGAGCACTGCTGGATTCAGCTGCCATAGCGAATAGTTCAACGCAGCGGCAAAGCTCACCCAAGCCAAGTACGGCAGCAGCAGAAGCGCCGCAACCTGGTGATGCCGCCAGAACGCGACGATCGTTCCCGCGATCAGCAGCCACAGCAGCGCAATGTCGGCAAGCGCCAAGGCACCCAGATGCCAAGCGAAGAAGAGCCATGACCAAAGGGCGTTGACGACAAGCTGTGCGAGGTATAGCTTCAGGGCTGTGCCCGCACCACTGAAGCCCTTCCTGCGCCAAACAAGCCAAGCTGACGTGCCCATGAGCACAAACAAGACAGACCACACAGGTCCGAACTGACCTTGCCCCTAGAATCCGTATCCCATAGCCGAGTCACGAATTGGCTTGCTTGGCCTGAGCCGCGAGCCAGTTTTTCTCGAAGCGCATCGGGCTGACGTAAGCCAGCGTCGAGTGTAGCCGGGTGCTGTTGTACCAGAGTACCCAGTCGATGACCTCGTCCTTGGCTTGGCGCCTTGTCACGAAGCGCTGCCCGTGTAGCCGCTCTACCTTCAACGATCCGAACAGCGTCTCGCTGCAGGCATTGTCCCAGCAATTGCCGCGCCGACTCATCGAAGCCGTGGCACCGTACTCGCTCAGCACATCCCGGAAGTCCTGACTGGCGTATTGGCTGCCACGGTCGCTGTGAAAGATCAGCCCAGCTTGCTTGCCCGGATGGCGCTTGAACCAGGCCATGCGCAGCGCGTCGATGACGATGTCGCGACCCATGTCCTCACGCAGCGACCAGCCTACCACCTGGCGGCTGAACAGGTCGATCACAACCGCCAAGAACAACCAGCCTTCGTCGGTGTGGATGTAGGTGATGTCGCCCACCCAGACCTTGTCGGGTTCGGTCACATCGAACTGTCGATCAAGCAGGTTGGACGCAATCGGCAGATCGTGCTTGCTGTCCGTGGTGACCTTGAAGCGGCGCTTGCCCTTGGCCCTGATGCCGTGCAACTGCATCAGCTTGCGCACCCGCTCCTTGCCCACGAGGATGCCCCTGGCCAGCAGCTCTCTCCATGTGCGTGGCCAGCCGTAGCAGCCGCGCGTCTCGGCGTAAATGACCTTGATATGCACCAGCAGCGCATCGTCACTGAGGTGGCGCCGCTGCGCCGCGCTGGCCACCCGCACAAAATGCTCGTGGTACCCGGCCACGCTGGCCTCAAGCACCCGGCACTGCACCGAGATCGGCCACACCCGGCGGTGCCGGTTGATGAAGGCGTACTTCACTTCTGCGCTTTCGCGAAGTACGCCGTCGCTTTTCCCAAGATGTCACGCTCCATCTTCACGCGCGCCAGCTCGGCCCGCAGCCGACTGATCTCCATCTGCTCGGCGCTCACGACCTTGCTGTCAGCCCCTGTAAGCTTGCCCTGCCGGTCAACCTTGATCCAGTTGAACAGCGTCTGCTCGACCACGCCCAGCGACCTGGCCGCTGCCGCGATGCTTTGCCCTGCGTGCACCAACCGCACCGCCTCTTGCTTGAACTCCAGCGTGTAGCGCGCCCGCACTGTCTTGTTCATTTCCGTTGTCCTTGCTTGAATTAAAACACTCAGCAAGGGATACGTTTTCCGGGGGCAAGCTCAAACCGCAGGTTAGGCGATGGCGAGAAGGGTAACTGGGCCTTGGAACGCTGCGACGTTGCCGGAGATTATGGCCGGGGCCTTGCGGGAAAGCAAGCGCGGTGCACTGGGTGACGGTGGGCAGACCGGGGAGCAGCAGGCCAGCTACCGGGCAGCGTTGCCAGAGTCCGAGGAAGTGGAATAGCAGGAGCCAGAGCGAGGCCTAACGTTGAGGTTAACCGGCGCGCCGAAGGCACGTCCGAGTTGAACCGCAGGTTAGGCGATGGTTCAAAGGGTGACTGGGCCTTCGCACGCTGCGGCGCTGCCGGAGATTATGGCTGGGGCCTTGCAGGAAAGCAAGCGCGGCGGGGGGCGTGCCTGAGACTTTCCACGAAGGTCAAGCAGCAGGCCAGCAACAGGGAAGCCCTTCCGGAGCGCGCGGAGGTGGAACGGCAGGAGCCAGAGCGAGGCCTAACGTGGAGATCAGACGCGCTGCACGGCTTTATCGCGCAGCGCCGGTGTGGGCTGACGGATTACCCTTGAGATCAGAGTTTGAAACTCGCTGGCCATAGAAAGTAAGTGCCGAATTTTGGACTCACGCGGAATTCACCGCCAGCCTCTTTACCTTTTGCCGTGAGGTAGTGTTTTTCGTCACGGGCCTCAAGGTGGCCGGCGGCGACGAGTTTTTCAACGAACTCGTTGGTTTTCATTCCAAGCTTCTGTGCGAGCTTGGATGAGGTTAGCTTTTCAAAAGATTCCTCGGTTTCCGGCTTGTTCTCAGATTCGTGCGCTACTCTCTCAAGTGTGATGCGCACCTCGTCACTGATGCGAATAATGCGCTGCGCTTCTTCGTACGCTTCCTTGTATAGTTCAGCATCGCCGGAGCGGCGAATTAGAACGCTCATTTCGTTGTTATTGACTTGGCTGAACTCGTAGAGGTTGAGGCTCGTAATAATACACAGTTCTTCATTGAGATAGCACTTGGCGTGCAAGTTTTTGCAGAAGCTGGTGCGAATGTAAGTAAGCTCTTTGAGCCAGTTTATTTCTTCGGGTTGAAGCTCGCTCTTTCCGTAGACTATTCGCACGTCAATTTTCAGGCGGTTCTTATCAGCGAGAAGCTCTTTCATTTTATCGTTGAGCTTCAGAAATGGGCTGATTAGGATGAGCCTGTCTTTGGCATCTTTGATCAACTCTTCGAGGAAGTAGTTTGTCGCGCTTGTGTTCAGAAACTTCGCCATGAGGAACTTTGAGGTTGAGTGTGGAACGAGCGATATGGTGAAGGCCTAACGTTGAGGTTAACCGGCGGGCTGAAACGCTCGACCGAGTTGAACCGCATGTTTAGGCAATGGTGCAAAGGGTGCTGTGGTCTTGGAGCGCTGCGGCGTTGTTGGAGATTATGGCTGAGGCCTTGTAGGAAAGCAAGCGCGGTGTGCTAGGCGGTGGGCAGACCGGGGCGCAGCAGGCCAGTAACCGGTAAGCCCTGCCGTTGGCGCCCCTTTGAGCGATGGGTTAGGCCTCATTGCGCAGTGCCCGCTGAATAGCTGATTCATCGGGTAGAGCTTTCACATTCCATCGAATCAGGAGTAGGCCAGCGTCTGCGGTAGCTTTGTTCTTCTTCTCGTCCGTTGCCATTCTGCGGTTTGGCTCATGCGACTTGTCATCAAGTTCGATGGCTGCCAACACGGTTGAGTCTTTCGAGCAAACAACAAAGTCATAGCTCAGGCGATTGATTCGGTTGTTCCATTCGTTGAAGTTCGAACCCTTCTTCACGCCCAAGACCCTTGAGACCTGCACCTGCGCCAACACGATGTGTTCAGGTAGTGCCTTCACTAGCCGGTGATATAGGACCTGTTCAGGCTGGGTGAGTGGCTTCTTGACGTAGAACGGCCACTGCCCGCTACCGCTGCCTTCTAGAAGGCCCCGTTTCTTCAGGTACAGCAGAACGGCGACGACAATCGCGAGAAGGATGAGAACTACTAAGGCGGTATTCAAGGCGGCGGAGACTCCGGGGACGGTTGTTTGCGAGGCCTAACGTTGAGGTTAACCGGCGTGCCGAAGGCACGTCCGAGTTGAACCGCAGGTTAGGCGCTGGAGCGAAGTGTGCTGCTGCCTTGGAACGCTGCGGCGCTGCCGGAGATTATGGCTGGGCCTGTGCAGGAAAGCAAGCTCGATGTGCCCGAGCAGCGTCAAGATGGCCAAGCAGCAGGCCAGCAACAGTGAAGCGTTGCCGGAGCACGCGGAGGTGTAACGGTAGAAGCCAAAGCGAGGCCCAACGTTGGAGTTCAGCGGCGCGCTCAAGTGCAGCGCATGTCAAGATAGTTGTCGCCTGAATCATGCAGCTTTCGCCTGAATATGTGCGCCAGCTACCGCCGAAAGTCACCGGAGTGCTCAGGTTGATATGCAACTTTCAGGATACGCACTTTGAGCAATCCACCGCCGGGCTTGGGCCAAGATATCTCGTCGCCCTCTCGTAATCCGAGAAGTGCACTGCCAACAGGGGCAAGAACCGATATTTTTCCCCCGCCTTCGTCAATGTCGCTTGGATAGACAAGCGTCAGGGAGAACTCCTTACTAGATGACTCCATCCGGAAGATTACCGTTGAGTTCATTGTGACGACGTCATGTGGCATGTCCTCCGGCTCCACAATATTGGCCCGGTCTAGCTCGGCTCGTAGATCCTCTTTGTTTGGAATCTGCTTGCCGCCAAGTGAATCGAGCATTTTTTCAAGTCGCACCGCATCAAGCGAGGATATGGTGATAGGTGGCTTTTGTTCCATTTTGAAAAGTCTAATGAAGTGATTGTTGATGGTGGCGCCCAACGTTGAGGTTAACCGGCGTGCCGAAGGCACGTCCGAGTTGAACCGCAGGTTAGGCGGTGGTGCGGGGTGCTGCTGCCTTCGCCTGCTGTTGTGCTGGAGATTATGGCGGATGCCGCGCCTGCAAGCAAGCGCAAAGTGCCCGTGCCATGCCCCGAAGGCCGAGCAGCAGGCGGATAACCGGGAAGCGCTGCCGGAGCACGCGGAGGTGGAACGGCAGAAACCAGAGCGAGGCCTAACGTTTGGTTAAGGGGCCGGCTTTAGCCGGTCCCGCAGTGAGCGAAGCGAACGACTTGAACCAATTGTTAGACCGGTGCGGGTGAGAGTTTCTTTGCGATTATTGTTACGCCTTCGGTATAGCTGTAGCCATACCCATAGCTGTAACATGTCGGTGCTCCGCCATTACCTGCAGTTCCGTAATTTCCCCAGGTATAGTTATACGCTCCCGATGTTATGGGTTGGATGGCAACGACCTCATAACCATTTTTGTTTAATTTCTCAACGGCTAGGTTGATGTCTTCGGAGAGAAGTTCTCCATCAATTTCACGATCAGACCAGCCTGTTTGTTGCCACTCTTGCTTTTTTACCGTCACTTCTTTTTCACCACCAAAAAGTCCTTTCTTGGTTTCGCCTGTAGGAACCTTAATAGTGACTTCTTTGCCTACAGGTTTAAATTTTGCTTTGACGTAAACAACTTTGTTCAATTTTGCCTCCTAAGGTCTAACGATTAAGCTAAGGGGCGGGCTTTAGCCCGTCCCAGTGAGCGAAGCGAACGATTTGAGCGCCTTGTTAGCCGCTCACCATAAAATACTTTCAACCTCATCGTATTTATCCGCAATTTTTAAGTATGCGTCAGCCCAGCCACTGCTCATGCTAACCTCTTGCAGTGGGCCAGCTACAGCAAACAGTACTGATATTTTTTCTTGTTCAGGTAAAACGCCATTTTTTACTGAACCTATTAAAGCAAGTATCTCTTGCTTTGCTTCTTCTCCACTCTCCCAATATGACCAACAGAAATCATTATCCGGGAGCGACACGAGTTCAATAGCTGATTCAAGAATATGAATGAGACTACCCATTGGATTGTTTCTATCAATCCCCTCATTTATTAACTGCCTGGCACGGTCTAGTTTCATGTTGTGGCTAACGTTGAGGTTAACCGGCGGGCCGAAGGCACGTCCGAGTTGAACCGCAGGTTAGGCGATGGTGAGAAAGGTGCTGTGGCCTTGGAACGCTGCGGCTTTGCCGGAGATTATGGCCGAAGCCTTGCAGGAAAGCAAGCTCGGTGTGCCCGAGCAGCGCCCAGATGGCCAAGCAGCGGGCCTGCAACCGAGCAGTGCCGCCGGAGCGCGTGGAGGTGGAACGGCAGAAGCCAGAGCGAGGCCTAACGCTTCGGTTCAGCGGCGCGCCGCGCAGCGGGCCGTCTGCTGCAACCGATTGTTGGGCGGCATGAGGGAATCGTCACAGCTGCACCCGCCTCAGAAGCTGGGCGTTGATCGCGACGACCACTGTGCTCGCCGACATCAGAACCGCACCCACGGCTGGGGTTAGAAGAACACCCCACGCGGCGAGCAACCCGGCGGCGAGAGGGATGGCGACGATGTTGTATCCAGCCGCCCACCACAGATTCTGGAGCATCTTGCGATAAGTGGCGGCGGACAGCGTAATGATCTTGGGAATGTCGCGCGGGTCGGAGCGCACCAGCACGATGTGTCCCGCTTCCACGGCCACGTCGGTGCCGGCACCAATCGCGATCCCAACGTCGGCCATGGCGAGGGCCGGTGCATCGTTCACCCCGTCGCCGACCATCGCCACCTTCTTTCCCTGCGCCTGGAGTTCCTTTACCTTGGACGCCTTGTCCTTGGGGAGCACTTGGGCGAACACCGTGTCGATCCCCAGCTCTGCGGCGACAGCATCGGCGACCGCCTGTGCATCACCGGTCAGCATGGCCACCTTGATGCCGCGCTGATGGAGCGCGCGCACGGCCTCGCGGCTTTCCTCGCGGATGGCATCGGCCACGGCGAAGACCGCCAGGGCCTTGCTACCCCGTAGCAGGTAGATGGCGGCCTGGCCACGATTTGCAGCTGCCTCTGCGGCCTTACGCAGTGTGTCCGCAACCTGCGTACCCTCCATCTGGAGGAGCAAGGGACCACCCATGCGGTACTCGATACCTGCGACCGACGCTGCGATGCCCATTCCGGTCAGCGCCCGGAATTCATCCGCTGGGGGTACATCAAGCTTTCGATCCACCGCCGTCCGCACGATGCCACGCGCGATCGGATGCTCGGACTCCGCCTCGACTCCCGCCGCAATCCGCAGCATATCCTCCTCGGACTCCCCGTCGGCTACCGCCATCTCAACCACCCGGAACTCCCCGAGGGTGAGCGTCCCGGTCTTGTCAAAAATCACGATGTCTAGGTTTCTGGCTTCTTCCAGTCCGCGTCGATCCCGCACGAGCAGGCCGTTGCGTGCGCCCAGGGTCGTGGAAATGGCAACGACCAGCGGCACGGCTAGGCCGAGGGCGTGTGGGCAGGCGATCACCAGGACGGTCACCACGCGCACAATGGTGAAATCGATGGGCGCTCCAAGGAACTGCCACACCACCAGCGTCAGCACGCCGGCGACGATGGCCACTGCTGTCAGGATCCGGGCCGCACGGTCGGCCAGGTGCTGCGCCCTGGATTTCGATGTCTGTGCGTCGGCAACGAGCCGCATGATCCCGGAAAGCTTGGTCTTCTCTCCCGTGCCAGTGACCTGTATGCGCAGGGAACCCTCGCCATTGATGGTCGCGGCGATGACCTCATCGCCTTCATTCTTCTTTACCGGCCGGGACTCGCCGGTGATCATGGCCTCGTTGAGATCGCTCGTGCCTTTCTGGATCAGGCCGTCCGCCGGCACACTCTCGCCGGGACGGACCAGCACGATATCGCCCTCCCTCAGCTCGCTGATGGGCACCGTCTGCTCGCCCTGCTCAGTGACCCGTGTGGCGTTATCCGGGAGCAGCTTGGCGAGTTCCTGTAGCGCCCCCTGTGCCTGTGAGATCGAGCGCATCTCAATCCAGTGGCCCAGTAGCATGATTGTCACCAGAGTTGCTAACTCCCACCAGATCGCGTCCGCCTCGATGAGACCGAGCTGGACCACCCACGAAAAGATGAACGCCACCGAGATGGCGAGGGAAATCAAGGTCATCATCCCAGGCAGTCGGGCTCTAAGCTCTCGCCACGCACCCTTCAAAAAGACCAGGCCACCGTAGAGAAAGATGGCCGTGCCGAGGACAGGAGATATCCACGCCGACCCGGGGAACTCGGGCGCCGTGTAACCAAAGATCATCTGGATGTGCGCTGCCCAGATAACGACCGGAACGGTGAGGATCAGCGACAGCCAGAACTTGTCCCGGAACATCTTCGGGCTGTGACCTGCGTGCTGGTCGTGGCTCCCTATCCCGTGCCCGCCACTTGCCAAGTGGCTGGCGCGCTGTTCGGATCCGTGACCATGTGCGTGTTGGGTGGTCTTGCTCACAATATCGCTACCTCAATCGTGGATGACGGATCGCCTACATCTGGGACGGATGCGTTCTGTCCGGCCTAACGTAGAGGTTAACCGGCGGGCCGAAGGCACGTCCGAGTTGAACCGCAGGTTAGGCGATGGTGAGAAAGGTGCTGTGGCCTTGGAACGCTGCGGCTTTGCCGGAGATTATGGCCGAAGCCTTGCAGGAAAGCAAGCTCGGTGTGCCCGAGCAGCGCCCAGATGGCCAAGCAGCGGGCCTGCAACCGAGCAGTGCCGCCGGAGCGCGTGGAGGTGGAACGGCAGAAGCCAGAGCGAGGCCTAACGTTGAGGTTAACCGGCGTGCCGAAGGCACGTCCGAGTTGAACCGCAGGTTAGGCGCTGTGGAGAAGGGTGCTGCGGCCTTGGAGTGCTGCGGCGTTGCCGGAGATTATGGCTGGGGCCTTACAGAAAAGCAAGCACGGTGCGTAGGGTGGTGGATAGACCGGGGAGTAGCAGGCCAGTAACCGGGTGGCGTTTCCGGAGCACGCGGAAGTGGAGCGGCAGAAGCCAGAGCGAGGCCTAGCGCTCGCATTAACAGGCGGCTGCCAGCGAAGCTGGTAGCTGTCCTGTTGAAAAACCAGTTAGGCCGCTGCGCGAAGGCGCCATGTGTTTGGAAGAGCGGCTTAGTAAAGATGAGAAATTTATATTAATTTCTGATGTATTTGAAAAAGCTTTTGTACTATTTCTAATGCCAGGTCATGCGACAGTGCGGGTAGCCTTTCCAATAAGAAATTGACGGATTCGCTTTCGGGCTGGACTACGACTCCATTAAGCGCTTGCACATAGATTTGCGATGACAAGTGAATCAATCCCCGAGAAGTATTAATGGCCATATATCCAGTTCCTGTTTCGCGAACCACGGGGTCTTTAGATTGCCGCGTGCGGTGAGCTGGCGCATGGGCACGAAGCCAAGATGGGAGATTTGTGAGGCTTGTGCCTATATTTAGAAGGTGGGCGTTTGTGACTTGCGAACTTCGGAAAACGCGCTTCTCGTTGCGAAGCTCGCAGTGAGCGACTAGATAGGCCTCAGTCGATGTAAAAAGAACGTGCGTTGACCGTACGGTCCGAATTGTTCGCTCCCCTTGTGAGCTCAGATAATGGAAGCAAAAGTACGCTGAGAAAGGAGCTCCCTCGGCCTCTACTAGTTCCTTCATAGAGGGATATGACCAATGCGGGGTAGGGGCGTTTGAATCGGGCATAACTGGAGGACTATCGTAGAAGTCACTGGCGCTGCGCGGTCTTATCGCGCAGCGTCCCTGTGGACTGCCGGGGTATGCATTTTGCTTTAAAGTTTTCGGCGCGAGTGCCTTGGCAAATTCAAGAAACGTTACCTGTGCTCTCCCGAAGTCTCCGAATGTTTTAGTGTTTTTATTCTTGGCGCGAACTATCCAAGGTCGTGAACGATCGCGATGATTAGCTTCCAGAAATTTCTCTCCGTCGAAGATTGCATCATGAGTAACTGCTTCGAATTGAAGCGCTACATCGGGATTCTGAATTAGTTTTCCATTTTTTAGCTTCCGATGTAGTGTCAGCGATTGCCCTTCATGGAGTATTTCCCAGCCTTGTTCTTGAAGGGAGGCGGTGTGAAATGCTGCGAATTCATTAACCGTCGGATACAGCAACACCGGGGGTGGATAAGCCGCGGCTAATACGGACGCTACTCCTTCGATCACCAACTCCATCTTATCGATAACGAAGGTCTTTGTTTCGCCTGACAAGGTGCAGAGTGCACGCAACTCCCCGTCATTAACAGAAATAGGCTGCAATTCGCTTTCACTTCCGGCCGACGAACCGCCGAAGTAGCGGATACGTAATGTTGCACCGTTTTCGATGGCTTTGAGTAGGTCGTCAAGAATCATGTAAGCGCCTCATTGATAAATGCATAACGTTGAGGTTAAGCGGCGTGCTGAAGGCACGTCGGGGTCGAACCACAGATAAGGCGATGGTGCGAAGGATTATGCGGCGTTGCAGGTGATTATGGAAGGGGATGTGGAGGAAGGCAGGCTTGATGTGCCTGTTACGTTCCACGAAGACCATGCAGATGTCTAGCATACAAGCAGTCCATCCGAAGCCGGGAAGCATGGAGCGCCAAAAGTCTATAGAATAGATCGAGATGTGAAAATTATTCGCATCTATTCATCATTTGCTTGCCGGCATTGATCTTCTCGGATGAGCTTGTTAGATTTTGTTCCGTTGACACGGTCGCAACCCTATTGTTTGGAAACCTAGCGAACATTTCAAACGCAAAAATTGCATCATTCATTCCTGTAACAATTTTCCGCGTGGCTCCATCAAAGCATTCGTTTATTCGCAATTCATCCAACTCCCTTCTTATGGCCTGCATTTGACTTACAGGCTGTGCCAATGCGATTCTTGGTGTTAGGCCTGCCAGTTTTAGTGCGTCATTCCACTTATTAAGGATGGAAGTGATTTTGGCTTTACGTTCTGCTGTTATTTTGGCTAACTCTGCTGCGTGCGCAGCCTCTTCCCTTTGTTGCGCTTCCTGTCTTTCGATTTCTGCAATCCTGTTGTTGTTTTCATAGGCTTTATAGCCGACAGATGCTGCTGCGATTAAAGCCAGCAAAAGAAGAATATGTATTAATCCGATTCCCCGTGGGGTTGGTTTGATCACTATCATGAAATTTTCTTTCTATAGTTTGATTGCGAGTGATTGACGACAATTCTGGCTTTAATCTATATTGCAGTAAAGCTGTTTTTTGGACGCCTAACGTTGAGGTTAACCGGCGGGCCGAAGGCACGTCCGAGTTGAACCGCAGGTTAGGCGCTGTGGGACAGGGTGCTGGGGCTTTGTAACGCTGCGGCGTTGCCGGAGATTATGGCCGGGGCCTTGCAGGAAAGCAAGCGCGGTGTGCCTGTTCCGCTCCACGAAGGCCAAGCAGCAGGCCGGCAACCTTGAAGCGTTGCCGGAGCACGTGGAGGTGGAACAGCAGAAGCCAGAGCGAGGCCTAACGTTGAGGTTAACCGGCGTGCCGAAGGCACGTCCGAGTTGAACCGCAGGTTAGGCGATGTGGAGAAGGGTGCTGTGGCCTTGGAACGCTGCGGTGCTGCCGGAGATTATGGCTGGGGCAGTGGAGGAACGCAAGCGCTGTGTGCCTGAACGTTCCACGAAGGCCGAGCAGCAGGCCAGCAACCGGGTAGCGCCGCCGGAGCCCGAGGGAGTGGAGCAGCAGAAGCCAGAGCGAGGCCTAACGTTGAGGTTAACCGGCGGGCCGAAGGCACGTCCGAGTTGAACCGCAGGTTAGGCGCTGTGGGACAGGGTGCTGGGGCTTTGTAACGCTGCGGCGTTGCCGGAGATTATGGCCGGGGCCTTGCAGGAAAGCAAGCGCGGTGTGCCTGTTCCGCTCCACGAAGGCCAAGCAGCAGGCCGGCAACCTTGAAGCGTTGCCGGAGCACGTGGAGGTGGAACAGCAGAAGCCAGAGCGAGGCCTAACGTTGAGGTTAACCGGCGTGCCGAAGGCACGTCCGAGTTGAACCGCAGGTTAGGCGATGTGGAGAAGGGTGCTGTGGCCTTGGAACGCTGCGGTGCTGCCGGAGATTATGGCTGGGGCAGTGGAGGAACGCAAGCGCTGTGTGCCTGAACGTTCCACGAAGGCCGAGCAGCAGGCCAGCAACCGGGTAGCGCCGCCGGAGCCCGAGGGAGTGGAGCAGCAGAAGCCAGAGCGAGGCCTAACGTTTCGCGTAACCGGCAGGCAAAAGCGGCGTGGCGAAGCTGCGGCGCTTTTGCCTGTCCGTGTTGACGCGATTGTTAGCCGTGATAGCGTGCCAGCACATTGAGAATTTTCCTGATTGCGGCGGCCAAAAATGGTTTTGAGCTAAGAAATCTCGCAACGGGTGGAGAGACCCGGTAATAAATAGCGATGAACGTGCGGCCAATGAGAGAGGGTTGGAGGGTTTCATCGCGGAAGCGCCTGAGAGCGATAACCTCGGGAGCGTGATAGTCACCATAGACGGCAGTGGCAATAAAGCACCAACCAAAATCTTTGTAGGTGCCACCGCAAAAAGGGCAGACAGATTTACTTGGTTCTCCCCTGTACGTGATGATTCGAGGCACCATCTTTTTCCCGCAATGGGTGCATGTGGCTCTGTCATCATTGCCCCGGCTGCTTGAGGGGGCCTGAGATTTGGCCACGATGGAAACCGACGATGCCTTCGGCCCTTTCTTTCCTTGGCCAGATTCAAAACTGACGATATCACCATTACGTGGGAGATTCGCTCCTTGAATATCTCTGATGTTGAAGTAATGCTCTTTGCCATCGTCGGCCACGATGTAGCCATACCCCTTTTCCTCAGAGAACCATTTGACCTTGCCTTGCACGGAGACTCCTTTTGAAAACGGCTAACGTAAAGTGTACACCACCCAAGGCGTACAATCCAACCGATCAGAAGGTGTATATCTCACTCCTGCCCCTGCGATGACTCCAGAAACTACACCCATTTCGGTGCTTGGCACGGCTACCGCAGGCCCCGCCGCACCGAAGCTGCTGGACCTGTTGCGTGAGCGCATCCGTCTGCGCCATTACAGCATACGCACCGAGACCCAGTATATCCACTGGGCCAAGCGCTTCATCTTGTTTCATGGCAAGCGCCATCCGGCCGAGATGGGGGCGCCGGAGGTGGAGGCGTTTTTGACGCATCTGGCGGTGGAGGGCCATGTGGCGGCTTCGACGCAGAACCAGGCGCTGTCGGCCCTGCTGTTTTTATACCGTGAGGTGCTGGGGCAGGACTTGCCTTGGATGCAAGACATGGTGCGCGCCAAGCGCCCGGCCCGGCTGCCGGTGGTGCTCACGCCCAGCGAGGTGTCCGCGGTGCTGGAGCGGATGCAGGGCACGCATGCGCTGATGGCGCGTCTGCTCTACGGCAGCGGCATGCGGCTGATGGAGGTGGTGCGGCTGCGCATCAAAGACGTGGACTTCGAGCGCACCGAGCTGCTGGTGCGCGACGGCAAGGGTGGCAAAGACCGGGTGACCATGCTGCCGCGCAAGTTGGTGGAGCCGCTGCGCGCCCATTGGGTCTGGCGGCGGCGTTTGTACGAAGATGATCGATCCAAGGGCATGGCAGCGGTTTATCTGCCCGATGCGCTGGAGCGCAAATACCCGCTTGCCGCCCAGGAGTGGGGCTGGCAGTACGCTTTTCCCTCCGGCAGCTATTCGAAGGATCCGCGCAGCGGTGTGCAGCGGCGCCACCATGTGGATGAAAAGGCGTTGCAGCGCGCCATGAAGCAGGCGGTGCAGGCGGCCGGGTTGGCCAAACCGGCCACGCCGCACACCTTGCGCCACAGCTTTGCCACCCATTTGCTGCAAAACGGCTACGACATTCGCACCGTGCAAGAGCTGCTTGGCCATGCCGACGTGGCCACTACCATGATCTACACGCACGTGCTCAACAAAGGTGGCAAGGGCGTGTTCAGCCCGCTTGATGCCTTGTGAGCCCCGCCGTGCGGCCAGCCGATAATCCGCTCCATGAACCCCGACTTGCCGCTCCTCTCGCCCGACCTCGCCCAGCCCCCCGCCGATGACCCCGACAGCGTGGCCGCCTTTGCCGAGCGCGCTTACTTGGAGTACGCGCTGAGTGTGGTTAAGGGGCGGGCCTTGCCGGATGTGAGCGATGGGCAAAAGCCGGTGCAGCGGCGCATTTTGTATGCCATGCAGCGCATGGGGCTGGGGTACTCGGGGCCGGGGGCGGGCACGGCGGCCAAGCCGGTCAAGTGCGCGCGCGTGGTGGGCGATGTGCTGGGGCGCTATCACCCGCATGGCGATCAGGCGGCTTACGATGCGCTGGTGCGCATGGCGCAGGATTTTGCGCAGCGCTATCCGCTGATCGACGGCCAGGGCAATTTTGGCAGCCGCGATGGCGATGGGGCGGCGGCCATGCGCTACACCGAGGCGCGGCTGGCGCGCATCAGCGCTTTGTTGCTCGATGAGATTGACCAGGGCACGGTGGATTTTGTGCCAAATTACGATGGCTCGACCGAGGAGCCGCGGCAATTGCCGGCGCGCCTGCCATTTGTGCTGCTCAATGGCGCCAGCGGCATTGCGGTGGGCATGGCGACCGAAATCCCGAGCCACAATTTGCGCGAGGTGGCGGCGGCCTGTGTGGCGCTGATTAAAAACCCCGAATTGAGCGAAGACGAGCTGTTGGCGCTCTTGCCCGGGCCGGATTATCCCGGCGGCGGCCAGATCATCAGCACTGCGGCGGACATTGCACAAGCCTATCGCAGCGGGCGCGGCAGCCTGAAGGTGCGGGCGCGCTGGAGCATCGAGGAATTGGCGCGCGGCCAATGGCAATTGGTGGTGAACGAATTGCCGCCGGGGGTGAGCGCGCAGCGGGTGCTGGAGGAAATCGAAGAGATCACCAACCCCAAAATCAAGGCGGGCAAAAAATCGCTCAGCCCGGAGCAGACGCAACTCAAGGCCGTGCTGCTGGGGCTGCTGGATGCGGTGCGCGACGAATCGAGCCGGGGCGCGCCGGTGCGGCTGGTGTTCGAGCCCAAGAGCAGCCGCACCGAGCAGGGCGAGCTGATCGGCGCGCTGCTGGCGCACACCAGCCTGGAGTGTTCGGCCCCGATCAACCTGACCATGGTGGGGCAAGATGGCCGGCCGCTGCCCAAGAGCCTGCGCCAGATGCTCGACGAATGGGTGGACTTGCGCCAGCAGACCGTGCGCCGGCGCACGCAGCATCGGCTGGGGCGGGTGCTCGAGCGCATCCACGTGCTGGAGGGGCGCCAGACCGTGCTGCTCAATCTGGATGAGGTGATTGCCATCATCCGCGCCAGCGACGAGCCCAAGGCGGCGCTGATGGCGCGCTTCAATTTGAGCGAGCGCCAGGCGGAGGACATTCTGGAAATTCGCTTGCGCCAGTTGGCGCGGCTGGAGGCGATCCGCATCGAGCAGGAGCTGGCGCAGTTGCGCACCGAACAGGGCAAGCTCGAAGAGGTGGTGGCGAACCCGGCCAGCCTGCGCCGGCTGCTGGTGCGCGAGATCGAGGCCGACGCCAAGGCGTTTGGCGATGCGCGCCGCACCCTGATCCAGCCGGACCGGCAGACGCTGGCCGAGCCCAAGACCATCGACGAGGCGGTGACGGTGGTGGTGTCGGCCAAGGGCTGGGTGCGCACGCGCAACGGCCACGGCCACGAGGCGGCGGGCTTTGCCTTCAAGCCCGGCGATGCGCTCTATGGCACGTTTGAATGCCGCACGGTGGATGCGCTGCTGGTGTTTGGCAGCAATGGCCGCGTCTATAGCGTGCCGGTGGCCAGCCTGCCGGGCTCGCGCGGCGACGGCCAGCCGATCACCACGCTGATCGAGCTCGAAGCCGGCACGCAGCCGCTGCACTATCTGGCCGCTGCCGCCACGACGCGGCTGCTGCTGTGCGGCTCGGGCGGCTACGGGCTGTTGGCCACGGTGGCCGACCTGATTTCGCGCCAGCGCGCGGGCAAGGCTTTTGTGGCGCTGGCCGAGGGCGAGACCCTGTGCGAACCGCAGTTGATTGGGGAGGCGACGCAGGTGTGCGCCGTGTCGGCAGCCGGGCGGATTTTGGTTTTTGCGCTCGATGAGCTCAAGCACCAGCCCAAGGGCGGGCGCGGCTTGCAACTGATGAGCCTGGATGAGGCCGACCGCTTGCTGGCGGCGGTGCCCTTTGTGCGCAGTGTGCGCATCGAGGGGCTGGGCCGTGGCGGCAAGGTGCGCGAGGAAACGCTGGAGCTGCGCAGCCTCAACAACGCCCGCGCGCCCCGGGGCCGCAAGGGCAAGGAAGGCAATTTCGGCTTCAAGCCCCAGCGGGTGTGGCGGGTGGTGTGAGGCGGCGGCTGCGGCGGGGGTGCGGCGTGCTGAGGCGGGGGTGCTAGCCCAGTTCGGCAATCAGTTCGATTTCCACGCAGGCCCCGAGCGGCAACTGCGCCACGCCAAAGGCGCTGCGGGCGTGCGCCCCGACCTGCGGGCCAAACACCTGGCCCAGCAGTTGCGAGCAGCCGTTGGTGACCAGGTGCTGCTCGGTGTAGCTGTTGTTGCAGTTGACCAGGCTGAGCACTTTGACGATGCGCTTGACGCCGTCGAGGTCCGTCCCGGCGGCCACGCAGGCGGCGTGCAGGGTGCCCAGCAGATCGATGGCCACGGCGCGCGCCGCCGCTTGGCCTTCGGCGGTGTTCATGGATAGGCCCAATTGCCCGACCCACGGCTGGCCGTTTTGCTTGGCGATGTGGCCGCTCAGAAACACCAATTGTCCGCTTTGCACGAAGGGCAAATAAGCCGCGGCTGGGGTGGATACGGGCGGCAGCTCGATTTGCAGCGCTTTGAGGGTGTGATAGACGCTCATGGGGGGCTTTCTGGGCAAGGGGTGGGCAGGATTGGGGGCACGCGCTGGCGGTGGGCGGATGTGGCGTTGGCGTGCCAACCAGTCTGCGCTTGTGGGCGATTTTAGGGCGATATGATGCGCAAAATTGACCCGTAACTGCCCGGCAAGCCTGCGGGAACGGGTACAAGAAAGAAAAGCCAATCGGTACGGGAGGAGGGCGGGATGGACAAACCACAAGCGCTGCATCCGGCGCTGGCGCTGGGTGTGCCGCTGATGCTCGGTGGCATAGGCGGGGCGTGGCTGCAATTGCAGCAGCCGCTGCTCTGGTCTGGTTGGGCTTATGCCGCGCTGGCGGCGGCGGCGCTGCTGCTGGGCGTGCTGTTGTGGGGGCGCCAGCCGGGCTTGGGTTTGGCTTCCAGAGCGCTGCCCAGCCTGGGCTGGCTGCTGCTGGGGGCGGCGCTGCTGTTTGCCAGCACGGGTGGGCGGGCGCTGTGGTTTCAGGCTGGTGCGCTGGCGGCCGAGCTGGAGGGGCGCGAGCTGGTGCTGGAGGGCTTGGTGGCGGGCCTGCCGCGCCAAGGCGAGCTGGGCTGGCAGTTTGAGTTTGAGGTCACGCAGGCCACGCTGGCCGAACCCAGCCGGCGCGCTAGGCAGGGTGCGCGCGCAGAGCCAGCCGAGCAGCCAAGGCAAACAGGGCAAGCCGGGCAAGCGGTGCAGGTGCCGCAGCGGGTGCGGCTGGCTTGGTTCGCGCCGCGCCCGGGCCGTGGGGCAGCGACGCAAGCCAACACCCCAGGCACCCCAGGCACCCAAGGCACCCAAGGCACCCAAGCCCTCAGCCCATCGACCCTACCCGAGCTGCGCGCCGGCCAGCGCTGGCGCCTGACGGCGCGCTTGCAGCGCCCGCATGGCTTGGCCAATCCGGGCGGTTTTGATTTCGAGCTGCGGCTGTGGGAGCAGGGCATCCACGCCACGGGCAGCGTGCGCGCCGGGCAAGGCACACCGGCGCCGCAGTTGCTCGGTCATGGCTGGCACTTCCCCGTGCAGCAGGCGCGCCAGTGGGTGCGCGACCGCATGCAAGCGCACGTGCAGCCCTCGGCCACGGCGGGGGTGCTGGCGGCGCTGGTGGTGGGCGACCAAGGCGCGATCCCGCAGGCGCACTGGGAGACTTTTCGCATCACCGGCGTGACGCACCTGATGGTGGTCTCGGGCACCCACATCACCCTGTTTGCCTGGATGGCGATGGCGCTCATCGGCCTGCTGTGGCGCGTGGCCGGGCGGCGCTGGCCGAGGCTGCTGCTGGCCGTGCCCACGCCGGTGGCGGCCGCCTTGGGCGGGCTGGCGCTGGGTTTTGTGTACGCGGTGTTTTCGGGCTGGGGCGTGCCGGCGCAGCGCGCGGTGCTGATGCTGGCGACCCTGGTGCTGTTGCAGCTCAGTGGTCGCCAGTGGCCGTGGCCCTTCATGTGGCTGGCGGTGATGCAGATGGTGGTGCTGCTGGACCCGTGGGCGCTGCTGAGCGCCGGATTTTGGCTCAGCTTCGTGGCGGTGGCGATTCTGTTTGCCACGGGCCAGCCGCTGCCTACCGATGGGCGCAGCGGGCGCCACTACGTGCTGGGGCTGGTGCGCACGCAGGCGCTGATGACGCTGGCGCTGGCGCCGCTGCTGCTGCTGTGGTTTGGCGAGTTTTCGCTGGTGGGGCTGCTGGCCAATCTGCCTGCCATTCCGTGGGTCACGCTGCTGGTGACGCCGCTGGCGCTGGCCGGGGTGCTGATCTGGCCGCTGTGGCTGCTGGCGGGCTGGATGATCGATGCCCTGATGCTGTGGCTGCAAGCCTTGCAGCACTGGCCCTGGGCCGCCATCACCCGACCGGCGCTGCCGCTGGTGCTGGCGCTGCTGGCTGCGCTCGGCGGGCTGCTGCTGGTGCTGCGCTGGCCGTGGTCGCTGCGCGCTTGGGGGCTGTTGCTGATCTGGCCGGCGCTGGCCTACAGCCCGGCGCGGCCGCCGCCAGGGCATTTCGAGTGGCTGGCGGCGGATGTCGGGCAGGGCACGGCGGTGATCGTGCGCACCCAGAACCACACCCTAGTCTATGACACCGGGCCGCCCATGGGGCCGCACAGCGACGCCGCCGAGCGTGTGCTGCTGCCGCTGCTGCAACGCCACGGCGAGCTGCCCAGCAAGGTGCTGATCAGCCACATCGATTCCGACCACGCCAGCGGCATCGCCACATTGGCGCGGGCCTTTCCGCAAGCCGAGTGGCGCACGTCTTTCGACACCCAACCTTGGGGTCTGAGCAGCCAGCGCTGCCTGGCGGGCCAGAGCTGGGTCTGGGACGGGGTGCCGTTTCGCATTCTGCACCCAGGGCCTGAAGACTACGCCGTGCGGCGCCCCGACAACGCCATGTCGTGCGTGCTGCAAGTGGGCCACGGTGCCGCTTCGCTGCTGCTGCCGGGTGACATTTACATCGACGAGGAAACCCGCTTGGCGCTGGCGCAGCCCGATCTGCGCGCCGGGGTGCTGTTGGCCGCGCACCACGGCAGCCGGACTTCGAGCGGGCCGGTCTGGCTCAACACGCTGCAACCGCAGTGGGTGGTGATTCAGGCCGCGCACCGCAGCCGCTATGGGCACCCGCACCCGCAGGTGCTGGAGCGCCTGCAAGAGCGCGCGATTCCGTGGGTGGCGACGGCGCAGTGCGGTGCCGCCTGGGGCAGCAGCCAGCGCCCGGAACAGGTGCACTGCCAGCGCCAGCAACGCCAGCGCTACTGGCAGCACCCGGATGGCGTGGGCTTTGAACCGGAGGGCGTGGAATAGCGGCGGCTGACCCTCTGCGGCTGCACCCAAGCGGCTGCATGAGGCTAATCGGGCAGCAGTTCCAGCCGCCGCGCCGGCCAGTCGAGCACGGCGCAGCGCCGGTGCATCAGGGGCACCAGTTCGGGGTGCGCTTCGGCGATCACCTGGGTGGCGAAGTGGGCCAGAAAGCGCGATCGCAACGCGGCCCCGGCGCGCTCGACGCCGTGTTGTTCGTAGGGCATCGAAGTCAGCAGCAAAAAGCCGTCGGCGGGGATGCGCCCGGCGTGCATATTGCTGTGGATGATACTGGCGGCGGTGCGGATGGGTTGGGCCAAATCCGGGCTGTAGGGCCCGATGATCAGGGCCAGATTGGGAGTGTGCAAAAAATCGAAGCCGCGCCCGAGGCAGATCACCCATTCGCGGTGCTCGATCGCCAGTTCGCGCGCGGGCTGGGCGCGCACGGCGGCGATATGGGCCAAGTTGCCCAGCAGCAGCGGCAGCAGGTCGGCGCGCACCGGGCGCGGCAGGCCGGGCAGCGTGCGCACCAACTGCGCTTCCAGAGCCAGGGCGTCGGGTGCGGAGCCGGTGCCAGCCCCAGTTTCAGAGGTCGGTGGCGGCGTCTCGCTGAAAGCAGCCAGATCGAGGATTTCGCCTGCGGGGCCGTGCAGCAGCAGGGCTTCTTCGTCGGTCTCGAAGCCGCACACCAGCGGATAGACGCTCTGGTGCGCATGGCCGAACAGTTGCGAGACTTGCGCATGAATGGCCCAGGCGTGCGCTAGGCTGTCGTCGCGGCGGTAGTGAAAACCGGCGCAGCCGCGCTTGCGCTCGCCCCGCGACCAGTGGTAGGTGATGAGCAGCAGCACCCGGCGCCCGCTCTGGGTCTGGGTGCTGACGTAGTCGCTCAGCAGTTGGCTCAGGTAGGGCCAACCCAGGTTGAACATGCCGCCCAGGTTGCGAAAGGGCGTGATGATTCCGGCCGGCAGTTGGGTGGCCAGCGCCAGGTTGACGCGCCCGTCCATGCACATCAGGCCAGCGATGGCGCTCGGGTGTTGCGCCCGGTAGCGCTGGCGTTCCAGCCAGGTTTCGGGGCCGCGAAAGGCCTCGCCGTGGCGCTGCGCCAGATCGACCAACCAGTCGATGCGCCGGGCGATCGGGGTTTGGTGGGTGGTGTCGGCAGGGCTAGCGTTCGGGCTGGCCAGCAATGGGCTTGCGCTCGCGCTGCTTGAGGTGCTGGGTGCAGTCATGGGTGGCGCATCCTTTCAAGCCTGCCGCCGCGCTCGCACCGCTTGCCCCAGGTCGATCACCGCCATGACGTAGTAGCTGCTGGGGTTGTAGCGCGAAATGGCAAAGAAGTTTTGCGTGCCGAGCCAGAAACTCGAGGGCTGGCCGCCACGCGCCGGGTCGCCTTGTTCCAGCTCGACCAGGGCCAGCAGGCCGCTGTGTTGCGCCGCTGCCGGGCTGGGCTGCACACCCAGGGCCTGCAACTGCTCGAGGGTGAAGCTGGGGCGGATGCTGGGGGCCAGCAGGGTGGGCAGGTCGATCCGCGCCGCCTCGAAGCTGAGGGGGAAGTGGGTGGCCATGCCGGGCTGCCAGCCGTGCTCGCGCAGGAAGCGCCCCACCGAGCCGATGGCGTCGGGAACGCTGTCGATCAGGTCGATGCGGCCGTCGGCGTCGAAATCGACTCCAAAGCGCGGCCAGTTGCTGGGCATGAATTGCGGCAGCCCGATGGCCCCGGCAAAGCTGCCGCGCCAGCCGTCGGGGGGGCGCGGGTGCTGGTGGCTCAGGCGCAAAAAGGCCGCCAGTTCGGAGCGGAAAAATTCGCTGCGCTGGGCTGCGCGCGGGTGCTCGGGCGGAAAGTCGAAGGCCAGTGTGGCCAAGGCGTCGAGCACGCGGTGCGTGCCCATGTGGCGGCCGTAGAGGGTTTCGACGCCGATGATGCCGACGATGAGCCAGTCGGGCACGCCAAACTCGCGCTCGGCGCGCTCTAGGCTGGCGGCGTGCTGCTGCCAAAAGCGCAGCCCGGCCTGGATGCGCACCGGCTCCACGAAGCGCGCCCGGTAGGCCGGCCAGTCGCGCAGGGTGCCGCGCGGCATGGGGGTCATGAGGCGCACGATCTGCGGCCGGTGCCGGGCTTCCTGCCCGATCCAGCGCTCGGCCCAGCCTTCGCGCCAGCCTTGCTCGGCGTCGAGCTGGCGCGCAAAGGCCAGCGCGGCGGGGTGCTGAGCGAAGCTGCCGGCGGCAGGGTTGGCCAGCGCGGCAGCGGGGAGTGTGGTGGTAGCCAAGGCAGCCAGCGCCAGACGGCGGCGTGAGATGGTTGGCGGCGTGGGTTCGAAGGGCGAGGGGGCCAAGGGCATGTTCAAGGGCGCGGCAGCGAGCCGGCTATGGGCGAGGTAAAGGGCTGGGCTGCGGTGCAGGGCTGGGCAGAGAAACCGGCAGTGGAGGCAAACTGCGCCATTGTCGGCGCAAAGCGGCCAAGTTTGGGTGCTGGGCGGGGTCGTAGCGCTGCATTTCGAGTTGCAGCAGCCAGTCGGTCCAAGCGGCGGCGGTGGCGGCATCGCACGGCAATTGGCTCAGCGCATGGCTGATCTGACGCGGCGTGGCCTGTGCGGGAAGCTGGCAGCCGTTTCGCTGCATGACATGGCGCGCGCGCTGCAGCAGCCGCAGCCACGGGTCCGGGCGCGGTCGCAGCCAATGCAGCCACGCCGCCGCACCTAGCGCTGCCAGCGCCAGCAGGCCCGCCAGCAGCCCCAGCAGATGCTGCCATTGCGGGGCCTGAATGCCGAGCTGGCGCAGCCAATCGAACTGGCGCGTCTGGCCGTGGTTGAGCACCCACTGGTTCCAGCGGTTGTTGGTGGCTTCCCAGAGCGAGCGCAGTTGCACCAGCGCAGTGGGGTTGAGGTTGATGAGGGCCCCTTCGAGCAGCCCCGGCGGGGCCAGCAGGCGCGCCAGTTCGCTGGTGCGCGCCGGGGCCACGTGGGCGGTGGGGTCGACGCGCACCCAGCCCTGGCCGGCCAGCCAGACTTCGGCCCAGGCGTGGGCGTCGCTCTGGCGCACGGTCCAGACGCCATCGACCGGGTTCAGTTCGCCGCCGTGGTAGCCGGTCACTACGCGCGCCGGTAGCCCTAGGGCGCGCATCAGCACCACGAAACTGGCCGCGATGTGTTCGCAAAAACCCTGGCGGCGGTCGAACCAGAACTCGTCGGCGCTGTGGCGGCCAAACAGGCCCGGCTCCAGCGTGTACTGGTAGCCGCCGGTGCGCAGGCGCAGCAGCACGGCATCGATAAAGGCTTGCGGCGGGCTGTTGGGGCCCAGTTGCTGGCGCAAGTCGGCCGCCAGTTGCAGGGTGCGCGGGTTGAAGCCTGCGGGCAGTTGCAAGTCGATCTGCAGGCTGGCGTCGGGCTGCAGCGGCCCGAGTCGGAAGTTGGGGAAGGCGGTGGCCTCGAAGCGGGTCAGTTCGGCCACGGGTTGCGCGGCCAGCCACTGCAGGTCGGGGGTCAGGCGTGCGGCCTGGCCGCCGATGGCGGGCAGTTCGGGTGTGGCCTCTAGGGCCAGCAGCCAGGGCCGGTTGCTGGGCTCTAGGGTGAGCCGGTAACGAATCGGCGGGCCGCTGACTTGCAGCACTGCCGCCGCGTTGGCCCCGGCGGGAGCGACCTGCTGCGCGTGGTGCAGCGGGCGCCAGACGAGGCCGTCGAATAGGCTCAGCACCGGGCCACGAAAATACAGTTGCTGCTCGGTGGGGCGCTGCCCGGGCTCAAACTCGACCCGAAAGGCGATGCTTTGGTCGAGCGCCAAGCGGGCGATCTGGCCCACCTGCATCTGGTCCGACAGGCCGCTGCGCCCCACGCCACCGTCGTTGGGCAGGCTCCAGAGCGGCCCAAAGCGCGGAAAGAGCAGGAACAACAACAGCATCAGCGGCGCACCGAGCGCGGTCATGCCGGCCGCCAGTTTGAAGGCCAGCCACAGCGGTGGCCGCCCGACCGGCAGATGCGCCAGCACCAGCGCACTGAGCAGACCCAGCAACGCCAGCACGATGCCCAAGGCCGTCAGCAAGCTTTGCGAGTGCAGCAGCAGCGTGAGCAGGGAGAAAAAACCGAGGAAGAAGATCACCAAGGCGTCGCGGCGCGCGCGCAGTTCCAGCGTTTTGAGCGCCAGCAGCAGCACGATCAGGGTGGTGCCGCCTTGTTGGCCCCAAATGCTGCCGTGGCTGCCCCAGGTGGCGAGCAGGGCCAGCAGCAACAGCCCCGACAGCAGCACGCGGCCGGGCAGGGGGCGCTGTTGCAGCGCCAAGCCGGCGCGCCCGAGCAGCAGCGCCAGCGCCAAGGCGATGATCCACAGCGGCTGGTGCGGGGCTTGCAGCAGCACCACCAAGGCGGTCACGCCGAGCACGAACAGGGTGTCGCGCAGCTCGCGCGGCCAAGCCGACGGGCGCACCAGCGCCGCCAAGGCCGTGGGGGCGCGGGCGCTCAGCGCCATGCCAGCGCCTCGAGGCAGCGGCGGCGCTGGGCCGGGCCGTGGTCGGGGGCGATTTCCAGCCCGGGCAGGCGCAGGCCGTAGCGCAGCCCTTGCGCCTCGGCTTGCAGCACCCAGGCGCACAGGCGCGCGCGGCGCGCTTCTTCGTCGGCCAGGCCGCAGCGGCTGGCGTCGAGCCACAGCTCGGCGGCGCTGGGGAGGCCGAAATCGCGGCTCAGCCACTGGGGCTGGGCGCTGCCAGCCAGCCGGGCGGCTTTTTTCCACAGCACCCATTTGAGGGGGTCGCCGCGCCGGTAGGGGCGCACGTCTTGGGCCTCGTCGCTGTGGCGGCTGCCGGCTTGGCGCTGCGCCGGTCCGTCGTCGGCGTGTAGGCCCAGCGGCAGCGGCGGCGCCGGCACCTCCGGGGCCGGATAGACCCACAGTTGCGCCGCCGGGCGCCACCAGTGCCAAACCTTGAAGGTGCCCAGCGGAAACACGGTTTGCACGCGCAGCGCGGGCAGGCTGTGGCGACCGCGCCGCTGCGTGGGGTAGGCCAGGTGCACGGTGTGCTGGTCTTGGGGGTCCACGTCGGCCCAGACGTCGCTCGCCGTCGGGCCACCGGCGCCGGCCAACACACCAGCGCTGGGGGCAGAGCGGGACGCGTGGGGGTGGTCCAGCCACTGCAAGCCCACGGCGTAGCGCGCGCGCCGGCTGGGGTTGCGCAACTGGATTTCGATGGCCGCGCTCTGGCCGGCAAAGACCGGCTCGCCGGGGTGCAGGCTCAAGCTCAGCCCGACCAGGTTGCGGTGCCCGACCCAGACCCCGGCCGCGGCGCTGCCCGCCAGCAGGAAGGTGAGCAAATAGCCGAGGTTGAGCTGGTAGTTGATGCTGCCCAGCAGGATCAGCAGCAGGGTCAGGGCCAGCATCCAGCCGGCGCGGGTGGGCAGCAGGTAGAGGTTGCCGTGCTGCAAGTCGGTCTGGTCTTGCGGCGGCAGCCGGCGCAGCCACCAGGCCCGCAGGCGCTGACCACTTAGAAGGCCTCGAAGCCCCCGCGCAGGGGCGTGCCAGCGCAGCACCCCAGCCGATGGCGCGGCCGGGCGGGCGGGGTCAGAGGCGGCTTGCATGGCGGTGGGCCTATCAGCGCAAGGCCGTGGCCTCGAGCATGGCCTGCACCTGCTCGGCCACGCCGCGGCCAGCGCTGCCGACCGCCAGCAGCCGGTGCGAGGCCGTTTGCGGCAAGATGGCGGCCAGATCGTCCGGGGCCACGTAGCGGCGCCCCTCGATCAGGGCGCGGGCCTGGGCGGCGCGCAAAATGGCTAGGCCGGCGCGCGGGCTCAGGCCCTGCACGAACCAGCGCCCGTTGCGGCTGGCGTCGAGCAGGTCTTGCAGGTAGTCGAGCACGGCGTCGCTCACGGCCACTTGCTGCACCGCCCCTTGCAGGCCCGCCAGCGCAGCGGCATCGAGCAAGGCGGGCAGGGTATCGAGCAAGGCGCGCCGGTCCCGGCCGCGCAGCAGCTCGCGTTCGGCGGCCCGGCCCGGGTAGCCCAAGTGCAGGCGCATGAGAAAACGGTCCAGTTGCGACTCGGGCAGCGCGTGCGTGCCCAACTGATCGTGCGGGTTTTGGGTGGCGATGACGAAAAACGGCTGCGGCAGCGGCCGCGTGGCACCCTCGACCGAGACTTGTTTTTCTTCCATCGCCTCCAGCAGCGCGCTTTGCGTTTTGGGGCTGGCGCGGTTGATCTCGTCGGCCAGCAGCACCTGGGCAAACAGCGGGCCGGGGTGGAACACAAATTCGGTGCGTTCGCGCTCGAACACCGAAACACCCATTAAATCGCTCGGCATCAAGTCCGAAGTAAACTGCACCCGGGAGAACTGCAAGCCGAAACTGTGCGCCAGCGCGTGGGCCAAGGTGGTTTTGCCGACACCGGGCAAGTCTTCGATCAGCAGGTGCCCGCCGGCGAGCAGGCAGGTCACGGCATCGCGGATGACGCCGGATTTGCCCACGATGACCGCTTCGAGTTGGCGCAGCAGCGGCGCGATGAGGGATTGGGGTTCGAGCATGGCGCTACGATAACGGAAAACGGAGACAAGACCCTTATGAAACCGACCGGCTATTTCACGCATCCGATTTGTCGCAAGCACGATATGGGCGCGGGCCACCCCGAATGCGCCGATCGCTTGGGCGCGATCGAAGACCGCTTGCTCATCACCGGACTGGCCGATGCGCTGGAGCGGCGCGAACCGGGCCCGGCCTCGCAGTCGGAGCTGGAGCTGGCGCATTCGCGCAGCTACATCGCTTCGCTGCGCGGCATGACCGACGAGCTCAACGAGGAAATCAAGGCCGGCGGGCCGCAGCGCCTGCAGCTCGACCCCGATACCTCGATCAACCCCTACACCTACCAGGCCGCGCTCATGGCCGCCGGGGCCGCGCTCAACGCCACCGACGCGGTGCTGGCGGGTGAGCTGCAAAACGCTTTTTGCGCCGTGCGCCCGCCCGGCCACCACGCCTGCCGCGACCGTGCCATGGGTTTTTGCATCTTCAACCACGTGGCGCTGGCGGCCAAGTACGCACTCGATCGACACGGTTTGCAGCGCGTGGCGGTGATCGACTTCGATGTGCACCATGGCAACGGCACCGAAGAAATCGTCGCGGGTGACTCGCGAATCCTGATGTGCAGCTACTACCAGCACCCTTTCTACCCGGAGTGGTCACACGCCGAGGCCGACAACCTGGTCAATGTGCCGGTGCCGGCCTATTCCAAGGGCATGGACGTGCGCGAGCTCATCGACAGCGTCTGGATGCCGCGGCTGGAGGCGCACCGGCCCGAGATGATCTTCATCAGCGCCGGCTTTGATGCGCACCGCGAGGACGACATGGGCCAGCTCGGCCTGGTCGAGCAGGATTATGTGTGGATCACGCAGCGGCTCAAGGCGGTGGCGGATCGGCACGCACAGGGCCGCATCGTGAGCGTGCTCGAAGGCGGCTACAACCTGAGCGCCTTGGCGCGCAGCGTGGAGGCGCACGTGCGTGTGCTGGCCGATCTGTGAGCCGGTGCCAGAGCCGGCGCTAGAGCGGCGGGCGCGAGATAATCGCCGCTGCCCGTTCCTGACTCTGCTCTGCCCACTCACGCATGTCTGCCACCGCTGCCGCCACCGCCTCTGTTGCGCCCATTGCGCCCACTGCGCCCGCTGACCTCTTAACCGTTCCAGCCGCTGCGCTGCCGCCCCTTGCACCCCCTGCGCCTCCGGCCCCGCTGCTCGACTTCAACCTCTGGTTGCAGGCCTTGGGCCAGCCCGGGGTGTGGGTCGAGCTGGCGCTGCTGGCGGGCTGTGTGGCGCTGGCGCTGACGCTGGTGTGGGCGCTGCGCCGGGGCTTCAAGCCGGACCAATACACCTCGATCTGGTTTGGCCGCAGCCTGATCAACGGCGTGCTGTTTCCGGCCCTGCTTCTGGCACTGGCTTATGGCGCACGTGCGGTACTGGCCACGCAGCAGGATTTGGTGGTGTTCAAAGTCGCCATTCCGGTGCTGCTGGCGCTGGCGGCGATTCGGCTCGGCGTCAAGGTGCTGCAAGTGGCGTTCAAAGACGCCGCTTGGCTGCGCCCGATCGAGCGCACCATTTCCTGGGCCGCCTGGCTGGCGGTGCTGCTCTGGCTCAGCGGTTTGCTGCCGCTGGTGTTGCACGAGCTGGACCAGATCACCTGGCAACTGGGCGGCACCACGCTGTCGGTGCGCAACCTGATCGAAGGCACCTTGAGTGCCGCCGTGGTGCTGATCGTGGCGCTGTGGGTCTCGGCGGCGATCGAGGCGCGGCTGCTGCGCAAGGCGGTGGGGGAGGATTTGTCGCTGCGCAAAGCCGGTGCCAACGCCCTGCGCGCGCTGCTGATGTTCGTCGGGCTGCTGGTGGCGCTGTCGTCGGTGGGCATCGACCTCACGGCGCTGTCGGTGCTCGGCGGCGCGGTGGGGGTGGGCATCGGCTTTGGCTTGCAGCGGCTGGCGGCCAATTATGTGAGCGGCTTCGTCATCTTGACCGAGCGCAGCATGCGCATCGGCGACATGATCCGCATCGACAACTTCGAGGGCCGCGTGACCGACATCAAGGCGCGCTTCACCGTGATTCGCAACCTGGGCGGGCGCGAGTCCATCGTGCCCAACGAGATGCTGCTCACGAACCGGGTCGAAAACCTCTCGCTGGCCGACCATCGGGTGTGGCAGAGCACCGTGGTCGGGGTGGTGTATGGCAGCGACGTGGAACTGGTGAGCCGCTTGCTGTGCGAGGCCGCGCTGGCGCAGTCCCGGGTGCTGCGCGACCCGCCCCCGGTCGCCTTGCTGAGCGCCTTTGCCGCCGACGGGCTGGAGTTCACGCTCGGCTACTGGATTGCCGACCCGGAAAACGGACCGCTCGGGCTGCGCTCGATGATCAACCGCGCCATTTTGGCGGGATTTTTGGAGCACGGGGTCGAGATCGCCACACCGGCCCGGGTGCTGCCTGCGGTGGGTGCGGGGGCTCCGGTTGAAGCGGCGCAGCCGCCGGCGCGGCGGCTGTAAATCCGTTTAGGCCGCCACCCCCACGATCACGCTCGACGCCTTGAACAAGGCGCGCGCAGGCTGCCCCGGCTCCAGGCCCAGATCGGTGCAGCTCTGGCGCGTGATCACGGCGGCGATGCTGGAGCCCGCGCCCAAGTCGAGCACCACCTCGCTCTGCACGGCCCCGGTGCTGATGCGCTGCACCGTGCCGGGCAGGCAGTTGCGCGCCGAATAACGCGCCCCGTTGTCGTCGCCGCCCGCCAGCAAAATGACCGACGAGGCCTTGACCAGCGCAAACGCCTCGCCGCCCACTTGCAGGCCGAGGTTGAGCGTGCTCTCGTGCGTGAGCACCGCCACCAGCTTCATGCCGTTGGCCAGTTCGAGTTCCACCTCGTCGTTCACGGCCCCGCGCTGAATGCGGCTGACGCGGCCCAAAAATTGATTGCGTGCGCTGGTTTTCATGCCCATGCTCCTGATCAACAGAAAGTCGTCGGCCAGCGCGCCCGACTGGCGGCTCAAGTGCTCGATGAAGCGCTGGTGTTCGGCCTGAATGCGCCGGAAATTGGAGATCAGCAGCTCGCCGCGGCGCGTCAGCCGGGTGCCGCCGCCGCCCTTGCCACCGGCCACGCGCTCGACCAGCGGCTCACCGGCCAGCTTGTTCATGGTGTCGATGGCGTCCCAGGCGGCCTTGTAGCTGAGCTTGACCGCCTTGGCCGCTTGCGTGATCGAGCCGCATTCGGCAATCTGCGCCAGCAGCTCGATGCGCCGCGGGCCGCCCAGGTTGCGCTCGCCCAAGCGCATCCATACCAGGCCTTGCAGGCTGAAAGGGGGGTTGGGATCGGGCGGGTTCATGGGCAGATTCAGTCGGTGGCTTGCACCTGCCCCTCGTGCAAGCGCAGCACCTGCTCGCCAAACAGGGCCACGTCTTGCGGGTCGTGGGTGATGAGCACCATTGGCACTTGCAGGCGCCGCTGCAAGGCGTCGAGTTCGGCGCGCATGGTCAGGCGCAGATCGGCGTCGAGCGCGGCAAAGGGTTCGTCGAGCAGCAGCGCGCGCGGCTGCGCCACCAACGCCCGCGCCAAGGCGGTGCGCTGGCGCTGGCCGCCCGAGAGCTCGTGCGGGTACTGGTGCGCCAGGGGCCCCAGCTCAAAAGCCTCGATCCAGTATTCCACGGCCGCATGGCGCGCGCTGCGGCGCGGGTTCAGCCAGCCGCGCGCCAGCGCAAAAGCGATGTTTTGGCGCACATTCAGGTGCGCAAACAAGGCGTAATCCTGAAACACATAGGCCAGCCGGCGCGCTTGCGGCGGCATAAAAATCCCTTGCTGCGAGTCGTACAGCGTCTGGCCGTCGATGCGCACGTGGCCGGCGTCCGGCCGCAGCAGGCCGGCGAGGCCCTTCAGGGTCTGGCTTTTGCCCGATCCCGAAGGCCCGGCGATCACCACGCGCTGCGCCTGCGCTTGCAGCCGCACGTCGAGCGCAAACACGCGCGCGCCCGATTGCAGGGTTTTGCGGATGTGAAAATCGAGTTGCATAGGCGCTTCAACCCTATTGGTTTGCCACCCGCCCCGGCATCAGGCGCGTGGCCGACAGCAGCACCGCAATGCACACCAGCGAGGTGATGAGGGCCAGGATGTTGGCCACGTCGTCGCGCCCGGCCTGCACCGCCTCATAGACCGCAATCGAGAGCGTTTGCGTCTGGCCGGGGATGTTGCCCGCGATCATCAGCGTGGCACCAAACTCGCCCAGCGCGCGCGCAAACGCCAGCAGCAACCCGGCCATGATGCCGCGCCAGGCCAGCGGCAGCGTGACGCGCAAAAACAGCGCCCATTCCGATATGCCCAGCACCCGCGCCGCCTGCTCGTACTGGCTCTCGACCGCCTCGAAAGCCGCCCGCGCCGGCTTGAACACCAGCGGAAAAGTGACGATGGCCGCCGCCAGCACCGCGCCCTGCCAGGTGAAGATCAGGTTGATGCCAAAGTGCTCATCCAACCAAGCCCCGATCGGGCCACGGCTGCCGATCAGCACCAGCAGGTAGTAGCCCAGCACCGTGGGCGGCAGCACCATCGGCAGGGTGCACAGGGTGTCGAGCAATTCACGGCCGGGAAAGCGCTTGCGCGCCAGCAGCCAGCCCAGCGCCACGCCAAACACCAGCGTGATGGCGGTGGCCCAGCCCGCCACCTTGAGCGAGAGGCTCAGCACCGTCCAGATATCGGCCCAGTTGCCCGTATCCATGTGTTGCTGCGTATGCCTGCTTAGGGTGGCAAAAAGCCGTGGCGCTGCAAAATCGCCTGCGCGGGCGGTGAGAGCACGAAGGCCACGAAGCGCTGCGCCGCTGCGGGCTGGTTGCTGCGCGCCACCGGGGCGATGGGGTAGACGATGGGCGTGGGGGTCGGCACCTGGAACGCCACCCGCACCCGCTCGGGCATGAGGGCGGCGTCGGTGGCATAGACGAAGGCGGCCTCGACCTCGCCGCGCGAGACGTAGTTGAGCGACTGGCGCACGTTCAGGGTGTAGATGGCTTTGGCCGACACCGCGGGCCAGAGCCCGGCGGCCTCCAGCGCAGACTGCGTGTAGCGCCCCACCGGCACGCTGGCCGGGTTGCCGATGGCCACGCGGCGCACCGCTTCCTGGCGCAAATCGGCCAGGCTGGCCAGCGCCAGGCGGCTGTCGGCGGGCACCGCCAGCACCAGCAGGTTGCGCGTGAAGTTGTGCCGCTGCGCCGCCACGATCAGGCCGCGCTGCTGCGCCAGGTCCATGGTGAACTCGTCGGCGGAGGCGAACACATCCACCGGCGCACCGCGGTCGATCTGCTGCAGCAGCGCGCCCGAGGCACCCACGTTCAGCGCCACCCGCACATCCGGGTTTTGTGCCGTGAAGGCGGCGGCGATTTCGTTGAAGGCATTGGTCAGGCTGGCGGCGGCCGAGACGGTGAGCTGGATCGGTTGCGCCTGGGCATGGCCCATTACCGGTAGCAAGGCCAGCGCCAGCAGCAGGGGCAGCCGGTGCAGCCGGTTCCAGAGGCGCAACAGGGGTGACCAAGGCTTGGGCATGGCTGTTTCCTTGAGAGCGAATGCGGGTGTAAGGGTGATCGTAATATACAGCAGTTTATAACGCTTCCCGGTCCAGCCCAGACCGCCCTAGGGGATTACCCTGGTTGCAGCAGTTTGCGCAAAAGCGCGCGGTAAAAATCCGCTAGGCCCAGCCCGTGCGCGTCTATAATTTGCAAAAAAGAACGGTCGTTCTATTTTTGGTGTGCGTAAAATCTTGACGCTTACGTAAACGTCAATTCGGCGTGCGCCGTTTCACCCTCAATCACAGGAGCAAGGCATGAAAATTCTCGTCCCCGTCAAGCGCGTGGTGGACTACAACGTCAAGGTGCGCGTCAAGGCCGACGGCACGGGCGTGGACCTCGCCAACGTCAAGATGAGCATGAACCCCTTTGACGAAATCGCCATCGAAGAAGCGGTGCGCCTAAAAGAAAAAGGCGTGGCCACCGAGGTGGTGGCGGTGTCGTGCGGGGTGGCGCAGTGCCAGGAAACCTTGCGCACCGCCATGGCGATTGGGGCCGATCGGGCCATTCTGGTGCAGACCGAGGCCGAGTTGCAACCGCTGGCGGTGGCCAAGCTGCTCGCCGCCTTGGTGGCCAAGGAGCAGCCCGGGCTGGTGATTCTGGGCAAGCAGGCGATCGACGACGACGCCAATCAGACCGGCCAGATGCTGGCCGCGCTGGCCAAGCTGCCCCAAGCCACTTTTGCCTCCAAGCTGGAAGTGATCGAGGGCCGGGCGCGCGTCACGCGCGAAGTCGATGGCGGGCTGGAAACGCTCAGCCTGAGCCTGCCCGCGCTGGTGAGCGCCGACTTGCGCCTCAACGAGCCGCGCTACGTGACCCTGCCCAACATCATGAAGGCCAAGAAAAAGCCGCTCGACACCGTGACCCCAGCCGATCTGGGGGTGGACATTGCGCCGCGCCTCAAAACCCTCAAAGTGGCCGAACCGGCCGCGCGCAAGGCCGGCATCCGAGTCGGCAGCGTGGCCGAGCTGGTGGACAAGCTGCGCCACGAAGCCAAAGTGATCTAAGACTGGACCAACCCATCATGACCGCACTCCCCGCACTCCTCATAGCCGAACACGACCACGCCACGCTCAAAGGCGCGACGCGCAACGCCCTCACCGCCGCCTTGGCTTGCGCCCCAGAAGTCCATGTGCTGGTAGCGGGCCACCAGGCCGCACCCGCCGCTGCCGCCGCGGCGCAGCTCGCCGGGGTCAGCAAGGTGCTGCACGCCGACGGCCCGGCGCTGGCGCACGGCCTGGCCGAAAACCTGGCAGCGCAGGTGCTGGCGCTGGCCGCTGGCTACAGCCACATCGTGTTTGCCGCCACCGCCAGCGGCAAGAACGTGGCCCCGCGCGTGGCCGCCCTGCTCGACGTGGCGCAGGTGAGTGAAATCACCAAGGTGCTCAGCCCCGACACCTTCGAGCGCCCGATCTACGCCGGCAACGCCGTGGCCACGGTGCAAAGCCTGGACGCCGTAAAGGTGCTCACGGTGCGCGGCACCGGCTTCGACGCCGCACCCGCCAGCGGCGGCAACGCCGCCATCGAGACCGTGCCCGCAGTGGCCGACAGCGGCCTGAGCAACTTCGTGGGCAGCGAGCTGGCCAAAAACGACCGGCCCGAACTCTCGGCGGCCAAGGTCATCGTCAGCGGTGGCCGGGCGCTGGGCAGCGCCGAGAAGTTCAACGAGCTGCTCACGCCGCTGGCCGACAAGCTCGGTGCCGCCATCGGGGCCAGCCGCGCCGCCGTCGATGCGGGCTATGCGCCCAACGATTTGCAAGTCGGGCAGACCGGCAAGATCGTCGCGCCGCAGCTCTACATCGCCGTCGGCATCTCGGGCGCGATCCAGCATCTGGCCGGCATGAAAGACTCCAAGGTGATCGTGGCCATCAACAAAGACCCGGACTCCCCGATCTTTGCCGTGGCCGACTACGCGCTCGAAGCCGATCTGTTCACGGCGCTGCCGGAGCTTGTCAAGGCGCTGTAAGCGTGCGCACAAGGGGCGGCGCTTTGGCTGCGCCCGCATTCAACGTTAAACGGAGATAAAAGATGAGCTACGTCGCCCCGGTCAAAGACCTGATGTTCAACCTCCAGCACCTGGCCGGTCTGGAACAGGTGGCCAGCCTGCCCGGTTTTGAAGACGCGGGGCTGGAAACCGCGCAAGCGGTGCTGGAAGAATGCGCGCGCCTGAACCAGGAGGTGATCGCGCCGCTGAACTGGGAGGGCGACAAGTACCCATCCTCCTACCACGACGGCAAGGTCAGCACCACGCCGGGCTTCAAGCAGGCGTTTCGCCAGTTTGCCGAGGGTGGCTGGCAGGGCTTGCAGCACCCGGTGCAGTTCGGCGGCCAGGGCCTGCCCAAGGCCATTGGGGCCGCTTGCGTGGAGATGCTCAACTCCGCCAACCTCAGCTTTGCCCTGTGCCCGCTGCTCACCGACGGCGCCATCGAGGCGCTGCTGATCGCCGGCACCCCGGAGCAGCAGCAGACCTACCTGCCCAAAATGATTTCGGGCGAGTGGACCGGCACCATGAACCTGACCGAGCCACAGGCCGGCTCCGACCTGGCGCTGGTGCGCAGCCGCGCCGAGCCGCTGCAAGACGCAGCCGGGCAGCCCGATGGCCGCTACAAGGTGTTTGGCACCAAGATTTTCATCACCTACGGTGAGCACGATATGGCATCCAACATCGTGCACCTGGTGCTGGCGCGCACCCCCGGCGCGCCCGAGGGGGTCAAAGGCATCAGCCTGTTCATCGTGCCCAAGTTTTTGCTCAACCCCGACGGTTCTTTGGGGCCGCGCAACGATGTGCATTGCGTGAGCATCGAGCACAAGCTGGGCATCAAGGCCAGCCCGACGGCGGTGTTGCAATTTGGCGATGGCTTGGCGGGCAAGCTGCCCACGGGGCCGGGTGCGATTGGCTACCTGCTGGGGCAAGAGAACCGCGGGCTCGAAACCATGTTCATCATGATGAACGCGGCGCGCTACGCGGTGGGCGTGCAGGGCATTGCGGTGGCCGAGCGGGCCTATCAGAAAGCGGTGGGCTATGCGCGCGATCGGCTGCAAAGCCGCCCGGTGGATGGCAGCCTGGCGGCAGCGGCGCCCATCATCGTGCACCCAGACGTGAAACGCATGTTGCTCACCATGCGCGCCTACACCGAAGGCTGCCGCGCCATGGCCAGCGTGGCGGCAGCGGCCTACGACGGCGCGCACCACCACCCCGAGGCCGAGCAGCGCCAGCAGCACGCCGCCTTTTACGAATTTTTGGTGCCGCTGGTCAAGGGCTATAGCACCGAGATGAGCATCGAAGTCGCCTCGCTCGGGGTGCAGGTGCACGGTGGCATGGGCTTCATCGAAGAAACCGGGGCTGCGCAGTACTACCGCGACGCCCGCATTCTCACCATCTACGAGGGCACCACCGCCATCCAGGCCAACGACTTGGTGGGGCGCAAAACCCTGCGCGACGGCGGCCGCACCGCGCGCGCCGTGGCGGCGCAGATCGAGCGCACCGAAGCCGAACTGCAAGCCAGCGGCAGCGCCCACGCGCTGGCGGTGTGCCAGCGACTGCAAGCGGCGCGGCAAGCCTTTCTGGAGGTGCTGGACTTTGTGCTCGGTAACGCCAAGGCCGACCCGAACGCGGTTTTTGCGGGCAGCGTGCCCTACCTGCTGCTGGGTGGCAACCTGGTGGCGGGCTGGCAGTTGGCGCGCTCGCTGCTGGTGGCCGAGCGCGAGCTGGTGGCGGGCAACGAGGCCGATTTCATGCGCGCCAAGATCCTGACCGCGCGCTTTTATGCCGATCACCTGCTCAGCCGCGCCGGCAGCCAGCGCGACAGCATCGTCGAAGGCCACGCCGCCGTGACCGAAATGGCCCCCGAATTCTTTTAAGCATCGAGTCAAACTTCATGTCCCACTTGCCTGCCGCCTTGCAGCGCGTGCCGTTTCCGGTCATCGGCGCACCGCTGTTCATCATCAGCAACCCCAAACTCGTGATCGCCCAGTGCCAGGCTGGCATCGTGGGCTCCATGCCAGCGCTCAATGCGCGCCCGGCTTCGCAGCTCGACGAGTGGCTGGCCGAAATCACCGAGGCGCTGGCCGCACACGACCGCGCGCACCCAGAGCAACCCGCAGCCCCTTTTGCCATCAACCAGATCGTGCACAAGAGCAACGACCGGTTGGAGCAGGACCTGGCCCTGTGCGCCAAGTACAGTGTGCCGATCGTCATCACCAGCTTGGGCGCCCGCACCGACGTGAACCAGGCCGTGCACAGCTGGGGCGGCGTGGTGCTGCACGACATCATCAACAACGCTTTTGCGCACAAGGCGATTGAAAAAGGTGCCGACGGGCTGGTGGCGGTGGCTGCCGGCGCCGGTGGGCACGCGGGCGTGAAAAGCCCCTTTGCGCTGGTGCAGGAAATTCGCCAGTGGTTCGATGGCCCGCTGGCGCTCTCGGGCGCCATCGCCAGCGGCAGCGCGGTGCTGGCGGCGCAGGCCATGGGGGCTGATTTCGCCTACATCGGCTCGGCCTTCATCGCCACCGACGAAGCGCGCGCCAGCGCCGACTACAAGCAGTGCGTGGTGGACAGCAACTCGGACGACATCGTCTACAGCAACCTGTTCACCGGTGTGCACGGCAACTACCTCAAGGCCTCGATCCGCAACGCCGGGCTGGACCCTGATAAGCTGCCCGAGAGCGACCCGAGCGCGATGAACTTTGGTGCTGCTGCCGCCAAGGCCTGGAAAGACATCTGGGGCTGCGGCCAAGGCATCGGCGCGATCGACCGCGTGCTGCCCGCAGCCGAGCGGGTGGCGAAACTCAAGCGCGAGTACGCGCAGGCGCGCCAGCGGCTGCTGGGTTAAAGCAGCTGCGCTGCCGGGGGTTCAGTTCCCGGCGGCGCTTGCTGTGGGTGCCAGCACGGCGCGCCAGCGCTCGGCCGTGAGCGCGTAGGCGCGCCCAAAGCCGGCCACGAAGCGCGCCGCTTGCGGCTCGACCAAGAACAGCGAAAAATCTGGGAACGAGAACAGCTCTTGCGCCTCGGGCAGCCGCTCCAGGTAGGCGGCGCGGGCGGCGGCGTAGCGCGGCGACTCAAGCGGGCAGGGCAGGGCGCGGCCCTTGAGGCTCAGGCGCGGGCGCGCCAGCGGGTTGTCGTCGGCTTGCGCTTCGGCCAAGATCAGCAGTGCCACGGCGGGTTGCTCTTGCATGTCTTTGCTGTGGGTGGCCAGCCGGCTGACGTGGATGAGCGCGCTGCCGCACTCGGGCAGCAGCGCAAAAGGCACCATCGACGCCGCCGGTTCGCCCCGGTGCAGGGTGGCCAGCGCGGCCAAGCGCTGCGCCTGCAGCAGGCGCTGCAGCAGATGGAGGTCGGCGTCGGTCATGCTCACGCGGGCAGTGTAGTGCAAGCGTGTGCCACCAATTCGTCGGCGCTCCCGCGCCTCGTCTGGCGCTCGTTGCTGGCGCACGAACTGCAGCGCTACAATGTTAGTGCGGTTGCCTTGCCACCGTGGCGGGCGCGCTTCATCTAAGCCATGAACACCATTCAGATCCGGTTTTTTGCCACCCTGCGCGAGGCGCTGGGTGCGACTGAGTTGGGGCTGCCTACGGCAGCAGCCACGGTGGCCGATTTGCGCGACGAACTGATCGCTCGCGGCGGCGCTTATGCCGAGGCGCTGGCGCGTGGGCGGGCGGTGCGCGCTGCTCTCAACCAGGCCATGGTGACGGAGTCGGCCGCGCTCAAGGACGGCGACGAGGTGGCTTTTTTCCCACCGGTGACGGGGGGCTGAAGGTGGCAGCGCAGCCCGCAACACTGGTGCAAGTGCGCATCCAGACCGAGGATTTCGACCTGAGCGCCGAAGTGGCGGCCTTGCACGCCGCCGATGCGCGGGTGGGGGCGGTGGCGGTCTTTGTCGGCACCGTGCGGCAGCTCGATGAGGGCCAAGCGCTCGACTGCCTAGAGCTGGAACACTACCCCGGTATGACCGAGCGCGCGATCGAGGACATGGTCGAGCAGGCGCGGCAGCGCTTCGAGATTTTTGGTGCGCGCGTGCTGCACCGCGTTGGGCGGCTGGGCCTGGGCGAGCAGATCGTGCTGGTGGCGGTGACGGCGGCGCACCGGGGCCAGGCCTTTCAAGCCTGCGAATTTTTGATGGACTACCTCAAGACCCAAGCGCCGTTCTGGAAAAAAGAACACGGTGCCACCGGTTCGCGTTGGGTCGATGCGCGCACCAGCGACGACGCGGCGCTGGCCAAATGGGGCATCGCAGCCAGCAACGCCGCTTGAAATTTCCCGTTCAGGCCCCAAGTCGGGCTGCATCACCCCTTTGCGAAAGCGGCGTATGCGACTCGACAAACTGACCACCAAATTCCAGCAGGCCCTGAGCGAAGCGCAGACCTTGGCGCTGGCGCAGGATCATGCCTACATCGAACCGGCGCACCTGCTGGCGGCGCTGCTTAGCCAGCCCGACGGACCCAAGGCGCTGCTGCAGCGCGCCGGGGTCAACGTGGCGGCGCTGGCGCAAGCGGCCGACGAGGCGCTGGCCAAACTGCCCTCGGTGCAGGGGCAAGAGCAGGTGCAGGTCGGGCGCGACTGCGTGGGGCTGCTGCAGGCGGCGGAAAAAGAGTCCCTCAAATGCGGCGACCAGTTCGTGGCCAGCGAGCTGTTCTTGCTGGCGCTGGCCGACAGCAAGCTGGCGTTGGCCGATGCCGCGCGGCAGGCGGGCCTGAAACGCGCGCCGCTGGAGGCGGCGATTGCCGCGTTGCGCGGCGGCCAGAAGGTGGACAGCCCCGAGGCCGAAGGCCAGCGCGAGGCGCTGAAAAAATACACCCTGGACCTGACCGAGCGCGCCCGCGCCGGCAAGCTGGACCCGGTGATCGGGCGCGACGACGAAATCCGGCGCGCCATCCAAGTGCTGCAGCGGCGCACCAAGAACAACCCGGTGCTGATCGGCGAGCCCGGCGTCGGCAAAACCGCCATCGTCGAGGGGCTGGCGCAGCGCATCGTGGCCGGTGAAGTGCCCGAGAGCCTGAAAGAAAAGCGCGTGCTGGTGCTCGACATGGCCGGGCTGCTGGCCGGGGCCAAATACCGGGGCGAGTTCGAGGAGCGCCTCAAATCGGTGCTCAAGGAAGTGGCCGCCGACGAGGGCCGCATCATCCTGTTCATCGACGAGCTACACACCATGGTCGGGGCCGGCCGGGCCGAAGGCGCGATCGACGCCGGCAACATGCTCAAACCCGCGCTGGCGCGTGGCGAGCTGCACTGCATCGGTGCCACCACGCTCGACGAGTACCGCAAATACGTGGAAAAAGACGCGGCACTGGAGCGGCGCTTCCAGAAGGTGCTGGTCGATGAGCCCAGCGTGGAGGCCACCGTCGCCATTTTGCGCGGCCTGCAGGAAAAATACGAGGTGCACCACGGCGTGGAAATCACCGATCCGGCCATCGTCGCCGCGGCCGAACTCAGCCACCGCTACATCACCGACCGTTTCTTGCCCGACAAAGCCATCGACCTGATCGACGAAGCGGCGGCCAAGATCAAGATCGAAATCGACTCCAAGCCCGAGGCGATGGACAAGCTCGATCGGCGCATGATCCAGCTCAAGATCGAGCGCGAGGCGGTGCGCAAAGAAAAAGACGAAGCCTCGCAAAAGCGCATGGCCTTGCTCGAAGAGGAGCTGAGCAAGTTGCAACGCGACTACAACGACCTCGAAGAAATCTGGAAAAGCGAAAAAGCCGCCGCCCAGGGCTCGGACCAGGTGCGCAAAGACATCGAGCAGATCAAAATCCAGATCGAGGGCTGGACCCGCAAGGGCGACTTCAACCGCGTCGCCGAACTGCAATACGGCCGCCTGCCCGAGCTGGAAAAGCGCCTGCGCGACGCACAAGCCAAAGAGGCCGCCGGGCAGGGTGCAACGGGTGCGCCCAGGCTGTTGCGCACCCAAGTCGGGGCCGAAGAAATCGCCGAAGTGGTGGCGCGCGCCACCGGCATTCCGGTGGCCAAGCTGATGCAGGGCGAGCGCGACAAGCTGCTGCAAATGGAGGGCAAGCTGCACCAGCGCGTGGTTGGGCAGGACGAAGCCATCGTGGCGGTGGCCAACGCCATTCGGCGCAGCCGCGCCGGCCTATCCGACCCAAACCGGCCGCTGGGCAGTTTTCTGTTCCTGGGGCCTACTGGCGTGGGCAAGACCGAGCTGTGCAAGGCGCTGGCGGCGTTTTTGTTCGACAGCGAGGAGCACCTGATCCGCATCGACATGAGCGAGTTCATGGAAAAGCACTCGGTGGCGCGCCTGATCGGGGCTCCGCCGGGCTACGTGGGCTACGAAGAAGGCGGCTACCTGACCGAGCTGGTGCGGCGCAAGCCCTACAGCGTGATCCTGCTCGACGAGGTGGAAAAGGCGCACCCGGACGTGTTCAACGTGCTGCTGCAAGTGCTCGACGACGGGCGCCTGACCGACGGCCAGGGGCGCACGGTGGACTTCAAAAACGCCGTGATTGCCATGACTTCCAACATCGGCTCGCCGCTGATCCAGGCCATGGCCGGGCAAGACGCCGACGACATCAAGGAAGCGGTGTGGGGCGAACTCAAGCAGCACTTCCGGCCCGAATTCCTCAACCGCATCGACGAAACCGTGCTTTTCCACAGCCTCGATGCCGAGCACATTGCGCGCATCGCCCGCATCCAATTGCAGGTGCTCTCCGAGCGCCTGACGCGGCTCGAACTCGGTTTGCAGGTGAGCGAGGCGGCGCTGGCCGAGCTGGCCAAGGTCGGCTTCGACCCGGTGTTCGGGGCGCGCCCGCTCAAGCGCGCCATCCAGCAGCGCATCGAAAACCCGCTCTCGCGCCAGATTCTGGAGGGGCGGTTTGCGCCCAAGAGCGTGATCACGGTGGAGGTGGACCCGATCCAGGCACCGGGGCAGTTCCAGTTTGGCGCCGCCGACCCGGACTGATGCCCGAAGGCCAAACGCGGCGGTCAAAGCGTTTGGGGCAGTAGGCGGGGCGGGCGTCAGGCACACGCAAGCCGTGCAGTCAAAATCGCGCCAGTTGAAGAAAAAACCCTAGGCTGCCGCCTTCGCAGCCGCTCCAGGAGCACTAGCCCATGACCCATAGCACGGCCACCCCAAGCAGCACTTACGCCGATTTTTACCGCCGTTCGATCGACGATCGCGAGGCATTCTGGGCCGAGCAGGCGCAGTTGATCGACTGGCAGCAGCCCTTCGAGCAAGTCTGCGACGCCAGCCAGCCGGCTTTTGCGCGCTGGTTCGTGGGTGGGCGCACCAACCTGTGCCACAACGCGGTCGATCGGCACTTGCCCGAGCGGGGCGAGCAAAATGCGCTCATCTATGTGTCCTCCGAGACCGGGATCGAGCAGGTTTACAGCTACCGCGAGCTGCACGCCGAGGTGCAGCGCATGGCGGCGGTGCTGCTCGATCTGGGCGTGCGCAAGGGCGACCGGGTGCTGATTTACATGCCCATGATCGCCGAAGCCGCCTTTGCCATGCTGGCTTGTGTGCGCATCGGGGCCATCCATTCGGTGGTCTTTGGCGGTTTTGCCAGCCACGCGCTGGCCAACCGCATCGACGACGCGCGCCCGAGCCTGATCGTCAGCGCCGACGCGGGGATGCGCGGCGGCAAGGTGCTGCCCTACCAGCCCTTGCTCGACGAAGCGCTGCGCTTGAGCCAGCACCCGCCGCAGCAGGTGCTGATGGTCAAGCGCGGCCTGGCCGAAGTCACGCTGCAAGGCGGGCGCGATGTGGACTACGCCACTGCGCGGGCCCGCTTCCTGCACACCCAGGTGCCGTGCGAGTGGCTAGAGAGCAGCGAGCCGAGCTACATCCTCTACACCAGCGGCACCACCGGCAAGCCCAAGGGGGTGCAGCGCGACACCGGCGGCTACGCCGTGGCGCTGGCGGCCTCGATGCGCCACATCTACCTCAGCCAGCCGGGCGAGACCTTCTTTGCCACCTCCGACATCGGCTGGGTGGTCGGGCACAGCTACATCATCTACGGCCCGCTGCTCAACGGCATGGCCACCCTGATGTACGAGGGCCTGCCCATCCGCCCCCACGCTGGCATCTGGTGGAGCCTGGTAGAAAAATACCGCGTCAACGTGATGTTCTCAGCCCCCACGGCGGCGCGCGTGCTCAAAAAACAAGACCCGGCCTACCTAAGCCAATACGACCTCTCCAGCCTCAAGGCCCTGTTTTTGGCGGGCGAGCCGCTCGATGAACCCACCGCGAGCTGGATTGGGGCTGCCATCCACAAGCCCATCATCGACAACTACTGGCAGACCGAGACCGGCTGGCCGATTCTGGCGCTGTGCAGCGGCGTCGAGCCCGGCGCCGTGGGCCAGATCGGCTCACCCGGCCGCGCGGTCTATGGCTTTGATGTGCGACTGGTGGACGAGGGCACGGGGCAAGACATCACCGAGCCGAACCGCAAGGGCGTGCTGGCGATCCAAGGGCCGCTGCCGCCGGGCTGCTTGCAAACCGTGTGGGGCGACGACGCGCGCTACCTGCGCACCTACTGGAGCAGCATCCCTGGGCGCGACCTTTACAGCACCTTCGACTGGGGCGTGCGCGACGCCGAAGGCTACTACTTCATTTTGGGCCGCACCGACGACGTGATCAACGTCGCCGGGCACCGGCTGGGCACGCGCGAGATCGAAGAAGCCATTGCCAGCCACCCCAATGTGGCCGAGGTGGCGGTGGTGGGCCGCGCCGACGCGCTCAAGGGCCAGGTGGCGATGGCTTTTGTGGTGTCCAAAAACCCGGCGCTGCTGGCCTCGGCCGAGGCGACCCGGGAGCAGGAGCAGGCCATCATGCAGTGCGTGGATGCGCAACTCGGGGCCGTGGCGCGGCCAGCGCGGGTCTGCTTCGTGGCCACGCTGCCAAAAACGCGCTCCGGCAAGCTGCTGCGCCGCGCCATGCAGGCGCTGTGCGAAGGCCGCGACCCGGGCGACCTCAGCACCCTCGACGACCCGGCGGCCTTGCTGCAAATCCGGGATTTGCTGGGCTGAGCGTGTTGGCTGGGCTGTCGTTCTCGGTGGCCCTGGCTCGGTCTGCTTGGGCAAGCCAGCAAGGTTATCATCAAGTTTTGGCCACCATCGGTTCATTTTCATGCACACCCACGACGACGCGCCCTCGATGCCGGCGCCGCAGCGCCTGATACCCCCCACCATGCCCTGATGGCACCCTTGCTAACACCCGATTCAATGCTGCACGGTCTTAACGCCGCTTGGCAGCAGCGCAGCCTGGCCAGCGTCTGGCACCCCTGCACCCAGATGCAGCGCGCCGCCGCCGTGCCGCCGCTGCCAATCGCGCGCGCCAGCGGCCCGTGGCTGTACGACCACGAGGGGCGGCGCTACTTCGACACCAGCAGCAGTTGGTGGGTGAATTTGTTTGGCCATGCCGACCCCGGCATCGTGGCCGCCATCAAGGCCCAGCTCGACGAATTGCCGCACGTGATGCTGGCCGGTTGCACCCACGCCCCGGCGGTGGAACTGGCCGAGCGCCTGAGTGCGCGCACCGAAGGCGAACTGGGGCATTTGTTCTTTGCCAGCGACGGCGCTTCGGCGGTAGAAATCGCGCTCAAGATGAGCGTGCACCACTGGAGCAACTGCGGCCAGCCGGGCAAGCGCGAGTTCGTCTGCCTGCAAGGCGGCTACCACGGCGAGACGCTGGGCGCGCTGGCCGTGACCGACGTGCCGGTGTTTCGCAGCGCCTACGCGCCGCTGCTCTATGGCGGCGCGCACCTCGTGCCCTCGCCCGATGCGCGCCTGGCGCAGCCGGGTGAAGACGCGGCCGCCGTGGCCGAGCGCGCCGCCGCTGCGCTGGAGGCCCTGCTGGCGCAGCGCCACAGCCACATCGCGGCGCTGATCGTCGAGCCGCTGGTGCAGGGCGCGGCCGGCATGGCGATGCACCACGCACACTATCTGCGCCGCGTCCGCGCGCTGTGCGAGCGCTACCAGGTGCACCTGATTGCCGATGAAATCGCGGTGGGTTTTGGCCGCACCGGCAGCTTTTTTGCTTGCCAGCAAGCCGGCATCTGGCCCGATCTGCTGTGCCTCTCGAAGGGCATCACGGGCGGCTTTTTGCCGCTCTCGGTGGTGCTGTGCCGCAGCGCCATCTACCGCGCCTTTTTGAGCGACGACGTGGCGCGCGGCTTCCTGCACTCGCACTCGTACAGCGGCAACGCGCTGGCCTGCCGCGCCGCGCTGGCGGTGCTGGATCGTTTCGAGCAGCGCGATGTGCTGGGAGACAACGCCCGCATGGCGGCCGTGCTCGACACCGCGCTGGCCCCGCTGGCGCAAGACCCGCGCCTGCAACACCTGCGCCGCTGCGGCATGATCTGGGCTTTCGATGTGCGCGCCGAACACGCTCCAGAGCGCTTTGCCGAGCGCCTGCACCTGGTCGGGCGCGCGCATGAGTTGTTGCTGCGCCCGATCGGGCGCACCGTCTATCTGATGCCGCCCTACCTGCTCGACCAAGCGCTGGCGCGCTGGCTGGCCGAGCGCCTCATCGGCACCTTGAATGACACCCTGAACCCGGCGGCGGCTGATTACCCCGGCGCTGCATGGCCCTCCGATGCTGATCGAACACCTGAACCGCCAACTGCTTGAACTCGACGCCGCGGCGCTGCGGCGGCGCTTGCGCACCCACACCACACCCTGCCAGCCGCACCTGCAACTGCAAGGCGCGGATGCGCCGCTGCTGGCTTTTTGCAGCAACGACTACCTCGGGCTGGCCAATCACCCGGCGCTGGTGCAGGCGCTGGCCGACGGCGCCCGGCGCTGGGGCGTGGGCAGCGGGGCCTCGCACCTGGTCAGCGGCCACTACGAGGCGCATGCCGCGCTGGAGCAGCGGCTGGCCGACTGGCAGGCGGCGCACATCCCGGGCGCGCGGGCGCTGTTGTTTGGCAGCGGTTATGCGGCCAACATCGCGTTGCTCACGGCCTTGGGCGAGGCCACGGCCACGCTGTTTTGCGACCAGCTCAACCACGCCTCGCTGATCGACGGCGCGCGGCTGGCCAAGGCGGCGGTGCAGCGCTACCCGCACGCCGACCTCGGGGTGCTGGCGCAGCAGTTGCAAGCCTGCGCCACGCCGCTCAAGCTGATCGTCACCGACGCGGTGTTCAGCATGGACGGCGACCTGGCCGACCTGCCCGCGCTGCTGCAACTGGCCGAACGCCACGACGCCTGGCTGATCATCGACGACGCGCACGGCTTTGGGGTGCTGGGCGCGCGCGGGCACGGCTGCTTGCAGCACTTTGGCCTGCGCAGCGAGCGCCTGATCTATATGGGCACGCTGGGCAAGGCGGCCGGCGTGTATGGGGCCTTCGTGGCTGCGCACCCCAGCATCGTCGAATGGCTGCTGCAACGCAGCCGCACGTATATCTACACCACGGCGCTGCCGCCCGCGCTGGCGCAGGCCCTGCAAACCAGCCTGGATTTGATCGAAGGCCCCGAAGGCGCGGCGCGCCGCCAGCAGCTGCTAGCCTTGATCGGACGCTGGCGCGCCGGGGTGCAGCCCTTGCTGGCGGCAGCGAAGGGCGGGCAGGGCGGCCAAGGCGGGCTGCACCTGCCCGATTCACACACCCCGATCCAGCCGCTGATCGTCGGCGATAATGCGCGCACGCTGGCCCTGGACGCCGCCTTGCAGGCGCGCGGCCTGCGGGTGCCAGCGATCCGCCCCCCAACCGTGCCCGTGGGCAGTGCCCGCCTGCGGCTCACTTTCAGCGCCAGCCACACGCAGGCCGACCTCGAGCGACTGTTGGCGGCGCTGGCCGAATCCTTGCAGGAATTGAGTTTATGACCCTTCCGTCCGCATCCACCCCAGCCCCAGCCCTCAGAGGCTGCTTCGTCACCGGCACCGACACCGAAGTCGGCAAAACCCGCGTCAGCGCCGGCTTGCTGCACTGGCTGGGCGCGCACGGGCTGCGCGCCGCCGGCTACAAGCCGGTGGCCTCGGGCATGGAACCCGTCGATGGGCAATGGCAGAACGAGGACGTGCAAACCCTGTGGGCGGCGGGCTGGCCCGGTGTGCGCCCCGAGCAGGTCGGGCCGCTGCAACTGCGCACCGCCTGCGCGCCGCACATCGCGGCGGCGCTGGAAGGCCAGACCATCGATTTCGAGCGCTTGCAGCACGGGGCGCGGCAACTGGCGCAGCAAGTGGACGTGCTGGTGGCCGAAGGGGCCGGCGGCCTGTGCGTGCCCTTGGGGCCAGACTGGGACAGCTCCGACCTGATGCGCGCCCTCGGCCTGCCCATGGTGCTGGTGGTGGGGCTGCGGCTGGGCTGCATCAACCACGCGCTGCTCACCGCCGAAGCCATCAGCGCCCGCGGCCTGCGCCTGGGCGGCTGGGTGGCCAATACGCTCGACCCCGACATGCCCTTTTTGGACCAGAACCTGGCCACGCTGCGGCACGAATTCCAGCGCCGCCACCAAACCCCCTGCCTGGGCGTGTTGCCCCGGTTGGCCCCGGCCAGTGCCGTGCAAATGGCCCAAGCCGCCGCCGCGCACCTGGACGACGCGGCCCTGCGCGCTCTGTTTGAGCTGACTTGAACCCCACCTGCACACCAAGAGACATGAACACCTGCGCTGCCTCCACCGATACCGCAATCGAAGCCCCGATCAATATCTCTGCGCTCAAGGGCGCGCCAAAGTCTTCATCTGCAGCCAAAGTGGCGGGCCATGAAGCGTCCCCGCGCTGGCCGCAAGCCACCATCGAGGCCTTGTTTGAGCGGCCGCTGCTGGACTTGCTGTTCCAGGCGCAGCAAGTGCACCGGCAGCACTTCGACCCCAACGAGGTGCAGCTCTCGACCCTGCTCTCGATCAAGACCGGTGGCTGCGCCGAAGACTGTGGCTACTGCCCGCAGTCGGCGCACTTCGACACCGGTATCGAGGCCAGCAAGCTGATGCCGCTCGATGCCGTGCTGCAAGCCGCCCGCGATGCCAAGGCCCAAGGCGCCAGCCGCTTTTGCATGGGCGCGGCCTGGCGCAGCCCCAAAATGCGCGATCTGCAGCGCGTCACCGAAATGGTGCAGGGCGTGCGCGCGCTCGGGCTGGAAACCTGCATGACGCTCGGCATGCTCGACGCCGAGCAGGCGCAGCAGCTCAAAAGCGCCGGGCTCGATTACTACAACCACAACCTCGACAGCGCGCCCGATTTTTACGGCCAGATCATCAGCACGCGCAGCTACCAAGACCGGCTCGACACGCTGGAGCACGTGCGCCAGGCCGGCATCAATGTGTGCAGCGGTGGCATCGTCGGCATGGGCGAGACGCGCGCGCAACGCGCTGGCCTGATCGCCCAACTGGCCAACCTTGATCCCTACCCGGAGTCGGTGCCGATCAACAACCTGGTGCCCATGCCCGGCACCCCGCTGGCCGACGCCGAGCCGATCGACCCCTTCGAGTTCGTGCGCACCATTGCGGTGGCGCGCATCACCATGCCAAGCGCCTGGGTGCGGCTCTCGGCCGGACGCGAGCAGATGGACGACGCGCTGCAAGCGCTGTGCTTTGCCGCCGGGGCCAACTCGATCTTTTACGGCGATCGGCTGCTCACCACCGCCAACCCGCAGGCTGCGCGCGACCGCGCCTTGTTTGAGCGCCTGGGGTTGCGGGCGCAGGGCCAGACCGCGGCCCCTCCTAGCGCCTGAGCGAGCCAGCGCCTGAACGCCACAGGCGGCCCAAGCCCCCTCAAGGCTGCGCGGGGTTGGGCTTCGGATCGGCGGCGCCCTCCAGCCGCGCCGCCTGCGCCGCCCGGGCCCGCGCCAGCGCGGCCTCGATCAGGGCGCGCTTGCGCTCCAGCACGGCCGGGTCGGTGTGTTTGGAGTGGCTGGGCAGGTCGGCCAGTTTGCTCTCGGCCTTGGCGATCAGGCGCTGCTGTTGCGCTGTGGCTTGGCGCTCCAGCCGCTGCTGGCGCTGGGTGTAGCGCTGGCGCGCCTGCTCGGCTTGGGCCGTGCTCCAAGCAGCCCAGCCGGTGGGCACGGGCTGGGCGTCGCTGACCGGCTCCATGCGGATGCAGTCCACCGGGCACACCGGCAGGCACAGGTCGCAGCCGGTGCAATAGGGCTCGATCACGGTGTGCATGCGCTTGTGCGTGCCCACGATGGCGTCGGTCGGGCAGGCCTTGAGGCACAGGGTGCAGCCGATGCACCATTGTTCGTCGATCACCGCCACCGTCATGGGGCCCTCGGGCCCGTGGGTGGGGTTCAGCGCCAAGGCCGGGCGGCCGAGCAGGGCCGCCAGCCGCACCACGCCTGCTTGGCCGCCGGGTGGGCACTGGTTGATTTCGGCCGTGCCAGCCGCCAGCCCGGTCGCGTAGCTGCGGCAGTCCGGGTAGCCGCAACGCTGGCACTGCGTTTGCGGCAGCAGCGCGTCGATGCGCTCGATCAGGTTCTCATTCACCCGTGCCCGGTTTGCGTGCGGTGCGCCGCCTGGGTGCAGCCGTGTTGGCGTCGGTGATGGTGGTGGCGGTAACCTTGGACGGCACCGTTTCGTCGGAATCGCCGTCGTCGAGCTCGGCCGCGCCCTTGCGCGCCGCTTCTTGGGCCGCAGCCGAGGTGGGCTCGTGTTCGACAATGAAGGCGCGCACGATCGGATAGACCTGCTCGCGCCAGCGCCGGCCGCTGAAAATCCCGTAGTGCCCGGCCCCCGGCACCTCGTAGTGGCGCTGTTCCGGGTCGGCGATGCCGGTGCACAGATCGTGCGCGGCGCGGGTCTGGCCGCAGCCCGAAATGTCGTCGAGCTCGCCTTCTACGGTCAGCAAGCCCGTGTTGCAGATGTCTTGCGGGCGCACGCGCTCGGGTTGCCCTTGCTCGTTGCGCACGTCCCAAGTGCCGTGCATGAGCTTGAACTCCTGGAACACGGTGTTGATGGTTTCCAGGTAGTAGTGCGCGTCCATGTCGAGCACCGCGTTGTACTCGTCGTAGAACTGGCGGTGCGCCTCGGCGCTTTCGTTGTCGCCCTTGATCAGGTCGCGGAAGTAGTCGTAGTGGCTGCTGGCGTGCCGGTCCGGGTTCATGGCGATGAAGCCGGTGTGCTGCAAAAAGCCCGGATAGACGCGCCGCCCGGCGCCCGGAAAATTGGTTGGCACGCGGTAGATCACGTTGTTCTCGAACCACTCGAAGCTGCGCTGCGCCGCCAGGTTGTTGACCGAGGTCGGTGATTTGCGCGCGTCGATGGGGCCGCCCATCATGGTCATGGACAGCGGCGCGAGTTCGCCCCGGCTGGCCATGAGCGAGACCCCCGCGAGCACCGGCACGGTCGGCTGGCAAACGCTGATGACGTGGCAGTTGCCGTATTTTTGCTGCAGATGGCGAATGAACTCCTGCACATAGTTGACGTAGTCGTCGAGGTGAAAATCGCCTTCGGACAGCGGCACCATGCGCGCGTTCTTCCAGTCGGTGATATAGACCTTGTGCTCGCGCAGCATGGTGCGCACGGTGTCGCGCAGCAGCGTGGCGTAGTGGCCCGACAGCGGTGCCACGATCAGCACCACGGGCTGGGTTTTGAGCCGGGTCAGCGTGGCCGGGTGGTCAGAAAAGCGCTTGAAGCGGCGCAGCTCGCAAAAGGGCTTGTCGATCTCGATGCGCTCGTCGATCGCCACGTGCTGGCCCTCGATGTCCACATGGCGCACGCCGAACTCGGGCTTTTCGTAGTCTTTGCCGAGGCGGTGCACGAGGTCGTAGGCGGCAGCAATGCGCTGCGCCATCGGCACCTGACCCAGCGGCGAGAGCGGGTTGGCAAACAACTTGGCGGTCATTTGCGCAAAGTCGGAAAAGGGCTCGATCAGTGAACGCTGATTCTCGTAAATTTGGTACAGCATGGGCTTGCCCCTAGAAAAATGTTGCAGTGCAACACAATATATCAGGATAGACTGATTTTGTCCTGACTAAATGCTGCGCTTGACGCCCAGTGTCGCACAGGTGCCTCAAACCACGGCCGCAATCGAGCGGCAGACGTGCCCGATGTTGTGGCTGTTGAGCGCGGCCACGCACATGCGGCCGGTGTCGGTGCCATAGACGCCGAACTCGCCGCGCAGGCGCAGCATCTGCTCCTTGCTCAGGCCCGAGTAGCTGAACATGCCGATCTGTTCGGTGATGAAGCCCATGTCTTGCGCCACCCCGGCGGCTTTCAGGCCGGCCACCAATTGCTGGCGCATGTGCTTGATGCGCACGCGCATTTCCCCCAGCTCATGCTCCCAGAGTTCGCGCAGTTTGGGGTCGTTGAGCACCACGGCCACGATGGCGCCGCCGTGCGTAGGCGGGTTGGAGTAGTTGGTGCGGATCACGATTTTGAGCTGCGACAGCACGCGCGCGGCTTCGTCTTTGCTGGCGCACAGCACCGAGAGCGCCCCCACGCGCTCGCCGTAGAGGCTGAAGCTCTTGGAAAACGAGGTCGAAACCAGCAGATCGAGGCCGGCGGCGACAAACTGCTGAATCACCGCGCCGTCTTCGACGATGCCGTGGCCAAAGCCCTGGTAGGCCATGTCGAGGAAGGGCGTGAGGCCGCGCGCCTTGACCACGGCCACCACCTGCGCCCACTGCGCCGGCGTGAGGTCGTAGCCGGTCGGGTTGTGGCAGCAGGCGTGCAGCAGCACCACGGTGCCGGGGGCGGCAGCCTCTAGGCTGGCCAGCATTCCGGCAAAGTTCAGGCCGCGCTGCGCCGCGTCGTAGTAGGCGTAGGTGCCGACTTCAAAGCCGGCCTGGGTGAACAGGGCGCGGTGGTTTTCCCAACTCGGGTCGCTGATCAGCAACTGGGCGCCAGGCTGGAGTTTTTTCAGGAAGTCGGCGCCGATTTTCAGGCCTCCGGTGCCGCCGATGGCCTGCACCGTGGCCACGCGCCCACTTTGTACCGGCTCGCTGGCGGCGCCAAAGACCAGCGCCTTGACCGCGTTGTCGTAGGCGGCGATGCCGTCGATGGGCAGGTAGCCGCGTGCGGCGGGTTTTTCCATCAGGGCGCGCTCGGCCAGTTGCACGCATTGCAGCAGGGGCAGCTTGCCCTCGTCGTCGTAATAAACCCCGACCCCGAGGTTGACTTTGTTGGGGCGCGGATCGGCTGCAAACTGCTCGTTCAGACCCAGGATCGGGTCGCGCGGGGCCATTTCGACGGCGGAAAAGAGGGACATGGGAGGGGCCTGTGGGTAGGATGAAAAGGGCGCTTGGGGCTGAGCAAGCCTGCAAGTCAAAACCCCCATTTTACCGTGTTGCCTGCATGCCCAAGCGCTCAGGCCGCGCGCAGTTGCGCCCAGCGCTGCATCAGCGCGCGCGCGGCCGCTTCGGGCTCGGCGGCGCTGGTCAGGGCGCGCACCACGGCAAAGGAGCCCACGCCGCTGGCGGCGACGGCGGGCAGTTGCTCGGGCCCGATGCCACCGATGGCCACGCTGGGCAGCAGGCCGCGCAGCAACTGCGCGTAGGCGTGCAGTCGGGCGCTGCCTTGCGGCGCGGTGGCCATGGCTTTGAGGGTGGTGGGGTACACCGCCCCGAGCGCCAAGTAGCTGGGCCGCAGGCGGGCGGCGCGCAGCAGTTCGGCGTAGCCGTGGGTGCTCAGGCCCAGCCGCAGCCCGGCGCGGCGCAGCGCGGGCAGGGCGTCGGGGGGCAGGGTGTCGAGGTCTTCCTGCCCCAGGTGCACACCGTAGGCCCCGGCCTCGAGGGCGGCTTGCCAGTGGTCGTTGATGAACAGGCGGCTGGGTGGCTGGCCGCTGGCGCTGGCCACGGCTTGCACTGCCGCTGCGGCGGCTTGCACCTCGGCGCGCACGGCGGCGGCGTGGCCCGATTTGAAGCGCAGTTGCAGCGTGGGCACGCCGGCCTGCGCCATGCGCTGCACCCAGGCGGCGCTGGGCAGCACGGCGTAGAGGCCGAGTTCGGCCGGGCAGGGAGCGAAGGGCGGCGCTGGAGCGGCTTCGGTGGGTGGGTCGAGCAGGCCGAAATCTTGCGCTTCAGTGGGCCAGTTGGGGTTCCAGTCGCTGGCGGGGGCGCTGGCAGAGGCTGATGCGAGTCGGCCCTCGCGCTCGCTGCGGCGCTGCCAGGCACGGGCAATGGCGGCGGCGTCGGGCTCGATGAAGCCCAGGCGGCGCGCAGCGGCATAGGCCAAGTCGTTCGCGCTGGCGCTGGCGGGTTCGGCCAAGCGGTCGGCTTGGTCGGGCAGGGCCAAGGCGGCGTGGCGCTGCACCAGGTCGTGCAGGCGCTCTGGGGTGGTGTTCATGTGGGGGTGCGGCCAGCCTTTCAGGCCTGGTGCCAAAACGGCGTTCCCAGCACCGGTGTGCTGGGCTGGGCGCTGTCTTGCGCTGGCATGGCACCGGCCAAAAAGGCGCTGCGCCCGGCCTGCACCGCAGCCGCAAAGGCACCCGCCATGCGCACCGGGTCCAGCGCCAGCGCCACCGCGGTGTTGAGCAGCACGCCGTCGAAGCCCCACTCCATCACCTGGCAGGCGTGCGAGGGCAGGCCGAGCCCGGCATCGACGATCAGCGGCACGCTCAGGCGCTCGCGCAGGCTGCGCAAGGCCCAGGGGTTCAAGGGGCCCTTGCCGGTGCCGATCGGGGCCGCCCAGGGCATCACGGCCTGGCAGCCCACATCGACCAGGCGCTGGCACAGCACCAGGTCTTCGGTGCAGTAGGGCAGCACCTTGAAGCCGCGCCGGGTGAGCTGGTCGGCGCCGCTCACCAGGTTCAGGGTGTCGGGCTGCAAGGTGTAGTCGTCGCCGATGATTTCGAGCTTGATCCAGTCGGTGCCGTACAGCTCGCGCGCCATTTCGGCGGTGGAGATGGCCTCTTGCACGCTGTGGCAGCCGGCGGTGTTGGGCAGCAGTGGCACCTGCATTTGCTGCAGCAGGCTCCAGAAGGGCTGGCCAGCCTCGGGGGCGGCGGCGTTCTGGCGCCGCAGCGCGGCGGTGAGCATGCAGGGCTGGGCCAGCGCCACGGCCTGCTGCAGCAGCGCGGGCGAGGGGTAGCGCGCCGTGCCCAGCATCAGGCGGCTGGAAAAATGCTGGCCGTAGAGGATGAGGGGGTCGGCGGTGGGGCTGGGGTTCATGCTGCGGGCGGCGCGCTCAGCCGCCGGTGACGGGGGAAATGAGCTCGATCCGGTCGCCCTCGGCCAGCGCGGTGTGCGCGTACTGGCTTTTGGGGACGAACTGCAGATTGAGGGCGGCGGCAAAGGGCTCGGCTGGCCGCACGGCGGCCACCGCATCGGCTAGGGTAGCCCCTAGGGGCAAGGTCAGCGGCTGCTGATTGAGCCAGATTTGCAAGGTGGCGCTGGCAGTGGCTGCAAGGGGTGGCGTCATGGGGGTGATGGGTGGGCTGGATGCGGGAACGGTCGTAGGCAAAGGGTTCGGCAAAGGCGTGCTTTAAGCCGCCAGCGCCGCCGCGCAAGGCTCGAAGCGCAGCCCCAGCCCTTGGGCCAGATCGTGGCTGCGCTGCTGCACGTATTCGAGCACGGCGTCGCACACGGCGGGGCCGATCAGGTAGCCGTGGCGGAACAGGCCGTTGATCTGCAGTACCTGCGGCGCGCACTCGCGCACCAGCGGCTGGTGGTCGAGCAGGGTGGGGCGGCACTGGCTTTGCAGCCCGACGATGCGCGCCTCGCCAAAGCCGGGGTGCACCGCGTAGGCGGCGCTGAGCAGCTCCAGCGCCGAGCGCGCGCTCACCTCAGACAAATCTTCGGACTCGATCTGCGTGGCCCCGACGACAAAAAAATGGTCCTGCTTGGGCGCGATGTAGAGCGGGTAGCGCGGGTGCAGCAGCCGGGTCGGGCGCTGCAGCGTCACGCCGGGGGCATACAGGCAGGCCACTTCGCCGCGCACCCCGCGCAGTGGCCGCTCGGTGGCGGCCCAGTCGGGCTGCGCCCCCAGGCCGCGGCAGTCCAGCACCCAGCCGCCGTGCTGGCGTTGCCAAGCCAGCGCCTGCTCCAGCCCGGTGGGGTGGCTCCAGTGCAGCGCCGTGCCGCGCTGCTCCAGTTCGGCTTGCAGCGCTTGCAGCAGTTGGTGGTTGTCGAGCTGGCCTTCTTGGGGCAGGTAGATGCCGCTCTGGAAATGCCCGGCCACGCTGGGCTCCAGCGCCGCCAGTTGCTGCGCGTCCAGCGGCTGCGCCGCTTGCAGCTCGGGCAGCTGCTGCACCGTCTGCGCCCAGACGCGGCTCAGGCGCGTGGCCTCGGCGGCGTCTTGGCGGTGCCACAGAATGAGGGTGCCGTCTTGCTGGAAATAAACCGGCTGCTGCAGCGAGGCAATCAGTTCGCGCCAGCGCGGCAGCGCGTACAGCCCCATGCGCACCACATTGGCCTCGGCCACGGCGGCTTCGGCCAGTGGGGCCAGCATGGCGGCGGCGACCCAAGCGGCCGCGCCTTGGTCGGTGGCGGCGCGCGCTTCATGGAGCGTGACCGGGTGGCCGCTGCGCGCCAGCGCCACGCCCAGCAAACGGCCCATTAGGCCGGCCCCGAGGATGAGCACCGGTGCGGGTTGGGGGCGATACACTGACATGAGGGGTAGATTCCAAGCGATAAAAACCGCCCAAACGCGGGCGGCAGGCAGGGCCGTGTCATGTCGCAGCGGGCAAATGCTGCACAGGAGGCGCTGGCCAATGCGGGCTCAACGGCGCTGGGGAAAATATACCATGCCGGTTTTGGTCCATGACAAAAGCGCTGCGCCGCGTCCGCTGTCCGTGCCTTCTGGCACCGGCCCGCAGCCCACAAGCACCCAATGTGGGCCAAGCAGTGTGGGTTAAAATATGCGCACATCAACATGCGCATGGAGATTGCTATGCCCCCTACGCAGACGGTGCGGCGCCCCCGCGCTGGCCCGACTGGCAAGCGCGCAACCAACCTCAGCTTGAGCAGCGATGTGCTGGATGCGGCCAAACAATTGAACCTCAACCTGTCGCAGGTTTGCGATGCCTATCTGCGCGAGCGGGTGCGCCACGAGCTGGAGCGGCGCTGGCGCAGCGACCACGCCGAATTCATTGCCGCCTACAACGCCACCGTCGAGGCCGAAGGCTTGCCGCTGAGTGAGTGGAGCAGCTTCTGATGGCCCGTTTTGATGTCTATCCAAATCCGGGCCGACACGCCGACACCACGCCCTATCTGCTCGATGTGCAGAGCGATTTGCTCGACGCGCTCGACAGCCGCATGGTGATCCCCTTGCGCCGCCTCGCGCATTTTCCCGTGCTTCGGCTGCCTACACCGCTCATGCCCGTGCTGCGCATAGAAGGCGATGAGTTTCTGCTGGAGACGCCCAAAATGGCTGCCGTGCCCAAGCGGGTTTTGCGCTCGGCCGTGGGCTCGCTCGCGCATGAGCAGGAGCCCATCAACGCGGCGCTGGATTTTTTGTTTCAGGGTTATTGAATCGCCCATTCGAGGGCCACAGGCTGGCTCCCTCTTGCAGCCCGCCCATCATCGCTTTTGAGACACCCACACCCATGTCGCACGCCCCCGCACCGCCCGACTCCCTCAACCCCCCGTGGCGCTATGCCCGGGTGCTCACCATAGCCGGCAGCGACAGCGGCGGCGGGGCCGGGGTGCAGGCCGACCTCAAAACCTTTGCCGCGCTGGGCTGCTACGGCATGAGCGCCATCACCGCGCTGACGGCGCAAAACACCCTCGGGGTGCGCGCCATCCACGCCGTGCCCCCGGCCTTCTTGGAGCAGCAAATCGCCGCCGTGCTGGAAGACATCGGCGTCGATGCGGTCAAGATCGGGATGCTGCACGCGCCCGAGGTGGTGCGCGTGGTGGCGCGCGCGCTCGATCGCTACGCGCCGCCCTGGGTGGTGCTGGACCCGGTGATGGTCGCCACCAGCGGCGACGCGCTGATCGAGCCCGAAACCGTGGCGCTGCTGCGCGCCGAGCTGTTTCCCCGCGCCAGCCTGGTCACGCCCAACCTCGACGAAGCCGCGCTGCTGCTGGGCCGCGCCCTGCCCGATGAAGCCGCGTTGGACGCCGCCGCCGCCGACTTGCTGGCGCTGGGCGCGCGCGCCGTGCTGCTCAAGGGCGGGCACCTGCAGGGCGAGCACCTGACCGACGTGCTGGCCAGCGCCGGCACCGCCCCCGCCGCCTGGCTGCGCCTGCGCGGGCCGCGCATCGCCAGCCGCAACATCCACGGCACCGGCTGCACCCTCGCTGCGGCGATTGCGGCGCAGTTGGCGCTCGGCTTGGCGCTGCCCCAGGCGGTGCAGGCGGCCCACGCCTGGGTGCGCAGCGCGATCGAGGCCGGCGCCGGTGCGCGCATCGGTGCTGGGCACGGGCCGCTGAATCATGGTTTTGCGCCGCTGGCGCTGCGGCGCTTGCCTGCTGCTTGACGTCCTGCACGCACTTGGAGGGCCTTTTCTGCTTTCAAGTGGTGCCGGAAAGAGGAATCGAACCCCCGACCTTCTCATTACGAATGAGCTGCTCTACCGACTGAGCTATTCCGGCACTGAAGCAAGACTGGGGAAAACCCAGAGCCTGTGATTATATTGCGCGCGCAAGCCCTTCAATGCACCCGCATCCCCGGCTCGGCCCCCGGCCAGGCTTGCAGCAGGTACAGGCCGGGGCGGGCCTGTTCGTCGGCGTGGCTGGCCGAGAGCACCATGCCTTCGCTGACGCCAAACTTCATTTTGCGCGGGGCCAGGTTGGCAACCAGCACGGTGAGCTGGCCGACCAGTTGCTCCGGCTGGTAGGCGCTGGCGATGCCGGAAAACACGTTGCGCAAGCGCCCCTCCCCGGCGTCGAGCGTGAGGCGCAGCAGCTTGGTCGAGCCGCTGACGGCCTCGCAGGCGACGATGCGCGCGATGCGCAGATCGACTTTGCCAAAGTCCTCGATCCCGATCTGGGGGGCAACGGATTCGCCGCCGGGCAGGGGGGCGTCGGGGTCGGCCGCTGCGGGCGCTGGATGCTCGGTGTGTGCGGCTTTGGGGCTGGCTTTGAGCACCGGGGCGGCGGGGTTGGCTGGACTGGCGGGGTTGGCAGGAGCGGCGGCAGGCTCGAACAGCTCTTGCAGGCGCTTGGCATCAACGCGCTGCATCAGGTGCTGGTAGGCGCCGATGGCGTGGCCAGCGCCCAGCGGCGTGGCGGCGTTGGCCCAGTCCAGCGGGGCGCAGCGCAAAAAGGCTTCGACTTGGCCCGCCAACTGCGGCAGCACCGGCTTGAGCAGCGCCGTGAGCACGCGAAAGCACTCGATGCAGGTGCTGCACACGTCTTGCAGGCGCGCCGCGCAGTCGGGCTGGCGCGCCAGTTCCCAGGGTTTGTTTTGGTCCACGTATTCGTTCACGCGGTCGGCCAGCGCCATGGTCTCGCGGATGGCTTTGCCATACTCGCGCTCGGCCAGCAGCTCGGCGATTTGCGGCACGGCGCGCTGCAAGCCGTCGAGCAGGGCTTCGCCGTCCGGGGCCAGGGGGCCGAGGCGGCCCTCGAAGCGCTGCGCCAGAAAACCGGCCGCGCGCGAGGCGATGTTGATGTATTTGCCGACCAAATCGGAATTGACGCGGGCCACGAAGTCTTGCGGGTTGAAGTCCACGTCTTCGTTGCGGCTGCTCAGTTTGGCCGCCAGGTAGTAGCGCAGCCACTCGGGGTTGAGGCCGAGTTGCAGGTATTTGAGCGGATCGAGCCCGGTGCCGCGGCTCTTGCTCATCTTTTCGCCGCCGTGCAGGGTCAAGAAGCCGTGTACGTAAATGGCGCTGGGCACCTTGCGGCCGGAAAAATGCAGCATCGCGGGCCAGAACAGGCTGTGAAAGGTGATGATGTCTTTGCCGATGAAGTGCACCTGCTCCACGGCTGGGTCGGCCAGGAACTGCTCGAAGCTCTGCGCGGTGCGCGAGGCCGGGTGTCCGTGCGCGGCGGCCTGGCCGCTGTCGAAATGGTGCTTGAGGCTGGCGAGGTAGCCGATCGGGGCGTCGAGCCAGACGTAGAAATACTTGCCCGGCGCATCGGGGATTTCGATCCCAAAGTAGGGCGCGTCGCGGCTGATGTCCCAGTCGCCCATTTTGGCCTGGCCGTCGTCGCCGGGGGCTAGCCATTCGCTGATTTTGTTGAGCACCTCGGGCTGCAAGCGCCCGGGCGTGCTGGTCCACTGGTCGAGGAATTCGAGGCAGCGCGGGTCGGACAGTTTGAAGAAGAAATGCTCGGACTGGCGCAGCAGCGGCGTGGCACCCGAGAGCGCCGAGTAGGGCTGGCGCAGCTCGGTCGGGGCATAGACGGCGCCGCAGGCTTCGCAGTTGTCGCCGTACTGGTCCGGCGCGCCGCACTGGGGGCAGATGCCCTTGATGTAGCGGTCGGGCAGGAACATGTTTTTCTCGGGGTCGAAAAACTGCTCGATGGTGCGGCTCTCGATCAGGCCAGCGGCCTTGAGGTCGAGGTAGATGCGCTGCGCCAGCGCGTGGTTTTCGGGCGCGTCGGTGCTGTGCCAGTGGTCGAAGCGGATGTGAAAACCGTCCAAGTAGGGCGCGCGGCCGGCGGCGATGGCAGCCACGAACTGCTGCGGCGTCTGGCCGGCCTTTTCGGCCGCGATCATGATCGGCGCCCCGTGCGCATCGTCGGCGCAGACGAAGTGCACCTCGTGCCCGTGCAGCCGCTGCGAGCGCACCCAGATGTCGGCCTGGATGTACTCCATGATGTGGCCGATGTGGAAGGCACCGTTGGCGTAGGGCAGGGCGGTGGTGACGAAAAAGCGGCGCTGGGTCATGGGGCTGGGCGGTGGGCAGGTAAGCGCTTGATTTTAGCGGTCACAACTTGGCGCCACCAAACCCCCACAAACCCAGAGCCTCCCTGGCTGGGCGCGGATATGTGGCCCACCTTGGCGGGCCGCGCGCGCAATCGCATTAGACTCGGCAGCGACGATCAACCCCAGGTGGAATTTGAAAAATGGCTATTGAACCCCAGGCCCTGCTGCAGGCGCTGCAAACCGTGCTCGACCCGCTGACCGGACGCGATTTTGTCTCGACCAAAGCGCTCAAAAACCTGCAAATCCACGGCGCCGAGGTGTCGTTCGAGGTCGATCTGGGCTACCCGGCGCAAAGCCTGTGGCCCGAACTGGGCCAGGCGCTGCGCGGCGCCGCCCAAACGGTGGCGGGGGTGGGCCAGGTGCAGGTGCATTGGCAGACGCGCATCGTGGCGCATCAGGTGGCGGCGCCCACCGTGCCGGCGCTGGAGCAGGTGAAAAACATCGTGGCCGTGGCTTCCGGCAAAGGGGGGGTGGGCAAGAGCACCACGGCGGTCAACTTGGCCTTGGCCTTGGCCGCCGAAGGGGCCAAGGTGGGTGTGCTGGATGCCGATATCTATGGCCCAAGCGTGCCCACCATGTTGGGTTTGCAGGGTCAAAAGCCCGAAAGCCTGGACGGCAAAACCATGGAACCCCTGCTCAAGCATGGCTTGCAGGTGATGTCGATCGGTTTTTTGATCAAGCCCGACGACGCCATGATCTGGCGCGGCCCCATGGCGACCCAGGCGCTGGAGCAGCTGCTGCGCCAGTCCAACTGGCAGGCGCTGGATTACCTGATCGTCGATCTGCCGCCCGGAACCGGCGACATCCACCTGACCATGGCGCAGCGGGTGCCCCTGACGGCGGCGCTGATCGTCACCACGCCCCAAGACGTGGCCCTGCAAGACGCGCGCAAGGGCATACGCATGTTTGAAAAGGTCGGGGTGCCGATTCTGGGCCTGGTCGAGAACATGGCGATGCATGTGTGCAGCCGCTGCGGCCATGCCGAAGCGGTGTTTGGCCTCGAAGGGGGGCAGCGCCTGGCGGCCGAAATGGGCTTGCAGTGCCTGGCCACCTTGCCGCTGGCGCTGGCCATTCGCGAGCAAGCCGACCGGGGTGAGCCGATCGTGGTGGCTGCGCCCGAAGGCGAATTGGCGGCGCAATACCGCCGTTTGGCGCTGCGCACGGCAGCGGCGCTGAGCCTGCTCGGGCGCGACTACTCCAGCAAATTGGGCGCCCTCAAGGTTCAATCCCACCCTTGATTGGGCGCTGGGGTTCTGTTTTGCCGGTTTCACTGAGCGCTGGGGCCTCGGCTGGGTGGGGCTCCACCCGTTTTGGGCCTTGGCTGCGCGTTCGGGACACATCCAGGCTTCGAATGTCTTTGGACAGCAAACCCAGCAACACCAGGCAACCCCCGGTCAAGCCCATAAAAATGAACAGGCCGCGAATGCCGAGCAGTTCCCCCAAGGGCGCCGCCAGCGCCAGCCCGACCGGCGCCGCCAGCGCCACCACGGTGGTCATGAGCGACAACGCGCGCCCTTGCAGCTGATTGGGGATGGTGCTGAGCAGCAAGGTGGACAGCGGCGCGTTGCCAATGATGTAGAAAAAGCCGCTCAGCGTCCAGGCCAGCACCGCCAGCACGAACCAGTCTGGGTTGGGCAAGGCCGTGGCCGCCAGCATGAAGCACGACAAGGAAAAGCCGCCGATCACCCAACGGATGTGGCGCTTGGGCGCCACAGCGGCCACCACCAGACCGGCCAAGATCATGGCCGCCCCGGCCAGGCCCTCCATCAGCGCCACCTCGGGCGCGCCGCCGCCAAAATGGTTGCGTATCAGCAGCATCACCAGCGTGAAGGAGGGCATCACCACCATCACCACCATGGCCAGCAGGGCGTAGAGTTTGCGCAAGCCCGGAATCGACCAGACGGTCCTAAAGCCTTCCACGAAATCGCGCCGCAGGGTGTCGAAAAAGCCGTGTTCGCGCCGCTGCGCACGCCGCGGCTGGGCAATGCTGAAAATCAGCAACGGGATGATGCCCAGCACCGCGGTGAAGACGTCGATGCCGAGCGCCCAGCCGATTGGCAGCACGCTGATGGCAAAGGCCCCCAGCGGGGCGGCGGCCACCGTCATGATGCCGGTCAGGCTCTGGTTGAGGCCCACGGCACGTGGCAGAAAATGCGCGGGCACCAAATTGGCCAAGCTGGCGATGGCCGCCGGGTATTGGATGGCCTGCAGCGCGCTGCGGATGAACACCATCACAAAGATGTGCCAGATTTCGATGCGCCCGCTCAAAAAGAGCGCGATCAAAACCACCATGCACAGCGCCCCCAGGGTGTCGGCCACCACCATCAGCCAACGCCGGTTGTAGCGGTCGGCCAGCACGCCGCCGATGGGGCTGAGCAAGGCGAAGGGCAGCAGAGCCAAGATGCCCGCCGTGGCCAGCATCGAGACGCTGCCGGTGGTGTCGGTGATCCACCACAGCAGCACGAACTGCGTCATGGCCGAGCCGATGAGCGACAAGGCCTGGCCAAAAAAGATCGACCAGTAACGCAGCTTCCAATGCGGCCCGGGGTCGATGCCGGTGAGGGTGGACTCAGCTTCTGTGGCTGACTGGAGTGGGGTGGTCATGCACGAGGCGGAGGGCAGGCGGCCAAGCAGACCGCCAAAACCCGACCGGGAGCAAGGCGCAGGTGAGCGTAAATTACCTCAGATCCTCGGCCAATACCTGCACGATGCGCTGGGCCACCGCCGCAGGGGCCGGCTGGCCGGCGTGGTCGAGCACCGAGACGGTGCTGCGGTTGTCGGTGCTGCGCACCACGATGCGGTAGCGCTCGGGGGCTGCGGCCTCGGCGCGTGCGCCGCCGAAAATGCGGCCCAAGAAACCCGGTTCGGCGCGTTGCACGGTGGCGTCGGGGGCCACGAAGCGCACAAAGTAGAGGCCTTGGGCGCGGTCGCGGTCTTCCACCGTGAAGCCGGTGCGGTCCAGCGCCAGCCCGACGCGGCGCCAGGCGCGGTCGAAGCCTTCATCGAGTTGCAACACCGGCAAGTTGTTGACCGTAGCGATTCGGGCCAGCGGCTGCGCCGGGGTGGCGGCAGCCAGCAAGGCCTGCGATTGTTCCTGCGTGACACCCAGCTGCACCATGAGGCGGCGCAAAAACTCGGCTTCGAGCTCGTGGTTGGTGGGGCGCGGCTGCCACAGCGTGCCGTCGCGGCGTTCGTTGAAGAGTTCGATCATGCCGCGGTGGCTGATGAAAATTTCGGTGCCGCCGTCGGCGCGGCGCTCGAGCCGGGTGCGGAAGCGGTCGCGCTCGCCGGTGGAGTACAGGGTGTCGAACAGGCGCCCCAAGGTGGCGCGGATGATGTCTTGCGGAATCAGGGCCCGGTTTTCGGCCCAGTCGGTCTCCATCAGGCCCAGTTGCTGCTGGTCGAGGGTGAGGAAAAAGCCGTTTTCCTGCCAGAAGTCGCGGATTGGGCTCCACAGTTGCTCGGGTGGCCGGTTCACCACCAGCCAGCGCTGGTCGCCAGCGCGTTCGATGCGCACGTCACCCACTTGCACGGCTGCCGTGGGCACGGCGGCCACGCCGGGTTGAGCAGCCTGGAAACCGGCTGCCGTTACGGCCGCGCCGGGGGCTACGAAACGGCTGTCGCGCTGCAACTGGGTCAGGTCGGGTGGCACCTCGAGCGTGGCGGCTGGGCGCGCGCTGCGGTAGTCGATGCGGTCTTCTTCGAGCACCGAGCAACCGGCAACGAGCACGGCCGCGAGGCCAAGGGTGCTGGCGCGCAGGGTGCTGGCGGCAAGGGCGGTGCGGCGGGTCGGGGCGAGGAGGCTGGGTTTCATGGGTGGGCTTTGAATTCGACGACGGGGCAAGGCAGCGAGACGCAGCTTACAGCAGACCGGCCTCTTGCAGGGCATTTTCCACCAACGGGTACTTGTCGGCACTCAGTGGCGTCAGGGGCAGGCGCAAGGTTGCCCCGCAGCGGCCCAGGCGCTCCAGCGCCCATTTGACCGGGATCGGGTTGGGTTCGACGAACAACTGCTTGTGCAGCGGCAGCAAGCGCATCTGGATTTCCATGGCGCGCTGCACCTGGCCGGCGATGGCAGCCACGCACAATTCGTGCATCAGGCGCGGGGCCACGTTGGCCGTCACGCTCACGTTGCCACGGCCGCCACACAGCATCAGGGCCACGGCGGTGGGGTCGTCGCCCGAATAGACGCTGAAACCCGTCGGCGCCTGGCGGATCAGCCACTGGGCGCGCTCGATGTTGCCGCTGGCTTCCTTGATGCCAAAGATGCCGGGCAGTTCGGCCAGCCGCAGCGCGGTTTCGGGTTGCAGGTCGGCCACCGTGCGCCCGGGCACGTTGTAGAGCATGATGGGCAGGTCGCCACAGGCCTCGGCGATGGCCTTGAAGTGCTGGTACTGCCCTTCTTGGGTGGGCTTGTTGTAGTAGGGCACGACTTGCAACTGGCAGTCGGCCCCCACTTGCTGGGCGTAGCGCGCCAGCGCGATGGCTTCGGCGGTGGAGTTGGCGCCGCAGCCGGCCAAAATTGGGCGGCGTCCGGCCGACTGCTCGACCGCCACGCGGATGATCTCGCAGTGTTCCTGCACGCTCACGGTGGGCGATTCGCCGGTGGTGCCGACGACGCCGATGCAGTCGGTGCCCTGCTCGATGTGCCAGTCGATCAACTGGCGCAGGCAGGCGTAATCCACGCTGCCATCGGGGTGCATGGGGGTGACCAAGGCCACGATGCTGCCAGTGAGCGCAGTGATCGGTTTCGTCATAGGGGCTAAAGGGGTGAAATCAGGGGATCAAAGCCGCATTCTACCCAGCCTGGCGCGGCTTGGGGTCGCCTCGAGCCCCGATGGGGGATTGATCGGCCTTGAGGCCGCTGTTGAGGCCGATCAATCGGCTTGCACAAGGCCTGGATTCAAAAAAAACCGCGCCGGCTGTGCGCTGGCGCTGGGTAGGGGGCGCACGGCGCAGATGCGTTGCACGAAGCGCGCCGGTTCGGGCAGCCAGCCGTCCTCGAAAGCCAGCACCTGCAGACCTTGGCACAGGCGCAGCAACTCACCGCTTTGCAGCAAAAATTCGGGCCGCGAGGGCCGGCCGATGCGCGCCTGGCCGTGGGCAAAGGTTTCGACGATCAGCAGCGCGCCGGGTCGCAGGCTGGCCAGCAGATCGGGCCAGAGCGGGCGCCAGAGGTAGTTGGTCACCAGCACGGCGTCGAATTGCTGACCGGGCAGCGGCCAAGGCGCGTTTTCCAGGTCGGCTTGCACGGTGCGCACCCGCCCGGCCGGGGTGGGTGCCGATGTGACTGGGGCGCAGAGATCGGCCAAAGCGGCCAGCGCAGCGGGGTCGCGGTCCAGCGCCGTGATCTGGCAACCCCGCGCCGCCAGCCAGCGGCTGTGGCGCCCGTGGCCGCAGGCGAGGTCGAGCACGTGCGGGGCCGGGGCGGTCTGGCCGGTGCGGCCGGGGTCGGGCTCGGGGCCGATCAGGTGGCTCCAGCGCAGCAGCCAGTCCGAGGGGGCGGCGTGGGGGCGGTGCGGCGGCATGCTCAAAAACACAGCCAGATTTGGTTGGACAACTTGAGCAGGAAGTCGGGTTGGGTGTAGAGGTCGAAGGTGAGCAGCAACAGCGCCGCCACCGCTGCCCAAGCCAACACGCGCCCGGCCACGCCGCCCAAGACCCGGATGGCCCGGATGGCCCGGATGGCCCGGATGGCCCGGCTGGAGAGGCGGATGCGGCCAAGGTTGCCGGTCCCGCTCTGGTCTGGCAGCGTCGGGTTCATGCCGCCACCTTGACGCGCTGCGGCCCGCGCTGGATCGGTTGTTCGTTGATCGGCCAGTTCAGCGCCGCTGCCACCAGCCCCAAGCCCACGGCCAGCGCCCAGACGATGTCGTAACTGCCGGTCTGGTCGTGCAGCAGGCCGCCGAGCCAAACCCCGAGGAAGCTACCGATCTGGTGGCTAAAGAACACAAAGCCGCCCAGCATCGACAAATGCGCCACGCCAAAAATTTGTGCCACCAGCGCGTTGGTGGGTGGCACGGTCGAGAGCCACAACACCCCCATCACGGCGGCAAACAGATACACGCTCCAAGGCGTGAGCGGGGCCAGCAGAAACAGGGTGATGGCCAGCGAGCGCGCCAAATAGATGAAGGCCAAGATTTTGCGCTTGGCCAGCCGCTGCCCAAGCACCCCGGCGGCGTAGGTGCCCAGCACATTGAAGAGCCCGATCAGCGCCAGCGCGGTGCTGGCCACGTGCGGCTCCAGGTTGTGGTCTTTGAGGTAGCTCGGCAGGTGCACGCCGATGAACACCACCTGGAAGCCGCACACGAAATAGCCCGCCATCAGCAACTGAAAGCTGCGGTAGGCGCTGGCTTCGCGCAGCGCTTGCCAGATGCTTTGTTCGCGCACCGGCTGGGTTTGGCCAGCGGCAAAGCCGGGCTCGCGCAGGCCCCAGGCCAGCGGCGCGATCAACAGCACCGCAGCGGCCAAAATGAGCAGCGCTTCTTGCCAGCCAAAGGAGAGGATCAGGAAGCCCTCCACCGGCACCAGCAAAAACTGGCCGAAGGAGCCCGCCGCCGCCGCCACGCCCATGGCCCAGGAGCGGCGCTCGGCCGGTACCTGGCGGCCAATCACGCCGTAGATCACGGCAAAGGTGGTGCCAGCCTGCGCCGCGCCGATCAACACCCCGGTGGTGAGGGCGAACATGAGCGGGGTGGTCGAGAGCGCCATGCCCACCAGCCCGAGCGCGTACAGCAGCGCGCCCAGCACCAGCACCTTGAAGGCCCCGAAGCGGTCGGCCAACATGCCGGCAAAAATGCCAAACACCCCCCACGAGAGGTTTTGCACCGCCAGCGCCCAAGAAAAATGCTCGCGCGTCCAGCCCTGTGCCTCGGTGATGGGCAGCAACCAGAGCCCGAAACCGTGCCGGATGCCCATCGACAGCATGACGATGGCCGCGCCGCAGAGCAGCACCTGGGCGATAGGCAGGCTCGGCGCGTGGGCGGCGGTGGCAGGGCGTGGCGGCGCAGACATCGGGTAAATGTAACCAATTTGGCGCCGCTTTGCAGCCTTGCGCATCAAGCCAAGGGCGGAGGCAGGGAGGCGGCCGCCTCTCTACAATGCGCCTCCATGCCAGACACCCCTTCTAACGCCACCCCAACCCCAGGCGCTTACGCCGAATCCTCGATTCGCGTGCTCAAAGGGCTGGAGCCGGTGCGCCAGCGCCCTGGCATGTACACCCGCACCGACAACCCCTTGCACGTGGTGCAGGAGGTGCTCGACAACGCCGCCGACGAAGCCTTGGCCGGTTACGGCAAGCGCATCCGCCTCACCCTGCACCGCGACGGCTCGGTGAGCGTGGAAGACGAGGGGCGCGGCATCCCGCACGGGCTGCACCCGGAGGAGCAGGCCCCGGTGCTGGAGCTGGTGTTCACGCGCTTGCACGCCGGTGGCAAGTTCGACAAGGGCAGCGGCGGTGCCTACAGCTTTTCTGGCGGCCTGCACGGAGTCGGGGTGAGCGTGAGCAACGCCCTAGCCAGCCGGCTCGAAGTGAGCAGCTACCGCGCCGGCCAGGTAGCGCGCATGGTCTTTGCCGATGGGGCCGTGCTCGAACCCTTGAGCCTGCAAGCGGCCCCGGCCGGCGCGCGCAAGCAGGGCACCACGGTGCGCCTGTGGCCCGACCCCAAATATTTCGACACCGCCGCCCTGCCGCTGGCCGAGTTGCAGCACCTGCTGCGCAGCAAGGCGGTGCTGCTGCCGGGCTTGAGCGTGAGCCTAATCCAAGAAGCCAGCGGCGAAACCCTGCACTGGCAGTACCAGGGCGGCCTGCGCGACTACCTGTTGCAAAGCCTGCCCGCCGAGCCGCTGATCCCGCTCTTTGAGGGTTCGGGCTATGCCGACGCCGGGCACGAGAGCTTTGCCGAGGGCGAGGGCGCGGCCTGGGCGGTGGCCTTCACCGAAGAGGGCGCCACGCTGCGCGAGAGCTACGTCAATTTGATTCCCACCAGCGCCGGCGGTACCCACGACAGCGGCTTGCGCGACGGGCTGTACCAGGCCGTCAAGGGTTTCATCGAGCTGCACGCGCTGCTGCCCAAAGGGGTGCGGCTGCTGCCCGAAGACGTGTACGCGCGCGCCAGCTACGTGCTCTCGGCCAAGGTGCTGGACCCGCAGTTCCAGGGCCAGATCAAGGAGCGGCTCAATTCGCGCGACGCGCTGCGCCTGGTCGGCTCGGTGCTGCGGCCGGCGCTCGAGCTGTGGTTGAACCAGCACGTGGCGCACGGCAAGAAGCTGGCCGAGCTGGTGATCCGCGCCGCGCAAAACCGCCAGAAGGCGGCGCAGAAGGTGGAAAAACGCAAGGGCTCGGGGGTGGCGGTGCTGCCCGGCAAGCTCACCGACTGCGAGAGCCGCGAGCTGGCGCGCAACGAGCTGTTTTTGGTCGAGGGTGATTCGGCCGGTGGCAGCGCCAAAATGGGGCGCGACAAAGAATGCCAGGCGGTGCTGCCGCTGCGCGGCAAGGTGCTCAACACCTGGGAGGTGGAGCGCGAGCGCCTGTACGCCAACACCGAAATCCACGACATCGCGGTGGCCATCGGGGTCGATCCGCATGGGCTGGCCGATCAGGCCGATTTGAGCGGCCTGCGCTACGGCAAGGTCTGCATTTTGGCCGATGCCGACGTCGATGGCGCGCACATCCAGGTGCTGCTTTTGACGCTGTTTTTGCGCCACTTCCCGCGCCTGGTCGAGGCCGGGCACGTGTATGTGGCGCGCCCGCCGCTGTACCGCGTCGATGTGCCCGCGCGCGGCAAAAAGCCCGCCGCCAAGGCCTATGCACTGGATGAGGGCGAGCTGGAAGCGATTCTGGACAAGTGCGCCAAAGACGGGCTGGCGCGCGACAAATGCAGCATCAGCCGCTTCAAAGGCCTGGGCGAGATGAACGCCGAGCAGTTGTGGGACACCACGCTCAACCCCGACACGCGCCGCCTGCTGCCGGTGCAACTGGGAGCACTCGATTGGCTGCAGACCGAGGCGCGCATCGGCCAGTTGATGGGCAAAGGTGAGGCGGCGGCGCGCCGGGCGCTGATGGAGCGCGCGGGCGATGCGGTGGCGGTCGATTTTTGAGGGTTTTAGGTTCTGAGGTTTTCAGATTCTGAGGTCTGGACAAGTATCTGGGCGATGTCACCTTGGCTATCTGTCACATCCCGCAGGATCAGCTTGGCCGATTCAGGTTCACCATTGAAGATCAAGGTGATGGCCTCGTCCAGAAGCGTCTGCGCAAAGGGCCGGATCGCTCTGCACGCGCGCGGCTACGGTTACCTTGAAATCACGGGTCAGTACCACGTTCACTTTCCTTTCTGGGTTGATGCCTTGAGGCGCTTGTAGATCGGTCATTTCAAGGTCACCTCGTATGCAGCAGCTGATCGGTCCGGTGTCGCGCCCTGTCACTCCGACTGCAGTCCGTTGCCGACAAACAAAGCGTCGAGGCTGCCGCAGGGAGGAAGGATGAGCGCGCGCTTATCCAGGCAGAATGGCAGCACCCACAGCCGCAGGCCACTGGACTTTGGGAAGCCGAACACGGGCAACGCCTCCTCGAAGGCATCCGTTTGGGGATAGATAAGCACCACGTCGCCCTGGCCATCGAGATAACTTTGGCCATAGGCGTACAGTTGATAAAAATCGCCTTGGTCCAGTCCGTATTTGTCCGTGCCCGTGGCCTTCTTGTCGTCGAGCAGCTTCCATTTGGTGTCCAGAACCAAGCGATTCGCCGACGATTCTTGGACGAGAAGATCTGGCTTCAGGCGAAACCAGTCCTGCCCGAGATGCGTCACGAGCGAGTAGCTGCGCGCCTGCGTCTTGAGTGTGAACGGGTGCGCCAGCTGCCGCGCCAGATGCTTGGCAACGTAGGCCTCGAAAACCGCCTCCATCGGAAAAAGCAGTGAAGGCGCCCGATGACCACCCGCCCCGGTGAGTGGGGATGCATCGCCCAAGATCAGCCTCGCCCATGCCAGCGCATCAGCGTAGTGCCCCATGCCGCGATCAAGCCGAACAATGGAGAAGTCCACCGCCGGTTGTTCGGATTCGGGTACATCGGCGAACACGAAGCAAAGTTCGCGTGCGAGTTGCTGGTTTGCTTGTGATGCGGTCCACGCAAGTGCCCGCCGCAGTGCCGCGTGCAGCAACCGGTTCTCCGGGCGATTGGTAGAGAATTCGTCGAACTCCGCAAAGAACCGATCCCGCCGGCACAGGTTCTGCCGCAGGTGCGTGGCGATCTGCAGCTTGCCGTGCAGCGCGAACACGTTGTCCCGCCTAGCCGCGTAGTCACTGCGCAGCCCTTGCTTGACGATGTGCTCCACGGCGAGGAGGAACTCACCGATGAAGACTTCCAGCAAGGGCATGCGCGTGGCCACAAGCTTGGCGCTGTCGGTCTGGACGTGTCGGAACCCGCCCAGGCAGCGCAGCATCTCGATCAGCAATTGACGAGCCTGTGCATCGCCTTCGCCGTTCGCCTTGCCGACCTTTGGCAGCACTTCGATCTGAAAACCGTCCGGCGACCGAATCACGCCGACGAAACTGGTGACCTGGACGGCCCGGCGACCGCGCCGCTGTGTCAGGCGCAACCAAGCCGACGCGCCGGCCTCAGCCGCCCGCAGCGTCTGCAGTTCCAACCATTCGAATACGCCGGGAGGCACGACACGTTGACCGCCAACGTCCGGCACGCCGGATGCTGCTGCCACCAGTGCGTCGAACTCGTAGATCGTGATGCCAGCCATCAGCGCACCTCGGACGTCAGGCCAGTGCCTGGTAGATTCGGATGTAGGCCTCCGGCTGAGAGAAGGCCGAATCCTGAACGTGATAACGACGCTTCGTGGCGTAGCTGTCCAGCCCGTGGTCGTTGCCGAACAGGGCCGACAGATCCTGCTCGCGTTCCACGCTCTCGCGGATGAACTGAATCGCCTTGTCGATCTTCTGGTTGTCTGCCAGCACCAGCCGGATCTTTTGCCAATCCTCGAAGAAGTATTCCTCAAGCAGCGGCACGATGCGGTTGCGGAAGGTCGCAGCTAGCGCATTGAATCGCAAGGGACCATCCTCCACGCCTGCTAACCCGGTCAGATACGCGTGGCCGATGCCGTGGTCGCGGTCATAGAGGGCCTCGATGCGCTCGTTCATCCGCAGCAGCAGCAGACGAATGTCGATCAATCCGGCGTCCGTCGTAACCACCAGCCCGGCTAGCGGGGCACTGTCCTGATCGGCAGGGGCTTTCTCGGCACGCGTATCGGGCATCAGTGGCACGAACTCGAAGCGGCGACGCAGGGCCGTGTCAAGCAAGGCCAGTGAGCGATCCGCCGTGTTCATCGTGCCGATGATGTCCACGTTGGCAGGAACCGAGAACTTTTCGCCCGAATAGGCTAGGGTAACTTCGGCGGACGGGGCGTTGCCGTCCAGCGGGTCGCGTTTGTCGGTCTCGATCAGCGTGATCAATTCGCCGAAGATCTTGCTGATGTTGCCCCGGTTGATCTCATCAATGACCATTGCAAATCGTTGCTCGGGCGCCTGTCGCGCCTTGCGGCACAACTCCTTGAACACGCCCGGTCGCATCTCGTAGGCCACTTCGCCCGCGTCCGCCTCACCAGTCAGAACCGGCCGCAAACCCTCGACGAATTCCTCGTAGCCGTAAGACTGGTGGAACGTGACGAAGCTGTAGCGCTGGATGGCATGGGCGTCCTGCGGGCCCTGCTTGAGTTGATCGACGAGCGCAATCAGATCCGCGCAGGCTTCCTGCCAGTCTCCGGCGAACTGCCACACCGCCTCTGCGCTCTTGTCGAACACAGCGGGGCTCAGCCGCTTCTTCACCTTGACCAAGGTGGATTCGTCCACGGTGTGGCTCTGCAAGGCTCCCCACAGCGTCTGCCTCACGTTGCGGTTCGAGCCATTGGCGGCGGTGATGGCTTGGATGAATCGGTGCTCTGCGATGTCCGCCACCTTGGCCTTGCCGCCAAGGTCATAAAGGGTGGCGGCGGCACCTTCCCACCATTTCAGGACGGCGATCTTCTCTGCAATCAACTGAGTGCGCCATTCCTCGGTGGAGATTGACTTCGCCTGCTGCTCGTAGTCGCGCTTGAGCAGCCGGGTCAGCGTGTAGGTCTTGCCGGTGCCCGGCGGGCCGTAGTAGATGCGATTGACGCAGGGGGCAATCGGCTTGCTCGCCGTGATGGGGGCGGGCATGTGCACCGGCGCTGGCGTCTGTGCCGCCCCGTTACTGAGGCTGGCCGCCTCAATGGGTTCGCCTGCCAGCACTGCTAATTCCGCGAGGTCCGTGGCGAAGTATGGCTTGAGCAGCGTGGACTCGAACTCCGGCAGATCGTGCGCGCCCACCTGCCAAAAGGTCGAATTGCCCTGCGGCGACCATCCCTTGGAGTTTGCGGTGTAGCGGTCGTTGCGCTGGGCAGGCTTGAGTACACGGTAACTGCGCTGCAACCATCCATCGCCCTTGGCGCAGGGCTGGGCTTTCGACGTGAACTGCCCGATGCACTGCGGGCTGTGGCCATGACAGAGAAAGAACAGCGCGCCCACCGGTGCCTCGGCGAACTTCTTGCCTTGCTCTTTGCCGGTGTCGCGATGCATCACCGCCCAATGACCGCCCAGATACTGCTGACGCTCGGCCTCGGTGAAGGTGGGCGGGTTGCCGTGCGAGAGTTTCCAGATTGCCAGGTTTTTCTGGCTCAATGCCTCCCACACCTGCTGACCGAATTCAAGTATGCCCAGATCGGCAGGTCTTTTGGCCAGCGCTGCCTTCTGCAACGTCGCCATGCTCTGGCTCGCGGTGACACCAACGTAGACGGCCAGCAGCTCCCGCTTAAAGATGCTCACGATCACCGGCGCCTTCCGGTCTTGGTAGTGGAAGGCGATCTTCCACTTGAAGGCTTCGCCCAAGTGTTCGAATGCCTCGATGCCGTCCAAGTCGCCTCGCTCCGCCAGATCTGCCACCTGACAAACATACCCGCGCACCTTCTCAAAGGCCTCCTGCGCAGTCGCACCGAGGGACGAATACCAGCCGTGGGTGTCGGAGTAGCTCAGCTTGGCGTCGGACTTCTTGTTCTCGTGGTTCTTGCGCGAGAACACGCCGAACTTGAACGACGACCCGCCCCGGATGCTGCCCGTCACATTGAGGAGCGATTCGATCCAGTGGGTGAAGGTTTTTTTTCGCCCGCTTTGGTGTACTTATCCAGCGTCATCGTGTCAAGCCGCGTGCGCGGCCAATCGCTCAGGAATTTGTCCCACTGGGCGTATTGCTTTTGAAAATCGCTCATTTTGGCTCCTCCTTGCAGGTTCCTGAATCTGTGACATCACATCCCAAATCAGGCGGATTTCTGTTTAAATACATCGAATTACACCACGTCATTTCAGCACCCAGCGGGTATGTGCAGCCCACATGACCGATCCAGTTTAATTCACAGTCAAGCAATTACCCTAAGAGCTCAGCAGCCATGGCGGACTGGCCTTGGTAGGGCGGTGGTTCAAGCGCATCAAGCGGCCGGCCTTGCTTGACCCCAAATACCCGGTACGCAGCGGCATAGCCAACAACCACATCCTCAAGTGCTACCTAGGCCTGCTCACCTTGGGCAAGCACAACTTCGAGGCCGTCAAAGGCTTTTGTTCCCAGTGGTTTTCGCACCACGCCTTGGGCCGGCGTGCGGTGCCCTCTTGCGCCACAATGCGCCAGCGCTGGTACGCTTGGGCGGCATGCGATGATGTGCAAGGCTGCGCGCATCATCGGCCACGCTTGGGGCTGGGTGCTGGGGATATCGGGCAGTGACAGCGGCTTTTGGGGATTGGGGTCACGAATTCAGCTTGGCACCCCCGGCCCGCTGCGGCACCAGCGCCAGCTCCGGGCTGTTGAGCATGTCGTCGGCTTTCACCCACTGCTGCACCAGGCGGCGCAGGTGGCTGAGGTCGTCGAGCAGGGTGTCGGCTGCTTCGGCGCCAAGCTGCTGCGCCACCACGGCGGCCAGCAACGCGCCCTTGCCTTGCTGATAGGTGGGCTCGAAGGCCTCTAGGCTGCGTGCGGTCTCGGCACCCGGAGCGGCCAGACAATCCGCCGCGGCCGCCAGCACCGGAGCGATCAGGGCGCGCACGTTTTCTGGCCCGGTCTGGGAGGCGGCGGCCAAGGCCTGCGCCGAGGCCACCATGCGCCCGGCTTCATCGAGGTAGCGGGCGGCGCGCAGGCACAGGGTGAGCGCGTCCGAGACCTGGCGCGGCATCCGTTCGGCGCGCAGCCCGGCAATGTACTCGGTGACGGTGGCGGCCAGTTGGCGCACCGCTTCGGCTTCCTTGTCCACTGCGCGCTCGTTTTTGAGGGCCGCGCCGGCCACCGCACCCACGCCAGCGCGCAGCCGCTGCAGCTCGGCTTGCACCGCACCGAGCGCCAGTTCGGGTGATGCCGCCAAGGTGGCATCCAGGTGCTGCGGGCGCGCCAGCTCGTCTTGCTGGCTGCGAAAACGGGTTTCGAGCCAGTCCGCCAAGCGGCCGACAAAGGGCAGCAGCAGCATCACCCCCAACACATTGAAAACGGTGTGAAACAGCGCCAGTTTGGCGGCCACATTGCCCACCAGGCCGAAGAACAGGGCCAGCCCGTCCACCGTCCACAGCATCAAGGGCAAGATCAGCAACGCCACGCAGCCGGTGATCACATTGAAGCCGACGTGGCCCATGGCCAAGCGGCGCGCGGCGGCGGTGGCGTTGAGTGCAGCCAGCACGGCGGTGGTGGTGGTGCCGACGTTGGCCCCGATGATCGCGGCCGCTGCCGTGGGCAGGGTCAACAACCCACCGGCGGCGGCAGTGAGGATGAGCGCGATGGAGGCGCTGGAAGACTGGGTCAGTGTGGTGACGAGGAAACCCACTGCCAGCGCAGCGGCCCAGTGCAGGGCAAAACCGCCGCCGAGCACCTCGGCCTCAAAGCCGGCCGCCACACCCGAAAAGGCCTGTTGCAGCAGCCCTAGGCCAATGAAAAACAAGCCAAAGCCAGTCAGCGCCTCGCCCAGGCCTTGGTAGCGTTTGTTGCGCACAATCAGGCGCAGCGCCACCCCGACGGCGATGATGGGCAGCGCAAAGGCGTCGATGTCAAACCCGATGCCCACCAAGCTCACCAGCCAAGCGGTCATGGTGGTGCCGATGTTGGTGCCGAACACCACCCCCAGCGCCTGGCGCAAATTCATGAGCCCGGCGTTGACGAAGCCGATCGCCGCCACCGTGACCGCGCTGGAGGACTGCACCACCGCCGTCACCAAGATGCCCGCCCCGACGCCGCGCAGCGGAGTGGAAGTCGATTGGCTGAGCAGGCGCTTGAGGCCGCCGCCACCAAAGGTTTTGAGCCCTTCGGTCATCATCAGCATGGCCAGCAGGAACAGGGCTAGGCCGCCGGCAGCTTGCGAGAAAGTGGTGAAGTCCATGGTGGCATTATCCGCCTGTTTTTCTCAAGAATATAGCCCGGTGCGGCGAGTCTGCCTCATAGCGCCCTGCGGCCTCGGCTTGTCTCAGGAGAGCAGGCGCTGTTCGGCTTGCGCCAGCGCATCGGGCTTGCCAAACAACACCAGCACATCGTCGGCTTGCAGCAGCAGGTCGGGTGCGGGGTCGAGCATGCGTTGGCCGTGGCGCAACAAGGCGCTGAGTTCAACGCCCTCGCTCAGTTCAAGTTGACCCAAGCGGCAGCCCAGTGCGGCGCAGCCTGCCGGCACGGTGACCGAGTGCAGGCGCGGTGTGGCTGCGTCGGCGGTGTCCAGCGCCGGGTCGCCCTGAAACAGCTCGCGCAGCAGCCGGTAGCGGTCGCTGCGCGCCTCGCGCAGGCGCCGCAACACGCACGCCGTGGGCACTTGCAGCAGCGCCAGCGCGTGCGCCACCATCATCATGGCGGCTTCGAGCGTCTCGGGCACCACTTCGGTGGCACCGGCCTGGCGCAGCGCCTCCACATGGGTTTCGTCGCGCGTGCGCACCATCACCGGCAAATCGGGGTGCAGCGCGCGCACCTGCTGCAGCACCTTGAGCGCGGCGGCCGGGTCTTCGTAGCTGATGATGAGCAGCCGCGCGCGCGCCAAGCCCACCGCCTCGAGCACCGCCGGGTCGGTGGCGTCGCCATAAAACACCGGTTCGCCCGCCGCGTGGGCGTCGCGCACCAAGGTCGGGTCCAAGTCCAGCGCCACGTGGGCAATGCGCTCGCGCTCCAGGAAATTGGCCACGCTCTGGCCGATGCGGCCATAGCCGCACAGAATCACGTGCTGCTTCCAGTGGTTGGACGCTGTCGGTTCCGGGTGTGGGGCGCTGCCCGTCACATTCAATGCCCCCGACCTTTCGCGGCCCAGCAGCGCCGCGCTCAGTGGCAGGCTGTAGCGAACCAGGAATGGGCCGATCATCATGCTCAACAGCACCGCAGCGAGGGCGATCTGCGCCGTGTGGCCGTCGATGCTGCCGCCGGCTAGGCCCAGCGCCAGCAGTGCAAAACCAAACTCGCCGCCCATGGCCAGCACCAGCGCGGTGCGCAAGGCGGTGCGCGGCTCAAAGCCCGCGGCGCGCACCAGCAGCGCCACCAGCAGCACCTTGGCCACCAGCAGCGCCAACGCTCCCAGCAGCGCCCAATGCCAGACGGCCAGCAGCGCCAGCGGGTTGACCAGCATGCCGATCGAGACGAAAAACAGCCCCAGCAGCACGTCGCGAAAGGGGCGGATGGTGGACTCGATCTGGTGCCGGAATTCGGTCTCGCCCAGCATCATGCCGGCCAGAAAGGCCCCGAAGGCCAGCGACAGCCCCAGGCTGTCGGTGATCGCCGCTGAGGCCAGCGTCACCAGCAGCACCGTGAGCGTAAAGAGCTCGGTCGAGCGGCGCACCGCAATGGCGTGAAACAGCGGCCGCAGCAGCCAGCGCCCAGCCAGATAGACCAGCGCAAAAGCCAGCAGCGCCTTCACCAGCGCCCAGCCCAGCGGCTCGGCCAGCGAACCCGCCGCCGCTAGGCCCAGCGCCGGAATGATGATCAGGAACGGCACCGCCGTCACATCTTGGAACACCGACATCGCCAGCCCGAGGCGGCCGTGGCGGCTGTGTTCCTCGCCTTGTTCGCTCAACTGGCGCGCGATGATGGTGGTCGATGACTGGGCAAACACCGCCCCGACGACGAAGGCCGCCGCCAACGGAAAGCCCAGTGCCCAGCCGGCCAGCGTGACCAGCGCCGTGGTCAGCACCACCTGCCCGGTGCCGAGCCAGAACACGGTGTGGCGCAGGGCGTAAATCTGCGGCAGCGAGAAGTTCAGCCCGATGGTAAAGAGCAGAAAAACGATGCCGAACTCGGCCACCAAGCGGATGGTCTCGGTGTGGCTGATCAGCCCCGCCACATAGGGGCCGAGCAGGGCCCCGACCGCCAGATAGCCCAAGCTGGCCGGAATGCCGCTGCGCTGGAACAGCGCCACCGCCGCCACCGCAGCAGCCAGCAGCGCCAGCAGTTCAAGCAGCGGCGTCAAGGCGCTTTAGCGCGTTAGCGCTTGACCCAGCGGAACACGCGCATCGGCGGCACGTTGCGCCACTCCCATTCAAAGCTGGGCTCACCCATCACCGGGCTGGTGTAACTGGCCACATGGGCGCGGAACTGGTAGGCCACGAAGCGCCCATCCACAGCCAGGTTGGCTTGGATGGCGGCCACGATGCTGTGCGCAACCTCGGTTGGCAGGGTGGAAAACGGGATGCCCGAGACCACCGCATCGGGTGCTGGCAGGCCCCAGCGCTCCAAGTGTTCACCCATGTCGGCGGCGCTGCCCTCTTGCACCAGCAGCCGCGGGTCTTGCACGCGCTGGCGCAGCCGGGCAGCAAAATCAGGATTGAGCTCGATCGCCAGCAGCCGCGCCTGCGGGTTCATGGCGCGCAACAGGGCGCGCGTGCTGCCGCCGGTGCCCGGGCCCAGTTCGACCACGCAGCGCGCACGCGACAAATCGGTGGCCCGCACCACCCCTTGTTCCAAATAAGGGGAGCTAGGCACCACCGAAGCCACCGACATCGGTTGTGCCACGAAGCCGCGCAAAAAAGCCAGTGCGTCGGCCAAGCGCGAGTCCTCGCGGCGGGTCGACTCGCCTTGGTGCTCCTCGTAAGGGTGGCTGGCGGCGACGCTGCGCGGGGCGGCATTGCGTTCTTTGTGGTTGATCGGCACTGGGGCTCCTAGGGCAAAGACTAAAGGATGACCAAGCCATAAACCGGCGGCTTGGCGACAATGGCGCTACTGTAACCCAGTCGCGCAGACCTTTCATGCCATTGTCACACGAGAACCCTTGGGGGAAACCACAGGCGCCGTCTTGATCCGGCCTGGGTGTCGCCGAGTCTTCAAATGACTGTCACAAAACTGCCATAATTCTACGCTAGCATAGGTTTTGTCTGTTAACCATCCCTCAGAGGACCCCGATGAAACGCACTTTCCTGAAAACCGTGGCGGCTACCGCTGCATTGGCCATGACTGGCGGTTTTACCAAGCTGGCCACCGCTTCGACCATTATTACTGGTGCGGGCGCGTCGCTGCCGTTCCCGATCTACTCGCGCTGGGCTGAGGCCTATCAAGCCGCCACCGGTGTGCGCTTGAACTACCAGTCGATTGGCTCTTCGGCCGGCATTCGCCAGATTCGCGCTCGTACCGTGACTTTTGGTGCCACCGACGCACCCGTATCCGGGGCCGACCTCGAGCGCGACGGCATGGTGCAGTTTCCGGCCATCATCGCCGGCACGGTGCCGATGTTCAACCTCGAGGGCTTCCGCCCGGGCGAGGTGCGCATCACCGGCCCGGTTCTGGCCGACATGTTTTTGGGCCGCATCGTCAACTGGAGCGATCCGCGCATCGCCGCCCTCAACCCGGGCCGCACCTTCCCCAACCAAGCCATCACCGTGGTGCACCGTGCCGACGGCTCCGGCACCACTTTCAACTTCACCGAATACCTCACCGCCGTCAGCCCCGATTGGGCCAGCACCGTGGGCCGAGGTGCCAGCGTGCGCTGGCCGGCGGCTTCCTCGATCGGCGGCCGTGGCAACGAAGGGTTGGCAGCCATCGTGGCGCGCACCCGCGGTGCCGTCGGCTACGTGGAATTCTCTTTTGCGCGGCGCAACAACATTCCGCACATGCAACTGCAAAACGCGGCCGGCAACTTCGTGCAGCCCGACGACCGCACCTTCTCGGCTGCCGCTGCAGGCGTGGACTGGTTCAGCGTGCCGGGCATGGGCGTCTCGATAGTCAACGCCGCCGGTGCCAACGCTTGGCCGATTGCCACCGCATCCTTCATTCTGATGTATCGCCAACCGGCCAACGTAGCCGAGAGCAACGCCGTGCTGGCCTTCTTTGACTGGGCCTTCCGAAATGGTGACCAGATGGCGATTGAGCTCGACTTCGTGCCGATCCCCGACACCTTGGCTGACGCCATTCGCGCCCGCGTTTGGAACCTGATCCAGCGCACCTGATGCGCTCTGAGCCTCAACTAATGGGGCCATAACACCCGCCGCGCCGACTGATTCGGTCGGCGGGTCTGTTTTTGTGTATTGATCAAACAATTGGTGCCTGTTCTACTGCCAGCCAAAACTCACCTATGGACCCATCCTTTAAGTCTCCCGACATGGGCTCGCCCCATGTGCTTGCTATAGCCAAGCGCCAGCGTTTGCAAGACGCTGTTTTTTACCGACTCTCGCAGGCTTTTGCCTTGCTGGTGCTGGTGGCCCTGATTGGCATCATTGTTACCCTGTTTGTCAATGCTTGGCCGGCCTTCAGAACCTTTGGCATTGCCTTTATCTGGACCGCCGAGTGGGATGTGGTCAATGAGCAGTTTGGCGCATTGGTGCCCATCATTGGCACCTTGGCGACCTCGTTCATTGCCATGTTGATCGGGGTTCCGCTGGCTTTCGGTATTGCACTGTTTCTGACCGAAACCTGTCCGCCGTGGCTGCGCCGCCCGTTGGGCACGGCGGTGGAACTGCTGGCTGCCATTCCTTCCATCATTTATGGCATGTTTGGCTTGTTTGTGTTTGCGCCCCTGTTTGCCGATTATTTTCAGGTGCCGGTGCAAGATCTGATGGCCGGTATGCCGATCATTGGTTCGATCTTTGGCGGCGCCCCGAACGGCTTGGGAATTTTGGCGGCGGGCATTATCTTGTCGTTCATGGTGCTGCCCTATATGGCTGCCGTGACGCGCGACGTGTTCGAGGTGGTGCCGCAAATCTTGCGCGAATCCGCCTACGGGCTGGGCAGCACCACGTCCGAGGTGGTGCGCCATGTGGTGATGCCTTATGCTTTCAAAGGGGTGGTGGGCGCGGTGATGCTGGGTTTGGGTCGGGCCTTGGGTGAGACCATGGCCGTGACCTTCGTGATCGGCAACGCACACCGCATACCCGAAACCCTGTTTGCGCCCGGGGCCTCGATCACCTCCACGCTGGCCAACGAATTCGCCGAATCGTTTGGAATGCACATGTACACCCTGTTCGCGCTCGGCTTTTTGCTCTTCATGCTCACCTTTATCGTGTTGGCGCTGGCGCGCTTGCTGATTGCACACGTTGAAGAAGGCAAGGGCAGCAAAGGATACTGAAATGGAATTTAACCAATCCCTCTACAACAGCCGGCGTCGCAAAAACGCCGTCATCATGGGTTTTTCCATGGTGGCCTCGGCCATTGGCCTGTCGATCTTGCTGTGGATTTTGTACGTGCTTTTCTCCAATGGTTTTTACGCCATCGACTGGGCACTTTTCACCGAAGACACACCTGCTCCCGGCACCCCCGGCGGCGGCTTGCGCAATGCCATCGTGGGCAGCCTAATCATGGTGGGCAGCGCAGTGCTGATTTCCACCCCGATTGGCATTCTGGCTGGCATCTATCTGGCCGAGTTTGGGGACTCCAGCAAAGTCGCCAGCGTCACGCGCTTCGTCAATGAGGTGATGCTCTCGGCCCCTTCGGTGGTGTTGGGCCTGTTCGTGTTTGCCGTGGTGGTGATGACGATGGGCAACTTCTCAGGCTATGCCGGCATGGTGGCGCTGTCGCTGATCGCCATTCCGGTGGTCATCAAAACCACCGAAAACATGATGCGCATGATCCCCGGCAGCTTGCGCGAAGCCGCTTTTGCGCTGGGGGCGCCGCACTGGAAAGTGGCGATTACGGTGGTGTTGCGTGGTGCCCGCGCCGGTGTCATTACCGGGGTGATGCTGGCGCTGGCGCGCATCAGCGGCGAAACCGCACCGCTGTTGTTCACGGCGCTCAACAACCAGTTCTTTACCCTCGATATGAATGGCCCGATGGCCAACTTGCCGGTTTGGATCTACCACATGGCCATGAGCCCATTTGACAACTGGAACGAGCTGGCTTGGGGGGGCGCGCTGCTGATTACCCTCACCGTGTTGGCCATCAACATCACGGCACGCATTGTGTTCCGTGAGCGCGTCAAGGTTTAAGGTCCTATATTTTCGAAGATTTAATCATGAGCGAACCCGCAATCGACACCAAAAACGCCATCGAGGTGCGCAACCTCCAGTTCTATTACGGTGGCTTTCATGCCCTCAAATCCGTCAACCTCAACATCGTCGAGGGCAAGGTCACAGCTTTTATCGGCCCATCGGGTTGTGGCAAATCCACGCTGCTGCGCACCCTCAACCGCATGTACAGCCTCTACCCTGGGCAGCGCGCCGAGGGGACGATCAGTTTTTATGGCCAGAACATTCTGGACCCCAAGCAGGATCTGAACCTGCTGCGCGCGCGCATCGGCATGCTGTTCCAAAAGCCCACGCCGTTTCCGATGTCGATCTACGACAACATTGCTTTTGGTGTCAAGCTCTACGAAAAGCTTAGCCGCTCTGAAATGGATGAGCGGGTGCAATGGGCCCTGAGCAAGGCCGCGCTTTGGACCGAGGTGAAAGACAAGCTCAAACAAAGCGGCCTGAGCCTTTCCGGCGGGCAGCAGCAGCGCCTGTGCATTGCGCGCAGCGTGGCGGTCAAACCCTCGGTGCTGTTGCTCGATGAGCCCACCGCTTCGCTGGACCCGATCTCGACCGGCAAGATCGAAGAACTGGTGCACGAGCTTAAAAAGGACTACACCATTGCCATCGTCACCCACAACATGCAGCAGGCAGCGCGTTGCAGCGATTACACCGCCTACATGTACTTGGGCGAGTTGATGGAATACGGCGCCACCGAGCAGATTTTCTTTAAACCCAAGCGCACCGAGACCGAAGACTACATCACTGGAAGGTTTGGCTGATCATGAGCGACAAGCATTTTTCTACGCAGTTCGAATCCGAACTGGCCCACGTCACCGCCCGCGTGCTCGAAATGGGTGGGGTGGTGGAATCTCAATTGCGACAATGCATCCACGCGCTGCACCATTTGAGCACCGAATCCACCGGGCAGGTGCTCGAAATCGAGAAAAAAGTCAATCTGTTTGAGCTCGAGATCGATCACGAGATCATCTCGATCATGAGCCGGCGCCAGCCCACGGCGCGCGATCTGCGCTTGTTGATCGGTATTTCGCGCGTCATCACCAACCTCGAGCGGGCGGGTGACAAGGCCACCCGCATCGCGCGCATGGTCGATAAATTCATTCAATCCGGGGCACCTCGTGCGCTGCCGGTCAAGTCGCTCGGTGGCACCGCCCAGTTGGCGGCTTCGCAGCTCCACCGTGCACTGGACGCCTTTGCCCGCCTCGATGTGCAGGAAGCGCTGGCCGTCATCAATGACGACGACCAGCTCGATGTCGAGTACGAATCCTATTTTCGCGAGATCAGCACCTACATGATGCAGGATTCGCGCCTGATCGGCAGCAGCATCCACCTGATGTTTCTGGCCAAGGCCATCGAACGCATCGGTGATCTGGCGAAAAACATTGCCGAGGCCACCATTTACGTCGTCAAAGGGACGGACGTGCGCCACAGCACCGATGAAGAAAGAAGGTCGGTGCTGCAATGAGAAAGCTGCCGCGCGTGCTGGTCGTGGAAGACGAATCGGCGATTGCCGAGCTGATTGCCGTCAATTTGCGCCACAACGGTTTTGCGCCGACGGTGGTCTATGACGGCGAAGCGGCGCAGCGCGAGGTGGATGCGGTCTTGCCCGACGTGATTTTGCTCGACTGGATGCTGCCTGGTGAAAGCGGGGTGGCGCTGGCCAAGCGCTGGCGCCAGCAAGAGCGCATCAAGACGGTGCCCATTATCATGCTGACGGCGCGCACCGAGGAATCCGACAAGGTGCAGGGGCTTGACGCCGGGGCGGATGACTACATCACCAAACCCTTTTCTACGCAGGAATTGCTGGCGCGCATCCGCGCCGTGTTGCGCCGCCGCGCCCCTGAAATCGTCAACGACGCGGTGCGCTTGGGCGATTTGTCGCTTGATGCCTCGACCTACCGCGTCACGCTCAATGGCAGTGAAATCAAGATCGGCCCGACCGAGTTCAAGCTGCTGCACTACCTCATGAGGCACCCGGAGCGGGTCCATACCCGGGGTTCGTTGCTGGACCGCATCTGGGGCGACCACGTGTTCATCGAAGAGCGCACGGTCGATGTGCATGTGAAACGCCTGCGCGAATCGCTGGGTCTGGCCGGGGCCATGATCGAAACCGTGCGCGGTGCCGGCTACCGCATCACGACGCAGCCCAGCAACACCAAGCCCAAGCCCGATATTGCCGCGGCATGATGCGCCGGCTGCTGGAGCTGCTGGCTTGCACGCTGGCGCTTGGCGCGTTGGCGGCAGCCCTTGGGGAGCCAGACGGCTTGGCCTTGGTTGGCAGCGCCTTTGGGGCGGTGCTGTGGTTTGTGTTCGATTCGATGCGGGCGCGGCGCGTGCTCGATTGGTTGCGCCACGGCAGCGCTTCCACGCCTCCCGTTGCGGTGGGGGTGTGGGCCGAGGTGGTCGAGCGGGCCCGCAAATCCTTCAAGACCCTGAACCGCAAGTCGCGCAAGAGCGAGGCGCGGCTGCAAGAGTTCTTGGCCGCCATTCAGGCCTCGCCTATCGGCGTGGTGCTGCTCGACAAGTCGTCCAGCATCGAGTGGAGCAATTTCACCGCTGCCCAGCACTTGGGTTTTGACACCAAGCGCGATCTCAAACAACCGATTCGGCACCTGGTGCGTGATCCGGCCTTTATCGACTACCTGACACAGAACGACTATGCCGCCTCGGTCGAGATCGATGGCCGCGACGCCACGCCCGGGCATCCGCAGCGCATTTCGATTAATCTCTACCTCTACGGTAAGGGGCGGCGCTTGATGCTGACGCGCGAGGTCACGGCGCTGGAACTGGCCGAGGCGATGCGACGCGATTTCGTGGCCAATGTGTCGCACGAAATTCGCACCCCGCTGACGGTGGTGAGCGGCTTCATCGAAACCTTGCTGACTTTGGATCTGTCGGCGCCGGAGCGGCGTCAGTACCTCGAATTGATGGGCACACAAGCCCAGCGCATGCAGAGCCTGGTGAGCGATCTGCTGACGCTGTCGCGCCTTGAAGGCAGTCCGGTGCCCGGTGTGGGCGAGTGGATTGATGCGCAAGCCATGCTGTCGCAGGTGGTCAGTGAGGCGCAGGCGCTGTCTGAGGTGCTGGGCAGCGGTCCGCACCAGGTGTTGGCCCAGGATGGCCCAGCGCTCCAGATTGCGGGGGCGCGGCAGGAGCTGCACAGCGCCATGTCAAATTTGGTCGGGAATGCGGTGCGCCACACCCCAGCGGGCGCACAGGTGCGCGTCGGTTGGCGCTTGGCCAGCGACGGCGGAGCCGTTTTTTATGTCAGCGACGACGGCCCGGGCATCGAAGCCGAGCACTTGCCGCGCCTGACCGAGCGCTTCTACCGGGTGGACCGCAGCCGCTCGCGCGAGACCGGCGGCACCGGCTTGGGGCTGGCGATCGTCAAACACGTGGCACAGCGCCACGGGGGGCAGGTGTTGATCGAGAGCGCGTCCGGCCAAGGTTCGACTTTCAGCGTCATTTTGCCACCCAGCCGGGTGTTGCTCAGTTAACTCAAGCTGCGGCGGCGCGCTGGGTGTTTCAATGTTGCGGTGCGGTGGCGCCTAGGCGCCGTTCAAATACCAGCCAGACATCGCGGTTTTCGCGCAGGCGTGGCTCCTCGCGCAGCAGATGCCAGTGGCGCACATCGAGCCGCTGGCTCAGCGTCGCAAACCCCTCTGAACTGACCACCAAGCGCGAACAGGTCGCATCGGCCGGGCCGCCGGTGATGCGTTGCACGCGCAAGCCGCCGTGGTATTGCAGCGCTGCAATCTGTTCGTGTGCCAGTCCATGCACCAGCACACATTGCTGGGCCGGGGTGTGGGCAGCCACCCGCTGACTGATGGGCGCCAGACTCATGCCGTGGTTGAGCGCCGGCAACCAGAGTGTCAGCAGCAGCGCCCAGCACAGCGTGATGCCGCTGGCCGACAACACCAGGCTTTTCCAGAGCGCGGGCTGGTGGCGGCCGGTGCGCCAAGCGATCACCGCCAGCCATGCCAGTGTGAGCAGCAGCGCCGGCACAAACCCGTGCGCTTGGAAGCGGGGCACAAAATTGGGCAGCAGCTTGGCCACATTGGCGGCTGGTTCGGCGGGCACACCGGTTACCATGGCCACCCAGATGATCCAGATCAGCAGGGCCGAGACGCTGAAAAGCAAAATCGCCAGCCAGTCGATCAAGGCCGCCACGCTGCGCGTCAGCGTCGGCAGGGCAAAGGCCGCCAGCACGGCCAAAGGGGGCAGCGCCAGCAGCAAGATGCGGTCGCTGCCTCGGTGCAACAGGGTCGCCAGCAGCAGCGCCAGCAAGCACGCAGCGGGCAGCAGCAGGTGGGGGCTGCGCCATTGGCGGCGCCACTTCCACAGCGTCCAGGCCGCCAGCAGGGCGCAGGGCCAGGTGAACCAGAGCAACAGGCGCGCCAGGCTCTCCCATGAAGCGCCCAACTGCCAGTGCGCCAGCACAGCGTGCCCATCCAGCCAACCGCCGGGCCAGCCAATGGCATAAGCCAGGGCGGCGGCGGCCAGTGCCAAGGCGGCCATGCTGCCGCGCATGGCCAGCGCTTTGGAGGCCTGGGCGTGACTGGCAGCCCCTTCGGTGGCCATCATGTCGCTGGAGGCCTTGGGCCAGCACCAGCGGGCCCATTCGCCGCTGAGCAGCAGCAACAAGGCGATGCCCGGTGCTCCGCTCAGGGCCAGACCGAACATGGCCAGCGCCCACATGCCCAGCGTGGGTGCCAGATTCTTGCCGGGCTGCACGCTGCGCGCAAAAGCCGCCAAGGCAAGGGCGATGAAGGCCAGCCGCGCCGCATCGACACTGGATTGGTGTGCCAGCAGGGCCAGCCCCAAGCAGGCCAGCAAGGCCAGCAAGGCGGCGTCGGCCAAGGCGCGCGCGTAGTCAACCGGGTGTGCCTGGCCGCCAAAGGCAAACACCACGGGTTGTGCGCCGGGCAAGCGCGCCAGGTAGTAGGCGGCGTACCACGTGCAAATGAGGGTCAGGGCCAGCAGGGCCATGAATGGCATTTGGGCCGCTTGGTGGGCCGGCAGCCACGGCAGGGCGTGGATGGCCAGAGCGCCCAGCCAGTAGGGCAGCCAGCCGATGGTCTGCGCGCTCTCGCCCAGCAATTGCGGATGCAGCCACTGGCCGGGCTGGGCGGCGAGTTCGCGCATCACGCCAAAGGCGGCCAAGTCGGCGTTGCGCCACGGGTCGCGGCCGATAAAGCCAGGCAGGATGTAGAGCAAGCCCAGCGTCCACAACACCCAGCGCGGCAAGCGCCGGGCAGAATGCTGGCTGACGATGGCGGGGGTGGGATGGATCACAGGCGGCAAAGGCAAAGAAAGGCAAGACCGCAGGACTGTAACCGCACCATGAAAAAAGCAGCCTCGCGGCTGCTCTTTGTTGGCATGCGGATGGCCGACAAGCTTACTTGGCCGTGCGGGCGTAGCGGTTGCGGAATTTCTCCACGCGGCCGCCCATGTTGTCCACACTCTTTTGCGTGCCGGTGTAGAAGGGGTGCGACTCGCTCGAGGTGTCGAGCTTGTAGAGCGGCAGCTCGCGCCCGTCGTCGAGCTTGATGCTCTCGCGGGTATTGACGCAAGAGCGGATCACGAACTGCTGGCTGTTCGACAAATCGACGAAGCAGACTTCGCGGTAGTTGGGGTGGATGCCGGATTTCATCGCTGGGTTCCTTGAGGGGCGGCGCGGCAGCCATTGTCAGCCTGTCTGACAACACTTTCCGCAAAGACTGTGATTATATCAACCGCCGCGGCGCATCAGGTCGAAGAACTCGTGGTTGTTTTTGGTCTGGCGCATGTTTTTGAGCACCATTTCCATGGATTCGATCTCGTCCATGTTGTACATGAACTGGCGCAGGATGCGGGTTTTCTGCAAAATCTCGGGCGCCAGCAGCAACTCCTCGCGCCGGGTGCCGCTGCGGTTGAGTTGCACCGCCGGGAACACGCGTTTTTCGTACAGGCGTCGGTCCAGGTGCAGCTCGGAGTTGCCGGTGCCCTTGAATTCTTCGAAGATCACCTCGTCCATGCGGCTGCCGGTGTCGATCAGGGCGGTGGCGATGATGGTCAGCGAGCCGCCTTCTTCCACGTTGCGCGCCGCGCCAAAAAAGCGTTTCGGGCGCTGCAGGGCGTTGGCATCGACACCGCCCGAGAGCACCTTGCCCGAGCTGGGCAGCACGTTGTTGTAGGCGCGCGCCAGCCGGGTGATCGAGTCGAGCAGGATCACCACGTCTTTTTTCAGCTCGACCAAGCGCTTGGCGCGCTCGATCACCATTTCGGCCACGTGCACGTGGCGCGTGGCGGGTTCGTCGAAGGTGGAGGAGATCACTTCGCCCTTGACGGTGCGCTGCATCTCGGTCACTTCTTCGGGGCGCTCATCGACCAGCAGCACCATCAGCGTGACTTCGGGGTAGTTGGCGGCCAGGGCGTGCGCGATGGTTTGCATCATCACCGTTTTGCCGCTCTTGGGCGGGGCCACGATCAGGCCGCGCTGGCCCTTGCCGATCGGGGCGATCAGGTCGATCACGCGGCCGGTGATGTTTTCCTCGGTCTTGATCTCGCGCTCGAGCCGCATTTGCACCTGCGGAAACAGCGGCGTGAGGTTCTCGAACATCACCTTGTGCTTGTTGTGCTCGGGCGACAGGCCGTTGATCTTGTCGAGCTTGTTGAGGGCGAAGTAGCGCTCGCCGTCTTTGGGGGTGCGCACCTCGCCTTCGATCATGTCGCCGGTGTGCAGGTTGAAGCGCCGGATCTGGCTGGGCGAGATGTAGATGTCGTCGGTGGAGGCGGTGAAGCTGGTGTCCATGTTGCGCAGGAAACCAAAACCGTCGGGCAGCACCTCGAGCACGCCGTCGGCAAACACCTGCTCGCCGGTTTTGGCGCGCTTTTTGATGATGGCAAACATCAGCTCTTGTTTGCGCATGCGGCCGGTGTTTTCGATTTCCAGCGCATCGGCCTGCTTGAGCACTTCCGAGACGTGCAAGGCCTTGAGTTCGTTGAGGTGCATGGGGTGCGCTCCTGCAAGGAGTCGGGGAAAAATGAAAGCCGGGGAAGGGGAAAGGGGGTCCGCGTGCAAAGACTGCGCGCAGGCGCTGGGCAGCCAGCGCGGAAAAAATGGAGCGGGCCTTGGAAGGCGAAACGCGCTCTCTTTTTCTGTTTAAGTCGGATTATGACAGCTAAAGCAGGCAACCGGGCGAGCGGCCCGGTGTGAACAACCGGGCTCCCCAGTTGAGCGACTTGTGCTGGAGCGGATTAGGCCAAGTTGGGGTCGATGAAAGCGCTCAGCTGCGATTTGTTGAGGGCGCCCACCTTGGTCGCCGCCACTTTGCCATCTTTGAAGATCATCAGCGTCGGGATGCCGCGAATGCCGAACTGGGCCGGCACCTGGCGGCTTTCATCGACGTTCATTTTGGTGATCTGCAGCTTGCCTTGGTAGTGGGTGGCGAGTTCGTCCAGAATGGGCGCCACGGTGCGGCAGGGGCCGCACCACTCGGCCCAAAAATCGACCAACACCGGCAGGGAAGACTTGAGCACGTCGGCATCGAAGCTGGCGTCGGTGACTTGCTTGATCAGGGGATTGGCCATGTGGGGTTGCCTCGCTATTTTGAGTCGCTGCGGGAATAAACGGTGGAATGGGAGCGGGTTCGGAAAATGGGGGTGACGAGCCTTGACCCCGGCACTGGATCGACAGTTAGGGCTGCTTGGTTCCCCACCTGACCCGGTTGGCCGCTTCACCATGCGGGAAGGCCCGTCGGGGTCGATTGTATGCCAATGCGATGCGCGCGCGCTTGAAGCCGCTGGAAGCGCGGGTAAGCCAGAGGACGGGCGTTACACTGCGGCTTTTGTTTTTAGTAGCGCTCGATGGACATCGTTTTATTGCTCAAGGCCGCCGTGATGGGGCTGGTGCAGGGCATCACCGAGTTTTTGCCGATTTCTTCCACCGGGCACCTGATCCTGACCTCGGCGCTGCTGGGGCTGTATGGCGAGAAGGTGCGGCTGTTCGAGGTGGTGATCCAAGTCGGGGCGCTGCTGGCGATCGTCTCGGTTTATTTGGAGCGCTTGCTGGCCACTGCGCGGGGGCTGCCGCGTGGCGATGCGGTGGCGTGGCGCTTCACCAGCAACCTGGTCATCGGCTGCCTGCCAGCGGTGCTGCTGGGGGTGTTGTTTTTTGACTTCATCACCGGCGTGTTGTTCAATCCGCTGGTGGTGGCCTCTACGTTCATTTCGGGCGGGCTGGTGATTTTGTGGGTGGAAGCGCGCCAGGCGCGCCAGCCGCCGCAGCGCATCCAGGAGGTGGACGAGGTGGGCTGGCGCGATTCGCTCACCGTGGGGCTGATCCAGTGCCTGGCGCTGGTGCCGGGCGTGAGCCGCTCGGGGGCCACCATCATCGGGGCCATGGCTTTTGGCTTTTCGCGCCGTTCCGCCACCGAATTCAGCTTCTTCCTCTCGATCCCGATGCTGGTGGGGGCCGCGGGCTACGACCTGTTCAGGAATTCCGATCTGCTCACGCGCGCCGACCTGCCGTTTTTCGCTGTCGGGCTGATCGTGACCTGGCTCTCGGCTTGGGCCTGCGTGCGCTGGCTGCTGCGTTACGTGGCGCAGCACACCTTCGTGCCCTTTGCCTGGTACCGGATTGCCTTCGGGCTGCTGGTGCTGCTCACCGCCTACATGGGCTGGGTGGACTGGACGCGCTGAAAGCCCCCCTCAGGAGCCGCCGGCGAAGCTGCGCAGCGCCCGGTCGATGGCCAGCGCGCTTTCCTCGGGCCGCTCCATCGGGAACAGGTGGCTGCCCTCCAGGGTTTGCAGCCGGTCGCTGGGCGTGTGGCCCACCAGCTTGTGCGTGAGCCCCATGCCCACTTGGCGCAGCTCCACCGATTCGCTGCCGCCGACGAAGGCCAGCGGGCACGCCAGCGGGTGGCGGCGCAGCAGCCGGTCGAAGTGGTCCGGCAAGGTGTTGTAGATCGCGGTTTCGACTTCGCGCTCAAAGCTGAGCACGCGCTTGCTGCCCTGCGCCGTGGCGGCCTCGTGCGTGCCGTGGGCAATGTAGTCGCGCAGCACCCGTTCGTCCCAGCGCGCAAAAGCTTTTTTGTGGGCGAAGTGCGCCAGCGCTTCCTCGGCGCTGGCCCAGCTGTTGCGCCGCTTGCGGCTGACCTGCCCCGGCGAGACGGCACCGATGAGCCGCGTCTGCTTGGCCGCTTGCAGCGCGCGGGCGCGCCAGCCACTGAGCAGCGGGGAGTCGAGCAGCACCACCCCGGCCACCGGCCGGCCGCCCAGCAGCGGGAATTTGGCGGCGCACATCAGGCTCAGGTAGCCGCCCAGCGAATGGCCCACCAGATACAGGGGGGACTCCCGATCGGCCGCGCTGGCGTACTCGCGCAGCACGAAATCGGCCAGTTGCTGCACCAGGTGCGGCCAGTTGCTGCTGACTGGGTAGGCCGGGTCGTGGCCAAACTTCTCGGGCGCGCGCACCGCGTAGCCCAGTTGCTGCAAGCGCTCAAACAGCACGCGGTAGGTGGGACCGGGAAAGCTGTTGGCGTGTGAAAACACGATCCGGGGTCTGGTGGAGGCACTTAGGGAATCGGTCGATGACATGGATTGGGTTTCGGGTGATGGGTGCAGCTGGGATTTTCGCCTAGAAGGGCGTCCGAAGCGGTCGCCCAGGTGGCCACCACATCCGGGACAATGCGCTGTTGAAAGAACGCCCCAAAATGGCACCCGCCCCATGAGCAAAGCCTTCACCAAAGAAACCGATCACGACGACGACGACGATGCCACCGCTGGCGCAGCGCCGCTGCCTGCCGGCGGCAAGAACTACATCACGCCCGCCGGCCATGCGCGGCTGCGCGCCGAGCTGCTGCATCTGCTCGACGTCGAGCGCCCGCGCGTGGTCGAGGTGGTGCACTGGGCCGCCAGCAACGGCGACCGCTCGGAAAACGGCGACTACCTGTACGGCAAAAAACGCCTGCGCGAGATCGACCGCCGCATCCGTTTTTTGGGCAAACGCCTGGAAATCGCAGTGGTGGTCGATCCCGCTTTGCAGCACGGCAGCGAACAGGTGTTTTTTGGGGCCAGCGTGGTGTTTGCCCGCGCCGACGGCAGCCAGACCTGCGTCACCATTCTGGGCATCGACGAAGCCGAGCCGAGCTTGGGCCAGATCAGTTGGGTGGCCCCGGTGGCGCAGGCCCTGCTGAAAGCGCGCGTGGGCGACGAGGTGCGCTTGCGCACCCCGGCGGGCTGGGAGCTGCTGGAAGTGATCGAGGTCAGCTACCCGGCCGCTGGGGCCGCAGGCGCTGCGCCCGCACCACCGCCGGCGTGCGCTTGAGCTGGCGCAGCACGCGCGCCAAATGCACCCGGTCGCGCACCGCCAGCGCAAAGCGCAGGTCGATGGTGCTCTGGCCGCGCTCGTCGCCCATGTGCAGGTGCGTGATGTCGGCCTCCGCCGCCGCCAGCGCCGCCGCCACCTTGGCCAGCACGCCGGTGCCGTTGTTGACGGTGACGAGCACGCTGGTCTCGAAGGAGCGCGTCGGTTCCTCGGCCCATTCGACTTCTAGGAAGCGCTCGCTGTCGCGGTGCAGCAGGCGTTTGCCGGTGGGGCAGTCGTCGGTGTGCACCACCAAGCCATCGCCCTTGCCCAAGTAGCCCACGATGCGGTCGCCCGGTATGGGCAGGCAGCAGTCGGCGTATTGCACCGAGGCGCCTTCGCTGCCGTCGAGCGAAACCACGCCTTGGCTGGCTTGGTCTTCGGCCGCAATGCCGTAGCGTTCTTGGCTGATTAAAAGCACATCGGGCTTGTGGCCGATCTCGCCCAGCAGCGCCGCCAGCTTCTTGGACACCATGCCGGCAATGCGCTTGCCCAGCCCGAGGTCGGTGAGCAGTTCGCGGCGGTTGCGGTTGCCGGTAAAGCGCAGCAGCTTGTCCCATGTGGCTTGGTGGGCGGCATCGGTCTCGTCGGGCAGGCCGATGAAGCCCTCGGCGCGCAAGGCCTGCAGCAGCAGCCGCTCGCCCAGCGCGTGCGACTCCTCCAGCGCCAGCGTTTTCAGGTGGTGCCGGATCTTGGAGCGTGCGCGCCCGGTTTTGACAAAACCGAGCCAGCTCGGGTTGGGCTGCGCGTGCGGCGAGGTGAGGATCTCTACCATATCGCCATTTTTGAGCCGGGTGCTCAAGGGCACCTGTTCGCCGTTGATTTTGGCCCCGATGGCGCGGTTGCCCACGTCGGAGTGGATGGTGTAGGCAAAATCCACCACCGTGGCCCCGTGCGCCAGCGTGAGGATGCGGCTCTTGGGCGTGAACACATAGACCGAATCCGGGAACAGGTCGATTTTGATGTGGTCCCAGAACTCGGCTGCGTCTTGGCTGACTTGTTGGATGTCAAGCAGCGATTGCAGCCAGCGCGCGTCGGGTTCTTGCTGCACCGGACCATCGGCGGCGCTGGCCTTGTAGAGCCAGTGCGCGGCCACGCCCGATTCGGCCACCACATCCATGGCCGGGGTGCGCAACTGGAACTCGATGTTGGCACCAAACGGCCCCACCAGCGTGGTGTGCAGCGACTGGTAGCCATTCATCTTGGCGATGGCGATGTAGTCGCGGAACTTGTCCGGCAGCGGTTTGTAAATTTGGTGCAAGATGCCCAGCGCCCGGTAGCAATCGAGCAGCTCAGGCAGGATGACGCGAAAGCCGTAGAGGTCGGTGACTTGGGCAAAGGACAGGTGCTTGCTGTCCATTTTGTTGTAGATGGAAAACAGCGTTTTTTCGCGCCCGACGATGCGCGCTTCCAGCCCGTGGCGCAACAAGGCCCCCTCGACTTCACCGCGCACTTTGGCGACCAAATCTTGGCGCCGGTTGCGCGATTTTTCCAGCGCCTTGGACAGCGCCTGGTAGCGCCACGGGTGCAGGTGCTTGAAGGCGAGGTCTTGCAACTCGCGGTAGTTGTTGTTCAGGCCCAAGCGGTGCGCGATGGGGGCGTAGATTTCCAGCGTTTCGGTGCTGATGCGGCTCCATTTGCGGCGCGGCATGTCGCCCAGGGTGCGCATGTTGTGGGTGCGGTCGGCCAGCTTGATGAGGATCACGCGCACGTCGCGCGCCATGGCCAGCAGCATCTTGCGAAAGGATTCGGCTTGGTTTTGCTCGCGGCTGTCGAATTCGAGCTTGTCGAGCTTGGTCAGTCCATCGACCAAGTCGGCCACTTGGGGGCCAAACTGTTGCACCAAGTCGGCTTTGGAGCAGCCGCAGTCTTCGAGCACATCGTGCATCAGGGCCGCGCACAGGGCTTGGGCGTCGAGCTTCCACTCGGTGCACTGCAGCGCGACGGCAATCGGGTGCGTCACGTAGGGGTCGCCGTTGTTGCGCAACTGCCCCGAGTGGGCTTGGTCGGCAAAGCGAAAGGCTAGGCGCACCTGCTCGATTTCGGCGGCGTTGAGGTAATCGAGGGCCGATTCGAGCGCAGAAAAACTGGCCGCAACAGCGGCCGACGGTGCCATTGGGGCATTGGCACGCGGGCTTGCGATGACGTCGTCGCTCATGGTAAGCCCTACTTTAGCCGGAACGGCGCTGGCGTGCAGAACCAACGCCAAAATTTACCCGGCGCTGAGCGGCAGCGCAGCCCGGGTTGGGGGCTCAGGAAGGCACTTTTTTGAGCATTTCCAGCCCTATTTTGCCCTCGGCAATTTCGCGCAGGGCGGTCACAACCGATTTGTTCTTGCTCTCGACCTTGGGCGTGTGGCCCTGGTTGAGCATGCGCGCCCGGTAGGTGGCGGCCAACACGAGCTGGAAGCGGTTGGGGATTTTTTCCAGACAGTCTTCGACGGTGATGCGGGCCATGGGTGTGCAAAAAGGTTGTGTGGGGAGGATGGGGAGAGTGATCAAGCGATTTGCAGCGCGCTGAAGGTGTCCGCACGCCGGCGGCGCTGGGTGGCCACACGCAAGCGCTGGGCGTGGGCGATCGACTGCAGATCAGACAGGGCGCGCTCAAATGAATCATTGATTATAACGAAGTCGAAGCGATCGACTTGGGCCACCTCTTCCACGGCGTTGCGCAGCCGCAGCTCGATCACCTCGGCGCTGTCTTCGGCGCGCCGTTGCAGCCTAGTGCGCAGCTCCTCCCAACTGGGGGGAAGCACAAAAATCAGGGCCGCATGCGGGAATTGTTGCTTGATCTGCAGGGCGCCCTGGTAGTCGATCTCGAGCACCAGGTCGGCCCCGTTGCGCAGCGCCTCGGCCAGCGCCAGGTGCGAGGTGCCGTAGCGCTGGCCGTGCACGTGCGCCCACTCGACGAAGGCCCCCGCTGCCAGCAACTGGTCAAAGGTCTGGGCGCTCACAAAGTGGTATTCGCGCCCATTGCGCTCTTGGCCCCGCGGGGCCCGGGTGGTGTGCGAGATCGACAAGGCCAGCAGCGCATCAGCTTGCCGCCACGCCTTGACGAGGCTCGATTTGCCGGTGCCGCTGGCGGCACAGACCACGTACAGGTTGCCGGGGTAATCCATCTTTATTCGAGATTTTGCACCTGTTCGCGCATTTGCTCGATCAGCACTTTCATTTCCACCGCAATGCGCGTCAGGGTGAGGCTGGAGGATTTGCTGCCCAAGGTGTTGGCCTCGCGTTGCAGTTCTTGGATCAAAAAATCGAGCCGCTTGCCGACCTCGCCGCCGCGCTGCAGCACGTCGCCGATCTCGCTCAGGTGCGACTGCAGGCGCGTCAGTTCTTCAGCGACGTCAAGCCGCAGCGCGTAGGCGGTGGCTTCGGTCAGGGCGCGCTCGTGGGCCGCCGCCGGGGCGGGGCTGGAGTCGGCGCCGGTGTGGCCCATGGCCTCGTTCCAGCGCTCCAGAAAACGCAGCCGCTGCTGCTCGACCTGGGCCGGCACCAAGGGCTGGGCCTGTTGCGCCAGCGCCTGCAACTGTGCGAGCCGCTCGTGCAGCATCTGGACCAGCCGTTCGCCCTCGCGTTGGCGGGCGTGGCGCAGCTCGTCGAGCACCTGTGCGGCCAAGCTGGACGCGGCCTCGGTCAAGGCGGCCGGCAGTGGGGGCGTGCGCGCCAGCAATTGCAGCAGCTCGGCCACCGAGAGTTCGCGCGCATGGGGCAGCCAAGTGCGGATCTGGTCTTGCATAGACAGCAATTTTTGCAGTTCGGCGCTGTTGGGAGCGCGCCATGCGGCCTCGGTGCGGCCCTCGACCCACGCCCGCAACTCGACCTTGCCGCGCTTGAGGCTGGCTTGCAGGCGCTCACGCAGCGCGGGTTCGCAGGCGCGCAGTTCATCGCCCAAGCGAAACCCCAAGTCCAGAAAGCGGCTGTTGACGGAACGAATCTCCACCCCCAGCACGAGCTCGGGCGAGTGGGGGGCGGCCTCGGTGGGGCGCAGGCGCTGGGTGGCGCAGGCATAGCCGGTCATGCTGTAAACTGGCACGGATTCACTCTTTTCTTGTTGCAACGATGCGGGTTTTGCTCTGTTCCGATTATGTCAAAGACCAAGCCCGCTCCCTTGCCCCCCGAAACCCTGATTGGCGGCTACCGGGTGCTGCGTCTGTTGGCCAGTGGCGGGTTTGGCTTGGTCTATCTGGCGCTCGACCCGGCCGGGCAGAAGGTGGCGCTCAAGGAATACCTGCCTGCTTCGCTGGCCTTGCGCGCGCCGGGCGAGTTGCTGCCGCAGGTGCCGCCCGAAAAGCTCTCCCTGTACCGGCTCGGGCTCAAAAGCTTTTTTGAAGAAGGCCGGGCGCTGGCGCAAATTTCGCACCCATCGGTGGTCGGGGTGCGGCATTTTTTTCGAGAAAACGAGACCGTCTATATGGTCATGGACCTGCTCGAAGGCGCCTCGCTGCAGGAGTTCATCGTCACGGCGCGCGCGCTCAAGCGCAAAAAGATTTTTCGTGAAGCCACCATCCGCTCGCTCTACGACGAGTTGCTGCGTGGCTTGCGCATCGTGCACCAGCACAAAATGCTGCACTTGGATATCAAGCCGGCCAACATTTTTATTACTGACGCCAACAAACCCATTTTGATCGATTTTGGCGCGGCCCGCGAGGTGCTCAGCGCCGAAGGCAATTTCGTGCGCCCCATGTACACGCCCGGCTTTGCCGGCCCCGAGATGTACCAGCGCGGCGCCCAGTTGGGCCCGTGGACCGATATGTATGCCGTGGGCGCCTGCCTCTACTCCTGCATGCAAGGCTACCCACCCCACGACGCCCCGCAGCGTCTTGAAAAAGACCGACTGCCGCTGGCCATGACGCGCTTGCGCGGGCTCTATTCCGACAACCTGATCGAGGTGGTGCAGTGGTGCATGGCGCTGCAGGCCACGGCGCGGCCGCAGTCGGTGTTCGAGTTGCAAAAAGAATTGCAACGCGAGCCCACCCCAGTCTTTAGCCCGCCCAGCCTGGCCGACAAACTGCGCCAGCAAGTCGGTCGTTTTTGGCCCGGTTCCTCCAAACTTCCCGTCACCCCTTCTGGGCGCTCCAGTTTTCATCCCGAGTCATGAAGTTTTCGGTTTTTCAGGCCAGCAGCCAAGGGGGGCGCGACGACAACGAAGACCGCCTCGGTTACACCTACACCCACGAGGCAATTTTGCTCACCTTGGCCGATGGCATGGGGGGGTACAGCGGGGGCGAGCAGGCGGCTGAAATTGCGGTGCGGGTGTTCACCCAGTCCTTTTTGGCGCAGGCGCGGCCGCGGCTGGCCCATCCGCCGGCTTTTTTGCAGCAGACCCTGTTGCAAGCCAACCGCGCCATTGTCGATTACGCCCGTTCCAACGACCTGTCCGAGCAGCCGCGCACCACGCTGGTGGCGGCGCTGCTGCAAGACGGGCAACTGTGGGCGGTGCACGCTGGCGATTCGCGCCTGTACGGGCTGCGCGCCGAACGGGTGTGGTTTCGCACCCGCGACCACAGCTTCCAAGACAAACCGGAGCTGTTTCAGCAGCCGTCCCGTTTGGCGAATCGAAATTTGCTGTTTACCTGCTTGGGCTCGCAATCGACGCCCTTGTTCGACCACACCGGCCCCTTGGCCTTGCAGGCCGGCGATCAGCTGCTGCTGTGCTCCGATGGCCTGTGGTCTACCCAATCCGACGCCGATCTGGTGGCGGCCCTGCAGGGCCGGGCGCTGCGCCACAGTGTGCCGGCCTTGGTGCGCCAGGCTTTGCACAAGGCCGGCCCGCGCAGCGACAACGTGTCGTTGTTGGCGCTGCAGTGGGGCGGCGATGGCGCGGCCGCAACGGGGCCCGGGGTGGCGCAGGCCGATTTGTTTGAGGGCTCGTCGATTTCCAGCTTCGGTCAGGTCGTCGACCTTGGCCCCGACGCCCAGCCAACCCCAGGGGAGGGTGACGATGTGTTCGATCTGGAGCGCATCGAGCAATCCATCGATGAAATCAACGCCGCCATCCGCCGCACCGCCTTGCGCCGCAACCGTCCGTAATACCTGAGCCAATTTCACATGACTGCAAACCCCTTGAGCCACCCCACACCCGCCCGCCTCGACGCCCGCCCAGCCCATGCCCTGCGCCCGGTGCGCCTCACGCGCGCCTACACCTGCCACGCCGAGGGCTCGGTGCTGGTTGAGTTTGGCCGCACCCGGGTGCTGTGCACCGCCTCGATCGAAGACAAGGTGCCGCCGCACCAAAAGGGCAGCGGCGCCGGCTGGGTCACGGCCGAATACGGCATGCTGCCGCGCGCCACCCACACCCGCAGCGCGCGCGAGGCCGCCAAGGGCAAGCAAAGTGGGCGCACGCAAGAGATCCAGCGCCTGATCGGGCGCTCGCTGCGCGCGGTGTTCGATCTGGCGGCGCTGGGCGAGCGCACCCTCACGCTCGATTGCGACGTGCTGCAGGCCGACGGCGGCACCCGCACCGCCGCCATCACCGGCGCCTGGGTGGCGGCGCACGATGCGGTGCAGCAGTTGCTGCGCAGTGGGCAATTGGCGCGTTCGCCCCTGCTGCAACCGGTGGCGGCGGTGTCGGTCGGCCTGCTGCAGGGGCTGGCGCTGCTCGATTTGGACTACGACGAAGATTCGGCCTGCGACACCGACATGAACGTGGTCATGACTGGCGCCGGCCATTTCGTGGAAGTGCAGGGCACCGCCGAAGGCCAGCCCTTCAGCCACGAGCAGATGAGCCAGATGCTGCGCCTGGCCGAAAGCGGCATCACCGAGCTGATCGCGCTGCAACGCGCCGCCGTGGCGGCCCCCGTGCCCGGCTTGGCCTCGCAGCAGCCGTGAAGCCGGCGCTGACCCTGGTGCTGGCGACCCACAACGCCGGCAAACTGGCCGAACTGCAAGCCCTGCTGCAGCCTTTGGGCGTGCGGCTGCTGAGCCAGTCCGAGTTGGGCATTGCCGAGGCCGATGAACCGCACCGCACCTTCGTGGAAAACGCCTTGGCCAAGGCGCGCCACGCCAGCGCCGCCAGCGGCCTGCCCGCGCTGGCCGACGACGCCGGGCTGTGCGTCGAGGCCTTTGGTGGCCAGCCGGGGGTGGACACCGCCTTCTACGCGACCCGCTTTGGCTACCCCAAGGGCGACACCCACAACGTGCGCGCCCTGCTGGAGCAGATGCAGGGCCAGAGCAACCGGCGCGCCGCCCTAGTCAGCACCCTGGTGGCGCTGCGCTCACCCGACGACCCCGAGCCCCTGGTGGCCAGCGGGCGCCTGCATGGCCTGATTGCCACCGAAGCCACCGGAACGCACGGATTTGGCTTCGACCCGGTGCTCTACCTGCCCGAATACGGGCAAACCTGCGCCCAGTTGCCGCCCGCGCTCAAAAACAGCCTCAGCCACCGCGGCCAAGCGGCGCGCGCCCTGCTGGAGCTGATGCGCCAGCGCTGGCTACCTTGGGCGGGCGAGTCGTGAGCGCGGTCCAGACCGTGCGCCTGGAGCGCCCCGGCCGCATCCAGCTCACCAGCCTGCCGCCACTGGCCTTGTATGTGCACCTGCCGTGGTGCCTGAAAAAATGCCCCTACTGCGACTTCAATTCGCATGCCCTGCAAGGCGCTGCGCCCCCGCCCTGGGAGCGCTATCTGCAAGCGCTGCGCGCCGACCTCGAAGCCAGTCTGCCGCTGGTGTGGGGGCGTAACGTGCACAGCGTCTTCATCGGCGGCGGCACCCCCAGCCTGCTGCCGCCCGAGGCACTGGAGCGTTTGTTGTCCGACCTGCGCGCCTTGCTGCCGCTGCTGCCCGATGCCGAAATCACGCTCGAGGCCAACCCCGGCAGCTTCGAGCGCCAGCGCTTTGCTGCCTACCGCGCCGTGGGCGTGACGCGCCTGAGCGTGGGCGTGCAATCCTTCGACGACCGCTTTTTGCACGCCTTGGGCCGGGTGCACGACGCCGCCCAGGCACACGCGGCGGTGCAAGAGGCGGCGCAGCACTTCCCAACCTTCAACCTCGACCTGATGTATGCGCTGCCGGGCCAGACGCTGGCCGATTTGCAGCAGGACCTGGAGCGCGCCTTGGACTATGCGCCCCCGCACCTGTCGCTCTACCACCTCACGCTCGAGCCCAACACCGCCTTTGCCAAGCATCCGCCGCCGCATTTGCCCGACCAAGACAGCGCCTGGGACATGCTCGATGCCATCGGCGCCCGCTGCGCCAGCGCCGGGCTGCAGCGCTACGAGGTGTCGGCCTACGCCCGGGCCGAACACCAGTGCCGCCACAACCTGAACTACTGGCGCTTTGGCGACTACCTGGGCATAGGGGCGGGGGCGCACGGCAAGCTCAGTTTCGCGCAGCGCGTGCTGCGCCAGGTGCGCTGGCGCGACCCGCAGCGCTACATGGAGCAGGCCTTGCAGGGCCAGCCGGTTGCCAGCGAAAACGAAGTGCCCGCCAGCGAATTGCCGTTTGAATTCATGCTCAACGCGCTGCGCTTGCGCGAGGGCTTTGCGGTGGCCGATTTTGGTGCCCGCACCGGCCTGCCGCTGGCTGCCATCCAGGCCCCATTGGCCGAGGCCGAGGCCAAGGGCTGGATCGAGCGCGACGCCTGGCGCATCCGGCCCAGCGCACGCGGTTTTGATTTTCTCAACGACCTGCAAGCCCTGTTTTTGCCCTGATGTTTTCGCCCTGACGGCGGCCGTCGCGCTGCTGCCGTGCGCTGGCGCCTGGTTTTTGGCCGTGGCACCTGGTATGCCGCCATAATGCACAGGGTTGCGTCTGAACGAGGGGTGCATCATGTTTGCGATTTACGGCACATCTGGGCTCATGTACCGCGGCTTGGCGGAGGATTTGCGCCGCGTCGTACCCACCTTGCGCAGTGCGCGCACGCGCGCGCTCGAGCCCGAGTTCGACCGCCCGCTGCAAGTGCCCGAAACCGGCACCCCACCCGATGCCGAGCACCGAGGCAGTGCCCACGCCCTGAGCGCCTACAGCCAGTTGCAGCGGGCGCCGCTGGCCAGACGGCCCTTGCGCAGCGTGGCCGATGTCATGAGCCGCAACCCGGTGACGCTCTCGCACGACATGACGGTGCGCCAAGGCTGGTGGGTCTTGTATCAGCGCGGCGTTGGCCAGGCCCCGGTGCTGGGCCGCGATGGGCTGGTGATCGGGCTGCTGTCGCGTGCCGAACTGATGCAGCCCGAGCGCTTGCCCACCCCCGACGGGCACGCCCTGGTCTGGCAGGCCCTGATGGCGCAGCCCCTGACGCAAGTCATGCTCAGCCCCGTGCCTGCGGTCAGCGCCGAAGTGGAGCTGCGCCGCTTGGCGCTGGTGCTGCTCGATACCGGTTTGCAAGGCCTGCCGGTGGTCGATGGCGAGGGCCGGGTAGAGGGTTTCGTCACCCGCACCGACATCCTGAAGGCCGTGGTGCACGATCCACCCCTGGATTTGTGGGCGGGTTGAGGCCTGAGACCCAAAGCACGGTTTTTTTGCCGCTCGCGGGCCGTGTTTGCGCCCCCCGCTGTTGCAAATCGGGGGTCGGGGTGCAGGCAAAACCGAATTGCGGGCAGCCACAGCCCATTTGGGCTGCGAATGCGGCGACAATAGGCAGCTGATTTTTATTCATCCCGATCAACCCGATGTACCCGTTTGCCTCCTATGGGAGCCGGGTTGCCTTGCCTACCCCCGAAGCCGTGAACGCCTCTGTCAAGTCCGCCCAACCCACCGCCGATCTGTCGCAACTCGACGCCCTGACCGGAGGCGCCTTCAAGGCGCCGACCTCTGGCGAGCGCGCCGCCCGCTTGCGCGAATGGCTGGCCAGCGAGCCCAGCCTCGAACAAATGACCGAGGTTTTTCGCGAATTCTCGCACCGCGACAAAGGGGCGGCCAAAGCGCTCAAGGACAAACTCGACGAGCTCAAGCGCACCAAGGCGCAAGATGCCATTGCCGAAGAGTGGGCGGCCAAGGCCAAGGCCCTGCTGGCCCAGCCGCGCCTGAATCTGGCCGACGCCATGGGCTGGCAGCGCGATGCCGCCAAGGCCGGGGCGCCGCTGTCGCGCGAGCCGCTGGCGGGCTTGCGGCTGGCTTTGAGTGAGCGCATGAAAGCGCTCGAAGACCTGCAGCACCAGGTGCAGGTGCAGCGCGAAGCCGCCGTCATGCTGGCGCAGCGCATCGAGTTGCTCTCGACCAAGGCACTGGCCGAGGCGCAGGCCCAGCGCGAGCCCTTGCGCACCGACGTGGCGGCCTGGACCCATCATGCCAGCGGGCTGTCAGCCGACCCGGTCTGGGAAAGCCTCGAACCCAAATACGCCTTGCAGCTCGACACCTCGCGCAACCAGTTGCACCTGGTCTGGGAAGCCTTTGACGCCGCGCTCGCTCAAGCCCTGGCCGCTGCAAGCGACGCGCAGGTGGCCCTGCCAGCGGTACCGGTTTGGGCCGACGAATTGCGCGCCCTGCGGGGTGAGGCCACGCCACCTGCCGTCGATGCGCTCGAGCAATCGGGTCGGCAGCAACAGGCCAGCTTGGCTGTGGCTGCGGCTGTGGCCGCGTTGCAGCAAGAGTTGGCACAAGGGCACAGCAAAACGGCACCCAAGGCTGCCGCTGCTTTGCGCCAGCTGCTCAAAGACCATGCTCGCCACATCCCGCCCGCCCTCGAGGCCGAGGCCCAGGCGGCGCTGGTCAGCAGCAGCGAACTCGAAGGCTGGCAACGCTGGCGCGCCGACCAGTTGCGCGAAGAACTGCTGGCCAAGGCGGTGGCGCTCAACCTCGCCCCTGAGGGGCAGCGTTTGGGTGGGCGCAAGGTGCAAGAGGCGCTGCGCCAGTTGCGCGAACAATGGAAAGCCACCGATCAAGGGGGGGCACCCAACCAAGCCCTTTGGAAAAAATTCGACGAAGCCTGCAACGAGGCGCACAAACAGGTTGAAGCGTGGCTGGAGCAACTCAAGCAGCAAAACCAGGCCAGCCGGGCCCAGCGCCTGGCGCTGATCGAAGAAGTGCAGGCTTGGGCGGCGGCGCATGCCACCCACACCGACTGGAAGCTGCAACTGCGCGACCTGCATGCCTATGCCGAGCGCTGGCGCCAGAGCGGCCACCTGAGCGAAAAGCTGTTTGCCGAGCTGCAACCGCTCTGGAAAGCGGCCATCAGCCAAGCCCATGCGCGCCTAGAAGCGGCGCAAGATCAGAGCGTGCAGCGCCGTCAGGCCTTGATTGCCGAGGCGCAGGCCCTGGCTCAAGTGGTGCCGCTGCGCATCGACGCCGTGAAGGCCTTGCAACAGCGCTGGCAACAGGAAGCGCAAGCGGTGCCGCTGGATCGGCGCCTGGAACAAAAACTCTGGGAGGCGTTTCGCCAGCCCATCGACGCCGCTTTTGAGCGCAAGACGGCCGAGCGCGAGCAGGTTTCCGCCTCGCTGGGCGCCCACGATCAGGCGGTGCTGCAAGCCGCGCAGGCACTGGAAGCCGCCTGTGCGGCGGGCGATGCGCAGCGCATCCGCGCCGCCAGCGAGGCCCTGCAAGCCTGTTTGCGCGGGCAAACCCCGCCTGCCGTGCCGCCCAAGGCGGCCAAGCCAGATGCTGCTGCGCCAGATGCTGCCGTGGCCGAAGCCAGTTCCGAAGCCAGTGCGGACGCTGGAGCCAACCCGGATTCGAACGCCGACTCGGTCACCAGCATCACCGAACCCGATACCACCGCCACACCCTCCGAGGCCGCGGGCAAAGCCCCAGCAGCCCCAGCTGCGGCCGCCGCCGCCCCACGCAAGCTGGTGGCCATGCGAGGCGACGACCGGCCCGGCATGGCGCGGGCGCAGCCGCAATCCGGCCGCCCGGGTGCGGGCCGCGACGACCGCCGCCCACGCGATGGCGGCTTCGGCGATGCGCGCCCACAACGCGGCGGCGAGCGCGGCGGCGAGCGCCCAGACTGGCGCAGCGAGCGCGAAGAGCGCGGCCCGCGCTTGGGCGATGCCGCGTTCCGGGCCCAGCGCCAGGCGCTGGAGCAGGCCGAGCTGGCACTCAAAAAACTCGCCACCCAGGCCCACGGCGAAGCGTTGATGGGCTTGCTCGGCGCTTGGCAGCAGCGCAACCCCGAGGCCGTGCCCAGCGCCCAAGCCTTGGGCGGCAAGGCGGCGGCTGCGGCGCGCTCTGCTTGGGCCAGCGCCTTGGGCAAAGCCCCCGCACCCGCAGCCGAGGCCGCGCGCAGCACGCACCTGCTGCGGCTCGAAATGGCGGCCGAACTGCCCACCCCGGCCGCGCACCTCGAAGCGCGACGCGCCCTGCAACTGCAACTGCTCACGCGCCGCCACGACCCGGCCCCGGCGCAAACCTGGGCCCAAGACGTGGCCCAGGTGCTGGCCAGCCCCTTTGATGCCGCCGCCGCCGAGCGCTTGCAGGCGGTGCTCAAGGTGCTGCTGCGGCGTTGAGCCCGGGATCTGCCCCCCGGCACCGGGAGGGCTGAGCCGCGCGTGCCCTAGGCCGCCGCTACCGGTGTCCTGAAAGCCTAGGCGCAAGCGCGGGCTGGTGGCGCCAACCCCGCCGCCGCCGGATGCCGAAAAAAAGCATCGAGCAGCGGCAACAAAGCCGGGAATTCGGCCCCGAAGCGCGCCCGCTGCACCGTATAGGCCTCGCAGGCGACGGCGAAGAACTCGGCCGCATCGGTGGCGCCGTAGGCGTCGAGCCAGGGCAGGTGGGCACCGAAGCGCTCGGCCATTTGCACCTGGCGCACAAAGTGGCGGTATTGCTGGCTCCAGACCTGTTGCCAGTGCTGCGCGGCGGCGCGCGGCTCCAGCCCCAGAAAGCCACGCGGCAACTGCGGGCAGCCGTCGGCGGCCTGGTGGCGCGATTTGTGGCGCATGTCGATCTGGTGCGCGAATTCGTGGATCACCAGGTTGTGGCCGTGCTGAACCTTGTCGTTGGCGGCGCGCACGTGCGACCAGGCCAGCATCAGCGGCCCGCCGTGCATGGCTTCGCCGGCCAGCGCCTCGCGCCAGCGGTGCACCACGCCGGCTGCGTCGGTTTCTTCACGCTGCGCCCAGACTTCATCCGGATGCACCACGATGCCGGCAAAACCCCGGTACCAGTCCAGCCCCGCCAGCCCCCAGTGGATCCAGGGCAGGCAGGCTTGGGTGGCAATCTGCAGCGCCATTTCGTCGTTGATCTGCAGGCCGTTGGCGCCGCTAAAGGTTTTTTGCGCCAGAAAATGGCGGCACAAAAGCTGCAAGCGCTCCCGTTGCGCCGGCTCGAGGTGCTGCAGGAAGGGCTGTGCTTGCAATACACGCCGCCACAGGCCAGATGGAATGGGTGGCGCACCGCCCAACCAACGTGTGAGTGTGCGGACCCAGCGGCTGTGGCGCAGCACGCGCAGCCAGCGCGGGGCCGGGCTCATGCCGCTGGCACGGGGGCCTGCGCGGCGGGTGTGGGCGCGGCCGCTTGCTCGGGGCTGAGGCGGTGGACCTGGCCTTGGCGATCGAGCCGCAGCACCTCGCGCCGCGGTGGCTGGCTCAGGCCGCACCAGTCGCTCAGCACTAGGCGCTGCAAGCCAGCGCCCAGATCGTGCTGGCCGGGGCGGTGCGTGTGGCCGTGGATCAGGGTCTGGCAGCCGGTGGCGCGCAGCCACTGGCAGGCGGTGGCGGCATCCACGTCGCCGTAGTCGGGGGCGTCGGGCGCGCTGGTCGCTGCGGTGTTGCCGGCGCTTCTTTGGCTTTCGCTGGCGTGGCGCGCCATGCGCGCCAGCGCCTCGCGCTCGGGCAGCGGGCGCGCCAGAAAGCCCTGCTGCCAGGCCGGGGCGCGCACCATCTGGCGAAAGGTCTGGTAGCTGCGGTCTTCTAGGCACCAGGCGTCGCCGTGGCTGAGCAGCCAGCGCTGCCCGGCGAATTCGAGTACGCAGGGGTCGCTGATCAGGCGCACGCCGCTGTGCTGGGCAAAGGCGCTGCCGAGCAGAAAGTCGCGGTTGCCGTGCATCAGATAGACCGGGGCGCGCGCACTGGCGCTTTGCAGCGCCTGGATGCTGCGCTGCAACAGCTCGCTGCCGGGAGCTTCGGGCGGGCGCTGCAGCATGTCGTCGCCAAACCAGAGCTCGAACAGGTCGCCCAGTATGAACAGGGCGTCGAAGCGGCCGTGCTCCAGGTAGCGCAGCCAAGCCGACACGGTGGCGGGGTCTTCGGGGCGCAGGTGCAGGTCAGAGATGAACTCGACCCGCTCCCAGCCCGGGGCGGAGCAGACGAGGTCGGGTTCGGGCAGGGCTTGCGGGTGCGCCGTGGGCACGGTGGCTTGGTTCATGGTCGCAGGGTTGAGCGTATCAGGGGAGGCAAAGAACGGGGCGCAACGCAGTGCGGCTTTGCATTGGCAGACCCCCCGCTTCAACAGACCGCTTTAGGCTGCGCTGGCTTGCAGCTCCACGGCTTTTTCCAGCACCACATCGTCCTGCGGCACGTCGTCGTGAAAGCCCTTGCGCCCGGTTTTTACGCTGCGGATGGCATCCACCACCTCGGTGCCAGCGATGACCTTGCCAAATACGGCATAACCCCAGCCTTGCGCCGTGGGCGCGGTGTGGTCGAGAAAGCCATTGTCGGCCACGTTGATGAAGAACTGCGCCGAGGCCGAATGCGGGGCCGAGGTGCGCGCCATGGCCAGCGTGTAGCGCTTGTTTTTCAGGCCGTTGTTGGCCTCGTTTTCGATCGTGTCGAGGGTGGGTTTTTGCGTCATGCCCACGGCAAAACCACCGCCTTGGATCATGAAACCGTCGATCACGCGGTGAAACACGGTGCCGTCGTAGTGGCCGCTGCGCACGTAGGCGAGAAAGTTGGCAGCCGATATGGGCGCTTTTTCGGCGTCGAGCTCGATCGTGATGACGCCGCGTCCGGCGATGTGCAGTTCAACTTGCGGGTTGGCCATGGGGTTATTGCTCCAAAGTGGCGTTGAGGATGGTGACGGGTTGCAGTGGCACGTTGCTGTGCGGGCCTTGGCGGCCGGTGGGCACGGCGCGGATGCGGTCGAGTACGTCCAGGCCCGTGACGACGCGGCCAAACACCGCGTAGCCGTGCCCGTCTGGCGAGCGCGGTTGGTCCAGCCAGGGGTTGTCCACGGTGTTGATGAAGAACTGGGCCGTGGCCGAATCGGGCACCGAGGTGCGCGCCATGGCCACCGTGCCGCGCAAATTGCTCAGGCCGTTGCGCGACTCCAGCGCAATCGGGGGCCGGGTGGGCTTTTGCTGCATGTCGGCCGTGAAACCGCCGCCCTGGATCATGAAGCCGGGGATGACGCGGTGAAACACGGTGCCGTTGTAATGGCCTTCGCGCACGTAGCGCAGGAAGTTTTGCACCGTCAGCGGTGCGCGCACCGGGTCGAGTTCGAGCACCATGGTGCCCAGATTGGTTTGCAGCGTGACGCGCGGGGCGCTGGCAGGGGCCGGTGCCGCAGCGGGAGCGGCAGCAGGGGCCTGGGCATGGGCGCTGCCCAGCCAGAGGGCGCTGGTCAGCGCGACGGAGCCGAGCAGCAGGGGGGCGAGTTGGCGGCGTTGCATGGTGTGGACCTATGGGTATGGGGGCTGGTGTGGGGCTGGTGCGCTGTGTTTTAGCGCGCCGCAGCCGGGGCCAGCAAGGCTTCGACGGTCTGCAGGCGCTGCGCCAGGCCAGCCGCGTGCGGGGCGTGCTGCAGGGCGCGGCGGTAGGACTCGGCCGCGCGCTGCAACTGCACATCGCCCAGGTTGCGCCACGCGATGGCGTAGTGCGGGTGCAGGCGCAGCGCCTGTTCGAGCGCCTGTTGCGCTTCGGCCAAGCGACCGGCAGCGGCGTGCAGCACCGCCAGGTTGTTGTGCGGCTCGGGCAGTTCCGGGTGCTCTTGCGTCAGGGCGGTGAAGGCGGCTTGGGCGGCCTCGGTCTGGCCTTGGCGTTGCAACGCTACGGCGCGCAAAAAACGCATTTGCGCATCGGCCGGGTGCTGCGCCAGCCAGGCGTCGGCCTGCGCCAGCGCGGCGGCCCAGTCACCGGCCTGGGTCTGGCGCTGCACCGCGTCGTAGGGGGCATCTTGGGCCGAGGCGGGTGCGCTGCCCAGCCCGAGCAGCAGCGCCAGCAGGGCGGCCGCCAACAGGCGCCAGGCGTGGGGCGGATGCAACGGCCGCCAAGGGCGGTCAGGAAGGGCAAAGGGCATGTGAACGGGCAGGGCTGGGGCTCGAATGCGGGAATCGGTGGCCGCAGGGGCGGCGCCGATATACTTGCCCGATTGTATCTGCGGTGCCCCAAACCACGCCCGCCCTTGCCCGCTCCGCCCCCAACCCATGACCCTGCGCATCTACAACACGCTCACGCGCCGCACCGAAACCTTCTCGCCGCTGCAGCCCGGCCATGTGCGCCTCTACGTCTGCGGCATGACCGTCTATGACCTCTGCCACCTCGGGCACGCGCGCTCCATGCTGGCTTTCGACGTGGTGCAGCGCTGGCTCAAGGCCAGCGGCTACCGCGTCAGCTACGTGCGCAACGTGACCGACATCGACGACAAGATCATCGCCCGCGCGCTGCGCAACGGCGAGACCATCCGCGCCCTGACCGAGCGCATGGTCGAGGCGCTGCACCAAGACGCCGACGCGCTGGGCATCGAGCGCCCGACCCACGAACCGCGCGCCACCGACTACGTGCCGCAGATGCTGGCCCTGATCGAGCGGCTGGAAAGCAAGGGGCTGGCCTACCGCGCCGCCGACGGCGACGTGAACTTTGCCGTGCGCGCCTTTGCCGGCTACGGCAAGCTCTCGGGCAAGAGCCTGGACGAGCTGCGCGCCGGCCAGCGCGTGGCGGTGGCAGACGACAAGCGCGACCCGCTCGACTTCGTGCTCTGGAAAGCGGCCAAGCCCGATGAGCCCACCGAAGCGCAGTGGCCCAGCCCTTACGGGGCCGGGCGGCCGGGCTGGCACATCGAGTGCTCGGCCATGAGCTGCGCCCTGCTGGGCGAGCCCTTCGACATCCACGGCGGCGGGGCCGATTTGCAGTTTCCGCACCACGAAAACGAAATCGCCCAGAGCGAAGGCGCCAGCGGCCAGCCGCTGGCCACGGTCTGGATGCACAACGGTTTCGTGCGCGTCGATGAGGAAAAAATGTCCAAGAGCCTGGGCAATTTTTTTACCATCCGCGAGGTGTTGCAACGCTACGAGGCCGAAACGCTGCGCTTCTTCATTTTGCGTGCGCACTACCGCAGCGCGCTCAACTACTCCGACGCGCACCTCGACGACGCCCGTGCCGCCCTGCGGCGCCTCTACACCGCGCTGGCGGCGGTGCCGCTGCCCCCGGCGGCCCCCTATGCCGCCATCGACTGGGCCGAGCCGCACGCGGCGCGCTTCAAGGCGGCGCTGGACGATGACTTTGGCACCCCGGAAGCGGTGGCGCTGTTGTTCGAGCTGGCGACCGAAGTCAACCGCAGCCGCAGCCCCGCCTTGGCCGCGCTGCTCAGGGCGCTGGGCGGCATTTTGGGCTTGCTGCAACAAGAGCCGCAGGCCTTTTTGCAAGGCGGCGTGGGTGCGGCTGCGTCCGCTCAAGGTTTGACGGTCAGCGCCATCGAGGCCCTGATCGCCGAGCGCAGCGCCGCCAAGGCCGCGCGCGACTTTGCCCTGGCCGACCGCATTCGCCAGCAGTTGCAGGCCCAGGGCGTGCTGCTGCAAGACAGCGCCCAGGGCACGACTTGGGTGCGCGCCTGATGGGAGCCGTTCGCGTGCCCAAGGCCGTAGCCGCCGCAGCCGCAGCCGCAGCCGCAGCCGTCGTTTGCCCTGCGGCCGCAGCGGTGCCCGGCAGCATCCCGCCGCCCGGCTCGGTGTCATTCTGTCGGGTGCCACCCTACTGGGCCGAGGCCTGTACCCACCTGAGCGAGCGCGACCGGGTGTTATGCAAGCTCATCCCCCACACGCCGCACACGGGCTTGCAGTCGCACGGCGACCCCTTCGTCACCCTGGTGCGCAGCGTGATCGGGCAGCAGATTTCGGTGGTGGCGGCGCAAGCCGTGTGGCAGCGTTTCGAAAAGCTGCTGCCCCAATTCGAGCCCGCCGCCTTGCTGCGGCTGCGCGTGGATGAGATGCGCGCCGCCGGTCTGAGCGCGCGCAAGGTCGAGTATCTGGTTGATTTGGCCTTGCACTTCGACAGCGGCCAGATGCGCCCCGAAGACTGGCCGGGCATGGACGACGAGGCCATCGTGAAGCAACTGGTGGCGATTCGCGGCATCGGGCGCTGGACCGCCGAGATGTTCCTGATTTTTCACCTGCTGCGCCCCAACGTGTTGCCGCTCGACGACGTGGGCCTGATCCGGGGCATCAGCCAGAGTTATTTTTCGGGCGAGCCGGTCAGCCGCAGCGACGCGCGCGAAGTCGCCGCCCCCTGGGGCCCCTATTGCAGCGTGGCGACTTGGTATATTTGGCGCTCGCTGGACCCGCTGCCGGTGGCGTATTGACCGCCCGCGTACGCGCTGAGCCTCACGGCCCGCATTAATTTTTCCCCTCACCGACCCAGGAGCCCGATCTTGGCCAAAAAAAGTTTCCTCGACTTCGAGCAACCGATTGCCGAGCTGGAAAGCAAAATCGAAGAGCTGCGCTACGTGCAGAGCGAATCGGCGGTCGATATCTCGCAAGAGATCGAGCAGCTCAGCAAAAAAAGCCTGCAACTCACCAAGGACATCTACACCCACCTGACGCCGTGGCAGGTGACGAAAATCGCCCGCCACAGCGAGCGCCCCTACACGCTCGACTACGTGCGCGAGATTTTTACGCACTTTGTCGAGCTGCACGGCGACCGCCACTTTTCCGATGACCAGAGCATCGTGGGCGGGCTGGCGCGCTTCAACGGCCAGCCCTGCATGGTGTTGGGTCAGCAAAAAGGCCGCGACACCAAGGAGCGCACGCTGCGCAACTTTGGCATGACGCGCCCCGAGGGCTACCGCAAGGCGCTGCGCCTGATGAAGCTGGCCGAGAAGTTCCGCCTGCCGGTGTTCACCTTTGTCGACACCCCCGGAGCCTTTCCCGGCATCGATGCCGAGGAGCGCAGCCAGTCCGAAGCCATCGGGCGCAACATCTACGAGATGGCGCAGCTCGAAGTACCGATCATCAGCACCATCATCGGCGAAGGCGGCTCCGGCGGCGCGCTGGCCATTGCCGTGGCCGATCAGGTGCTGATGCTGCAATACGCGGTTTATTCGGTCATCAGCCCCGAGGGTTGCGCCTCGATCTTGTGGAAAACCAGCGAACGCGCCAGCGACGCCGCCGAGGCGCTGGGCATCACCGCGCACCGTCTGAAGGCGCTCGGGCTGGTGGACAAGATCGTCAGCGAGCCGGTGGGCGGCGCGCACCGCGACCCCAAGCAGATGGCGGTGTTCCTCAAGCGCGCGCTCACCGATGCCCTGCGCCAGGTGGCCGACTACAAGCCCAAAGAGCTGCTGGAGCAGCGCCACGCCCGCCTCAACGGCTTTGGCCGCTACACCGACACCAAGGCCGACAGCCGCAGCGGCAGCGGTCGCGCCGAAAGCCACGCGGGTTGAGGCGGTGGTGGCCCCGGCCCCGGCTCCACCACCCCCCGGACTGGCCAGTCTGCGCGCCTGGGCGCAGCGCCACGGCTTGCCCACGCAAGCGCAGGCCGCCCCCCAGCCTTGGGCCGTGGCCTACAGCGGCGGGGCCGATTCCACCGCGCTGCTGCGGGCGGCGCACGCGCTCTGGCCCGGCCGGGTGCAGGCCTTGCACATCCACCACGGTTTGCAGCCGGCGGCCGAAGGCTTTGCCGAGCACGCGCAGCGCTGCTGCGATCAACTCGGGCTGCCGCTGCGCATCGAGCGGGTGCAAGCTGGGCCCGCGCGCGGCCAAAGCCCGGAAGAGGCGGCGCGCCAAGCCCGCTACGCGGCGCTGGCGCGGCTGGCCCAAGCCCACGGCGCGGCTTGGGTGCTGCTGGGGCAGCAGGCGCAAGACCAGATCGAAACCCTGCTGCTGGCGCTCAGCCGCGGCGCCGGGCTGCCGGGGCTGGCGGCCATGCCCGAGGCCATGCAGCGCCACGGGGTCTGCTTTGGCCGCCCTTGGCTGCACGAAGACGGCGCGGCGCTGCGCCAGTGGCTCGACACCCAAGCCGTGCCCTACCAGCAAGACCCGAGCAACCAAGACTTGCGCTACACCCGCAACCGCATCCGCGCGCACCTGCTGCCTGCGCTGCTGCAGCACTTTCCCGCCAGCCTGCGCACGGTGGCGCGCAGCACCAGCCAGATTGCCCAGGCGCAGCGCCTGCTGGACGAGCTGGCGGCGCAGGACTTGCTGGCGGTGGGCAACCCGCCCGCCATCGCCGCCGTACAAGCCTTAAGCCCCGACCGCCAAGCCAACCTGCTGCGCCACTGGCTGCGCAGCCAGCACGGCACCCAGGCCAGCGCCGCCCAACTGCAGCAACTGCTGCACCAAGTGGCCGCCTGTCGCACCCGGGGCCACCAAATCGAGATCAAGGTGGGGCAGGGGCGGGTGCGGCGTTGCGGTGCGCACTTGGATCTTGAGTCGGATGCTGCCATGCCGCCATTTATAATTTGAGGCTTTGACTCACTGGCTGGCAGCCTTGGCTGCACGGTACGGCCACACCACACCCATCGCACCCCCTCTCATGGCACTCATCGTTCACAAATACGGCGGCACCAGCATGGGCTCGACCGAGCGCATCCGCAACGTCGCCAAACGCGTCGCCAAATGGCAGCGCGCCGGCCACCAGATGGTGGTGGTGCCCAGCGCCATGAGCGGCGAGACCAACCGCCTGCTGGCGCTGGCCAAAGAGCTGGCCCCGGCTGCGGCCAGTTCGGCCACTGAGCGCGAACTGGACCAACTCGCCGCCACCGGCGAGCAGGCCTCGTCGGCACTGCTGGCCATCGCCTTGCAGGCCGAAGGGCTGGCGGCCGTGAGCTACTGCGGCTGGCAGGTGCCGATCCGCACCAACAGCGCCTACACCAAGGCGCGCATCGAAGCCATAGACCAGGCCCGCATCCAGGCCGATCTGGCGGCCGGCAAGGTGGTGGTCATCACCGGCTTTCAGGGTGTCGATGCCGACGGCCACATCACCACGCTCGGGCGCGGCGGTTCGGACACCTCGGCGGTGGCGGTGGCCGCAGCCATCGGCGCGCACGAGTGCCTGATCTACACCGACGTCGACGGTGTCTACACCACCGACCCGCGCGTGGTGCCCGAGGCGCGCCGCCTGGCGCGCGTGAGCTTCGAAGAAATGCTGGAAATGGCCAGCATGGGCTCCAAGGTGCTGCAAATCCGCTCGGTCGAGTTTGCCGGCAAGTACCGCATGCCCATCCGCGTGTTGTCGAGCTTCACGCCCTGGGACATCGATCTGAACACCGAAGCCCAATCCGGCACCCTGATCACTTTTGAGGAACAGCAAACCATGGAACAAGCCGTCGTCTCCGGCATCGCCTTCAACCGCGACGAAGCCAAGATCACTGTGCTCGGCGTGCCCGATCGGCCCGGCATCGCCTACCAGATTCTGGGCGCGGTGGCGGCGGCCAACGTCGAAGTCGATGTCATCATCCAAAACATCAGCAAAGAAGGCAAGACCGACTTCAGCTTCACCGTACACCGCAACGACTACCCCAAAACGCTGGAGCTGCTGCGCAGCCAGGTTGTGCCCGCACTGGGCGCGGCCGAGGTGCTGGGCGATGCGCGCATCTGCAAGGTCAGCATCGTCGGCATCGGCATGCGCAGCCATGTGGGCGTGGCCAGCCGCATGTTTCGCAGTCTGAGCGAAGAGGGCATCAACATCCAGATGATCAGCACCTCCGAGATCAAGACCTCGGTCGTGATCGACGAAAAATACATGGAGCTGGCGGTGCGCGCCTTGCACCGCGAGTTCGACCTCGATCAGCCCACCGACAGCCTGGCCTCGAACTGAGGCTTTTGCGCGGCGCTTGCTCAAGATCGGGCCGATTTCGGGCATAATCAAAAGCGCTGGAGTGATGACCGAGAGGCCGAAGGTGCTCCCCTGCTAAGGGAGTATGCGGTGTAGAGCCGCATCGAGGGTTCGAATCCCTCTCACTCCGCCACCATTTTGGCCCTGCGCCCCAGCGGCGCGCTTGGGCCGCACCCACACCCCCGCCCCCCGCACCCATCCCCCCATGAGCGCATTCAACGAAGAACGGGTCTTGAGCGTCCACCACTGGACCGACCGGCTGTTTAGCTTCACCACCACGCGCGACCCCTCGCTGCGCTTCTCCAACGGCCACTTCACCATGATCGGCCTGCGCACCGAGGGCGGCAAGCCCTTGCTGCGCGCCTACAGCATCGCCAGCGCCAATTACGAGGAGCACCTGGAGTTCCTCAGCATCAAGGTGCCCGACGGCCCGCTCACCAGCCGCTTGCAGCACATCGTGCCCGGCGACACCATCGTGGTCGGGCGCAAGCCCACCGGCACGCTGCTGATCGACTACCTGCTGCCGGGCAAGCGCCTGTATCTGCTCGGCTCCGGCACCGGGCTGGCGCCGTGGATGAGCATCGTGCGCGACCCGGCCACCTACGAGAAGTTCGAGCAGGTGGTGCTGGTGCACGGGGTGCGCGAAGTCAAGGAACTGGCCTACTACGAATACCTCACGGTGGACTTGCCGCAGCACGAGTTTCTGGGCGAGATGGTGCGCGCGCAACTGCGCTACTACCCGACCGTGACGCGCGAGCCCTTCAAAAACCGCGGCCGCATCACCGACCTGATCGATAACGGCAAGCTGGCCGCCGACCTGGGCCTGCCGGCGCTGGATCCGGCGCAGGATCGGGTCATGATCTGCGGCAGCCCCGAGATGCTGCGTGACCTCAAGCGCATGATGGAACAGCGCCAGTTCGTGGAAGGAAACACGAGTACGCCAGGCGACTATGTGATCGAGCGCGCCTTCGTCGAGAGCTGATGCGCTACCATAGGGCGCATGATGGCTTGGCTTGACTCTTTGGGGCAACACCCGCGCCGCTGGCTGCTGCTGCTGGCGCTGGTGTGCGTGGGCATGTTTGGCTACGGCCTGTATTTGCAGCACGTGGTGGGCTTGCAGCCGTGCCCGATGTGCGTGGTGCAGCGCTACGCCTTGCTCGGCGTCATGCTGCTGGCGCTGCTCACTGCGGCCTTCGCGCAGCGTGGGGTGCATCTGGCGGGCTCGACCGCCATCGCGCTCATGGCCAGTTTTGGCGCCTTTACCGCCGCGCGCCAGAGCTGGTTGCAGTGGTACCCGCCCGAGTTCGTCACCTGCGGGCGCGACTTCTACGGCATGATCGCCAGCTTCCCGCTCGAGCGCCTGATCCCGATGCTGTTCAGCGGCAGCGGCGACTGTGCCAAGGTGGATTGGTGGTTTCTGGGCCTGACGATCGCCAACTGGTCTTTCTTTGTGTTCACGGGCATGGCACTGTTGGCATTGGCGGTGTTTGTGGCTTTGCTGCGCCGGCGCGTGCGCTAGCGCACTTGGTTTCATCCCCTTGTCATGCGGGCCGCTGACAATTGAAAGTTGAAATTTCAATTCGTGAGGCGGGCCATTTATGCGCATGCATTCTGATTCCCTTGGGCTGGCTGGGCAGGAGCAAATCTGCAGCATCCGCGAACTGATCGACAGCGCGGCGCTGCGGGTGCATTTTCAGCCCATCGTCGATTTGGCCGGGGTTTCGGTCTATGCGCACGAAGCCTTGGTGCGACCGCCCCCCAACAGCCCGTGGAACGGCCCGCTCGAGCTGCTGGCCTCGGCGCAGAGCGAAAATTTAACGCTCGAGTTCGAGCTCGAATGCCTGTTTCGGGCCCTGTGGTGCTGGAGCCGCAGCGCGCGCGTCGGGCGGCTGTTTCTCAACATCAGCGCCTCGGTTTTGGTCAAGGCCGCCGAACGCCAGCAGATCGTGCGCCTATTCGACCACGCGCAGGCCCTCGGGCTGTCGCTCTCATCGCTGGTGCTCGAACTCACCGAGCACGAGCAGGTCGTCGAAATCGACGCCATCCAGAGCGTGATCGAGCGCCTGCGGCGCCACGGTGGGGCGCTGGCGCTCGATGATTTTGGCGACGGGCGCTCCAGCCTGCGCCTGTGGTCCGAGCTGCACCCCGAGTACGTCAAGATCGACAAATACTTCGTGCGCGATGTCAACCAACACAGCCACAAGCTGCAAACCGTGCAGGCCCTGAGCCGTCTGGCAGAGATCTTTGGCGCCAAGCTGGTGGCTGAAGGCATCGAAACGGCCGATGAGCTCGAAATCTTGCGCGATCTGGGGCTGCCTTACGCCCAAGGCTTCTACCTTGGGCGCCCGCAGGCCGATCCGGTCACTGTCCCCTTGCCCGATGCCGAGCGGGTGTTGAGCAGCCGCCAGATCAGCGTCTTGCCACTGCAAAAGCAGGTCAGCAACCGGGGCTTGACGGCACGCGCCTTGCTGATCGAAGCCCCCACGGTTGAGGCCCAAGCCAGCCACGAGCTGGTGGCGGGCCTGTTCAAGCAGCACAAGGGCTTGCACGCGCTGGCCCTGATGGAGGGCGAGCGCCCGGTGGGGCTGATCAGCCGCAAGACCTTGCAGGATTTGTTTCTCCAGATTTTCTTTCGCGACATCTACGGCGGCAGGCCGTGTCGCCTGCACGCCAACCCCGACCCCCTGCTGGTCGATATCCACACCCCAATCGAAAACCTGACCGAAATCCTGACCGCAGCCGACCAGCGCTACCTCAGCGAGGGCTTCATCATCACCGAAGGCGGCCAGTACCGGGGCCTAGGCACCGGGGCCGACCTGGTGCGCATGGTGACCGAGGCGCGCATCGAGGCGGCGCGGCACGCCAACCCGCTCACTTTCCTGCCCGGCAACATCCCGATCACGCTGCACATCCAGCGCCTGCTCGACAACCAGCAGGATTTCATCGCCTGCTACGCCGACCTGAACCAGTTCAAGGCCTTTAACGACCACTACGGCTACTGGCGTGGCGACGCCGTGATTCGCCTGCAAGCCGAGTGCCTGCAAGCCGTCTGCGACCCGCGGCGCGACTTCATCGGTCATGTGGGTGGCGACGACTTTGTGCTGCTGCTGCAAAGCCCAGACTGGCACGAGCGGCTCGAGCGCTCGGTGCAAACCTTCAACCGCAAGGCGCTCGAGCTCTACGACCAAGCCGATCAGATTGCGGGCGGCGTACACGCCGAAGACCGCAACGGCCAACTGCGCTTTCACCCTTGCACCAGCGTCAGCTTGGGCGTGGTCAAGATTGCGCCGGGTCGCTATGCCGACGCCGAGAGCGTGGCCAATGCCGCAGCCAGTGCCAAGCACCACGCCAAACAAAGCCGCTCCGGTTTGTATTTGCTCGAACCCGCGCCCCAAACCGCCCCCACTTCGCCGCTTAGGTAGGGCGCAGCAAGGACTGGGGCGCTGCGGGAGGGTCGAGCCTGAGCACGATCAGGCTCAGGTTGTCGCAATGGCCGTAGGCGCGCAGTCGCGCCTGCGCCACCAGTTCCTCGCAAGCCTGGCGGGGTGTGGCGCGTTGCAGCAGGGTGTTTAGCTCTTGGCCTGTAAAACATTGCCAAATGCCGTCGCTGCAAGCCAGCAGCACATCGCCCACTTGCAGCGGTTCACAGCGGTGGCTGTCGATGGTGGGGGCTTGTTGGGTGCCTAGGCAATGCAACAACAGGTTGCTGCGCGGGTCGGTTCGGGCTTGCTCTTCATTCAGCTGGCCTTGTTCGACCAGCGCTTCAACCAGCGAATGGTCCTTGCTCCGGTGCAGCAACTGCGATCCGCGAAAATGGTACAAACGCGAATCGCCCGAGTGCACGAAGTGGCAGTCGCCGCTGGGCAGTATCAAAAAACTGGCCAAGGTGCTGTGCGGCTCCAAGTCGGCGGCGGCGGCCGTCAGGCGGATGCCGATGTGCGCCTCTTGCGCCAAGCGCAGCAAAAACGCCGCCCCATCGTCGGTGGACGGATCGAATTGATCAAACAACTGCTGCGCCGTCAACAGCACCTGATCCGCCGCCTTGCGTCCGCCCGCCAGCCCGCCCATGCCGTCGGCAATCACGCCCAGCAAGCAGCCCTTGATGTAGCGATGCGCCAGCAAGCCGAGCTGGTCTTGCTGATACGGGCGATCGCCTTGGTCGATCCCGGTGCTGGCGCTGATGCGGTAAGGGGCGGACATGATGGGGTGGGGCGGATCGCCCGCCAAAGGGGGCGATCGGTGTGCCTTGGTCGAGCCTTCCCCTAGGCTTTATTCGACGCTGCCCATCATGCTCTGCAGGTAGTTCTGCGCCCCGACCTTGTCGATCAGGTCGATCTGGGTTTCCAGAAAGTCGATGTGTTCTTCGGTGTCTTCCAAAATCTCGAGCAGCAGGTCGCGCGAAACGTAGTCGCGTACGCTCTCGCAGTGGGCGATGCCGTCTTTGATGGTGGCTTGGGCAGTGCGCTCCAAGGTCAGGTCGCTGCTCAGAATCTCGGGCACGTTCTCACCGATGTTGAGCTTGCCCAAATCTTGCAGATTGGGCAGGCCGTCGAGGGTGAAAATGCGGTCCATCAGGCGGTCGGCGTGCTTCATCTCGCCGATCGATTCTTGGTACTCTTTTTGCGCCAACTTGTCCAAGCCCCAGTGTTTGAGCATGCGGTAGTGCACGAAATACTGGTTGATGGCGGTCAGCTCGTTTTTGAGCTGGGCTTGCAGATGGCCGATGACTTGTATGTCGCCTTGCATGGTGGAGGTTCCTTAAAGTTGTTTGAGCAGACAGCACGCACGGCGCGCTTTGGGTTTGCCATTGCGCAGTTTAGCGCTTTTGTTTGGCGCTTTTAAGGGGGCGCTAGAATGCCCTGCCCAAGCCCATTTGGCCGCCGTTTTTTTGTATGAGCACCCAGCGCCACATCCCCCATTTCATCAACGGCCAAAGCCTGGCTGGCCGCAGCGGCTGCCACGCTGAGGTGTTCGACCCGGCCACGGGTCGGGTGCAGGCCCAAGTGCCGCTGGCAACGGCTGCCGAGGCGGCGCAGGCGGTGGCCGCCGCCCAAGCCGCTTTCCCGGCTTGGGGCCAAACGCCGCCGCTGCAGCGCGCGCGGGTGTTGTTTCGCTTCAAGGAATTGCTGGAGCGCCATGCCGATGAAATCGCCGCCGCCATCAGCGCCGAGCACGGCAAGGTGCTGGCCGACGCCCACGGCGAGCTCACGCGCGGGCTAGAGGTGGTCGAGTTCGCCTGTGGCGCGCCGCACCTGCTCAAGGGCGAGCATTCGATCAACGTCGGCCGCGGGGTGGATTCCTACACTGAGTACGCGCCGCTGGGGGTGGTGGCGGGCGTTACGCCTTTCAATTTTCCCTGCATGGTGCCGATGTGGATGTTCCCGGTGGCGCTGGCTTGCGGCAACACCTTCGTGCTCAAGCCCTCCGAGCGCGTGCCGAGCGCGCCGCTGATCTTGGCCCGGCTGCTCAAGGATGCTGGCCTACCCGATGGCGTGTTCAACGTGCTGCAGGGCGACCGGGTGGCGGTCGATGCCCTGCTCGACGACCCGCGTGTGCAGGCGCTCAGCTTCGTGGGCTCGACGCCGGTGGCCGATTACATCTATGCCCGCGGCAGCGCACTGGGCAAGCGCGTGCAGGCCTTGGGCGGGGCCAAGAACCACATGGTGATCCTGCCCGACGCCGATCTGGAGCAAGCCGCCGCCGCGCTGCTCGGGGCCGCATACGGTTCGGCGGGCGAGCGCTGCATGGCCATTTCGGTGGCGGTGTGCGTGGGCGATGCCACGGCCGAGGCGCTGATCGCCAAGCTGCGGCCCTTGGTCGAGGGGCTGCGCATCGGGCCCGGCAACCAAGCCGAGCCCGATATCGGCCCGCTGGTGACGGCGGCGCACCGCGAGCGCGTGCGCGCCTACGTGGATTCCGGCGTGGCCGAGGGCGCCGAGCTGCTGGTCGATGGCCGCAGCTTGCGCGTACCCGGCTACGAGGATGGGTTTTTTCTGGGCGGCTGCCTGTTTGACCGCGTCCGCCCCGAGATGCGCATCTACCGCGAAGAAATTTTTGGCCCGGTGCTGTGCCTGCTGCGCGTGCCCGATTTCGAGGCCGCCCTCAAGCTGGTCGATGAGCACGAATACGGCAACGGAACCGCCATTTTCACCCGCGATGGCGACGCGGCGCGCCAGTTTGCGCACCGGGTGCAGGCGGGCATGGTCGGCATCAACGTGCCGATCCCGGTGCCGATGGCGTTTCACAGCTTTGGCGGCTGGAAGCGCAGCCTGTTTGGCCCGCTGCACATGCACGGCCCCGACGGGGTGCGCTTTTATACTCGGCTCAAGACCGTGACCGCGCGCTGGCCCACCGGCGTGCGCGACCCCGAATTCGTCATGCCAACGATGAAGTAGGCGACCGCAACGGGGCTCTTCAGCGCCCCACCAGCGCCCCATGCGGCGGTGCATCAATGTTCGCGATAGCCAGTATCAATAAACAACAGCTATCGGCTGGGCTATGATGACTAGGGTTTTCACCAATCTCGTTAACCCTCAATCCTTCCCTTCAGGAGTTTCCATGTCGATCATCAACACCCCAGTCCAGCCTTTCAAAGCCCAGGCTTTCCACAACGGCAAGTTCGTGCAAGTGTCCGACGAAACGCTCAAGGGCGAATGGTCGGTGCTGATTTTCATGCCGGCCGCCTTCACCTTCAACTGCCCAACCGAAGTGGAAGACGCCGCCGATAACTACGCCGAGTTCCAAAAACTCGGTGCCGAGGTCTATATCGTCACCACCGACACCCACTTCTCGCACAAAGTGTGGCATGAAACCTCGCCCGCCGTGGGCAAAGCCAAGTTCCCGCTGGTGGCCGACCCCACCCACACCCTGACCCGCGCCTTTGGCGTGCACATCGAGGCCGAAGGTCTGGCGCTGCGCGGCACCTTCATCATCAACCCCGAAGGCCAGATCAAGACCGCCGAAATCCACGACAACGCCATTGCGCGCGACGTCAAAGAAACCCTGCGCAAGCTCAAGGCGGCCCAGTACGTGGCCAAGAACCCCGGCCAAGTCTGCCCAGCCAAGTGGAACGAAGGCGCCAAAACCCTGGCCCCCTCGCTGGAACTGGTAGGAAAAATCTAAGCGACTCCCCCTAAAGCCCGCTGGCCCCGCCCACACCCCAAGGATTGCAGAGATGCTCGACGATACCCTCAAAGCCCAGCTCCAAGCCTATTTGGAGCGCCTGCAGCAGCCGATCGAGCTGGTGGCCGCGCTGGATGGCTCCAGCGCCTCGCTAGAGATGCGCGAGTTGCTCGAAACCATCGCTGCGCTCTCAAACAAAATCGCGTTGCGCACCGACGGGCAAGACGCGCGCGTGCCATCCTTTACCGTGCAAGGGCAGGGCCAGCCGGGCCAGTTGCGTTTTGCCGCCGTGCCGCTGGGCCACGAGTTCACCTCGCTGGTGCTGGCGCTGCTGTGGGCGGGCGGGCATCCGCCCAAGGTCGAAGCCGGCCTGATCGAGCAGATCAAGGCCTTGCCGGGCGACTACCGATTTGAGATTTATATGTCGCTGAGCTGCCACAACTGCCCCGATGTGGTGCAGGCGCTCAGCCTGCTGGCGCTGCTGAATCCGCGCGTGCAGACGGTGGTGATCGACGGCGCGCTGTTCCAGCAAGAGGTGAACGAGCGCGATGTGCTGGCGGTGCCGTCGGTGTATCTGAATGGGGCCGCGTTTGGCTCGGGCCGCATGAGCGTGGAAGAGGTGCTGGCCAAGCTCGACGCCGGTGCTCTGGTCAAGCAGGCGCAGCAGCTCGATGCGCTGGAGCCCTTCGATGTGCTCAACATCGGCGGTGGACCGGCCGGTGCGGCGGCGGCGGTGTATGCGGCGCGCAAGGGCATCCGCACCGGCTTGCTGGCCGAGCGCATGGGTGGCCAGCTCAACGACACGCTGGCGATCGAAAACTACCCCTCGCAACTGCACACCGAAGGCCCCAAGCTGGCCGCCGCGCTGGAGGCGCACGTGCGCCACTACGAGGTGCAGATCATGAACCTGCAGCGTGCGGTGCGGCTGCTGCCTGCGGCACAGCCGGGTGGCCTGATCGGCATCGAACTGGCCAGTGGCGCGGTGCTGAAAGCGCGCAGCGTGGTGCTGAGCACCGGAGCGCGCTGGCGCAACATGAACGTGCCGGGCGAGCGCGAATACCAAAACAAAGGCGTGGCCTACTGCCCGCACTGCGACGGCCCGCTGTTCAAGGGCAAGCGCACGGCGGTGATCGGCGGCGGCAACTCGGGCGTGGAAGCCGCGATCGACCTGGCCGGCATCGTGCAGCACGTGACGCTGCTCGAATTTGCCGCCGAACTGCGCGCCGACGCGGTGCTGCAAGCCAAGCTGCGCAGCCTGCCCAACGTAACCGTGATCACTCAGGCGCAGACCACCGAGGTGCTGGGTGACGGCGCACGCGTCAACGGTCTGCGCTACACCAACCGCGCCACCGGCAGCGCGCACGATCTGGCGCTGGAAGGCATTTTTGTGCAGATCGGCCTGGTGCCCAATACCGAATGGCTCAAGGGTGCGCTGGCCCTGAGCCCCCACGGCGAGATCGTGATCGACGCTAGGGGCCACACCAGCGTACCCGGCGTGTTTGCCGCGGGCGACTGCACCACCGTGCCCTACAAGCAGATCGTGATTGCGGCCGGCGAAGGGGCCAAAGCGGCGCTGAGCGCTTTTGATTACCTGATCCGCACCCCGCAGCCGCAACAGGTGGTGGGGGAGGCGGTGCCGCAAGTCTGATGCACGTGGGTGCACGGGGGGGCCGCTAGACCAGCCCCATTTCGGCCATCGAGCGGCAGCCCGCTGCCGTAACCACGAAGTGGTCCAGCACCCGCACATCGACCAGCGCCAGCGCCGCCTTGAGCGAATCGGTCAGGAGCTGGTCGGCGCGCGAAGGCTCGCTGGCGCCGCTGGGGTGGTTGTGTGCCAGCACCACGGCGGCGGCGTGGTGGTGCAGGGCGCGCAGCACCACCTCGCGCGGATAGACGCTGGTCTGCCCCAAGGTGCCGCGAAACAGCTCCTCGTAGGCCAGCAGCCGGTGCTGGCTATCCAGAAACAACAGCGCAAACACCTCGTGCGGCTTGTGGCCCAAATGCAGTTGCAGGTACTGCGCCACCGCCTGCGGTGTATCAAACAGCGGCCGCTCGGCCAGCCCCTGCGCCAACGCACGCCGCGCCAGTTCGACCACCGCCAGCAGCTCGGCGCGCTTGGCCGGCCCCAGCCCTTTGATGCTTTGCAGGTCCTGCGGGCCGCTGTGCAGCAGCCCGGCCACGCCGCCAAAGCGGTCCACCAGCTCCTGCGCCAGTTGCACCACGTTTTTGCCCGGGATGCCGGTGCGCAGCAGCAGCGCCAGCAGCTCGGCATCGCTCAGGGCGGCGGGGCCGCGCTGCAGCAGCTTTTCGCGCGGGCGCGCATCGGCGGGCAGGCCCTTCAAGGGCATTGAGGCGGTGTTCACAGCGGCGGCTCCCAAGTTTTTTACAATACGCCAAGTTATTCTATTGTTGCCGCCGCGCAGCCCCGCCATGAACCCAGTCGCCCCCGACTCCTTCCTCACCCTGCATTACCGCCTCTCGGGGCCCGACGGGCGCAGCCTGATCGACACCTTTGCCGCCCAGCCCGCCACCCTGAGCCTGGGCAGCGGCGCACTCTCGCCCGCGCTCGAAGCGCAACTGCTCGGCTTGCACGACGGCGCGCACGCCGTGATCGAGCTGCCCGCCGGTGCCGCCTTTGGCGAGCGCCAGCCAGACAAGGTGCAATGGGTGGCGCGCACGCTGCTGCAGCGCTTGGGCCTGCCGCTGCAGGGCCACGCCGTGGGCGATGTGCTGCAGTTCCCCACCCCCGACGGCCTGGGCCACTATGCTGGCACCGTTTGCCAGCTGCGCCCCGACGGCGCGCTCCAGATCGACTTCAACCACCCCCTGGCAGGCCAGCCGGTGCGTTTTGAAGTGCAACTGATCGCGGTGCTGTGATGGCGGCCGTGCAAGAGGTGCTGCTGGCCGAGCCGCGTGGCTTTTGCGCCGGGGTCGACCGCGCCATCGAAATCGTCGAGCGCGCACTGGCCAAGTTTGGCCGCCCGATCTACGTGCGCCACGAAATCGTGCACAACACCCACGTGGTCAATGACCTAAGGGATCGCGGGGCCATCTTCATCGAGGAGCTGGACGACGTGCCCGCCGGTGCCACGCTGGTGTTCAGCGCCCACGGAGTCAGCTTGGCGGTGCAGCGCGAGGCCGAGCGGCGCGGTTTCCGCATCTTCGATGCCACCTGCCCGCTGGTGAGCAAGGTGCATGTGGAAGTGGCCAAGCTGCACCAAGAAGGCTACGAGTTCATCATGATCGGCCACAAAGGCCACCCGGAGGTCGAAGGCACCATGGGCCAGCTCGATGCCGGCATCCATCTGGTGGAAGATTTGGCCGACGTGGCGCGGGTGCAGCCGCAGCAAACCGAGCGGCTGGCGCTGGTGACGCAGACCACGCTCAGCGTCGATGACGCGGCCGAAATCGCCGCCGCCGTGCGCGCACGCTTCCCGGCCTTGCGCGAGCCCAAGCAGCAAGACATCTGCTACGCCACGCAAAACCGCCAAGACGCGGTCAAGCTGCTCAGCCCACTGGTCGATGCCGTGGTGGTGGTAGGCAGCCCGAGCAGCTCCAACACCAACCGCCTGCGCGAGCTTGCGCAGCGCTTGGGCGTGCCCGCCTACATGGTCGAAGACGCCTCGGAGCTGCGCGACCACTGGTTTGCCGATGCAGCGCGCGTGGGCGTGACCGCCGGTGCCTCGGCCCCCGAAACCCTGGTGCAAGGCGTGCTGCAGCGGCTCAAGGCGCTCGGGGCGGTGTCGGTGCGCAGCCTAGACGGCGCGCGCGAGACCCTCAAGTTCCCGCTGCCCAAGGGGCTCAAGCTGGATTGAGCCTGCAGAGCGTCCCACAGGGTGGGGGCTGGTTTGCGCGGGTAAGTCCGCATGCCGATCGGCCGAAATTGGCCTTGAAATCGCCAAGTTGCTGCCTACAATGGCTTGCCATTTAGCCATGCAGGAGACAAAACCATGCAACGCCGCACGCTCATGGGGGCCGCCGGGCTCGCCTCGATGCTCACCGCCAGTGGCCGCGCTTGGGCGCGCGCCTTCCCGAGCCGCTCGCTGCGCCTGATCGTTCCGTTCACGCCTGGTGGGTCGGCCGATATGGTGGCGCGCTCTGTGGCCACGCCCTTGGCGGCGCTGCTGGGCCAATCGGTGGCGGTGGACAACCGCACCGGCGCCGGTGGAGCCATCGGAACCCACGAGGTCGCGCGTGCGGCGCCTGACGGTTACACCTTGGGCCTGTCCGCCGTCTCGACGCTGGCCACCAATCCGGCCTTCATCCCCAACACGCCATACCACCCGGTCAACGACTTCACGCCCATCATCAACCTCGTCGTCATCCCCTTGGTGCTGGCGGTGCATCCCTCATTCCCGGCGCGCGATTTCGATTCGTTTCTGCGCGAAGTTCGGCGCCACCCCGGTCGTTACTCCTACGCCACCCCCGGCACCGGCACCCTGCTGCACCTGCTGGGCGAGCTGATCGAGCTCGAAAGCCGCATCTTCATGGTGCACATCCCCTACCGCGGCACCGCGCCCGCACTGGTTGACGTGAAGGCGGGCCGTGTGCCGATCATTTTTGATGCCCTGCCTGGGGTGATGCCGCATATCCAACCCGGTGGCCGGCTGATTCCGCTGGCCGTGGCGTCGCCCCAGCGGTTGGCCCAGCTGCCCCAAGTGCCCACCTTTGCTGAGGTTGGGCTACCGATCGCCAACCGCGGGGGGTTCTTTGGTCTAATTGGCCCGCGTGGCCTGCCCGGCGAGGTGGTGCAGCGCATCCACTCCGACACCGTGCGCGTTTTGGCCGATCCGGCGCTGCGCCAGCGGCTCGAGGACGCCGGTGCGCCGGTCGTGGGCAGCACCCCCGAGCAGTTTGCCGAGCAAATCCGATTCGAGTTCGATTTCTACACGCGCTTGGTGCAGCGCACCGGCATCCGCCCCGATTGAGGCTCGGTTTAGGGGCTGCCCACAACCCCTAAAATCGGCCCCACCATGCTAGACCTCACGCACCTGCGCAAAGACCTCGACGCCGTCGTCGCCCGCTTGCAAACCCGCAAAAACCCGCAACCCTTTCTCGACGTGGCCGCTTTCAGTGCGCTCGAGCACGAGCGCAAGGCCCTACAGGTGCAGACCGAAGAGCTGCAGGCGCGGCGCAACCGCTGCTCCAAACAGATCGGCGTGCTCAAGGGCCAAGGCCAGCACGCCCAGGCCGAGGCGGCCATGGCCGAAGTGGGTCAGCTCAAAGTGGCGCTGGAGCGCTCGGCGGCGCGGCTGGAGCAGATTCAGGCCGAGCTGCAAGCCCTGCTGCTGGCCCTGCCGAACCTGCCGCAGCCCGAGGTGCCGCTGGGGGCCGACGAGAGCGCCAACGTGGAGCTGCGCCGCTGGGCTCCGCCGCGCACAGGCGTGCCGGGTGCGGAGGCCGGCGGCTACCGGGCCAGCCCGGCCGCGCTGGGTTTTGCGCCGCGCGACCACGTCGAGCTCGGCGAGCCGCTGGGGCTCGATTTCGAGACCGCCGCCAAGCTCAGCGGCGCGCGTTTTGCCGTGCTCAAGGGCCGGCTGGCGCGGCTGCACCGGGCGCTGGCCCAGTTCATGCTCGACGTGCAGACCGAGCGCCACGGCTACACCGAGTGCTACACGCCCTACGTGGTCAACGCCGCCACGCTGCGCGGCACCGGCCAGTTGCCCAAGTTCGAGGCCGATCTGTTTGCCGTCAAAAAAGGCGGCCAAGAGGGCGAGGAGGAGGGCGCGCTCTACCTCATCCCCACCAGCGAAGTCACGCTCACCAACTTCGTGCGCGACTGCATCGTGCCCGAGGCCGAGTTGCCGCTCAAATTCACCGCCCACACCCCGTGCTTTCGCTCCGAAGCGGGCAGCGCCGGGCGCGACACCCGCGGCCTGATCCGCCAGCACCAGTTCGACAAAGTGGAGCTGGTGCAGATCGTGCACCCCGAGCGCAGCAACGCGACGCTGCACGACATGACGCAGCACGCCGAAACCATACTGCAACTGCTGGAGCTGCCCTATCGCGTGATGCTGCTGTGCAGCGGCGACATGGGTTTTGGCGCGGCGCGCACGCACGACCTCGAAGTCTGGCTGCCGGCGCAAAACACCTACCGCGAAATCAGCTCGGTGAGCAACTGCGAAGCCTTCCAGGCGCGGCGCCTGCAAGCGCGCTACAAAAACGCGCAAGGCAAAAACGAGTGGCTGCACACCCTCAACGGCTCCGGGCTGGCGGTGGGCCGCACCCTGGTCGCGCTGCTGGAAAACCACCAGCAGGCTGATGGCCGCATCGGCATTCCGGCGGCGCTGCGGCCCTACTTGGGCGGGGCCGAGACGCTTTGACGCCCATGAGCGCAGCAGCGCCCACCAAACTGCAGGCCGCCACGCCGCACAGGCTGCCGATTCAGGCCTGCCTGCCTTTTGATCAGCCACAAGGTGCGGCGTTGCGGGTCGTTGACCTGTTCGCCGGCATTGGAGGCATCCGCTTGGGCTTTGCCGCCCACGGCGCCGAGTGCGTGTTTACCAGCGAGTGGAACCGCTTCGCCAAGCAGACCTACCTAGCGAACTTTGGCGACACCCACCCCTTTGTGGGCGATATCGTGCCGCTGCCGGCGCACGAGGTGCCCGACCACGAGGTGCTGCTGGCGGGTTTTCCTTGTCAGCCCTTTAGCATCGCCGGGGTGAGCAAAAAAAACTCGCTCGGTCGGGCGCATGGCTTTGAATGCACGACCCAGGGCACCTTGTTTTTTGATGTGGCGCGCATCATTGCCGCCAAGCGCCCCCAGGCTTTTTTGCTGGAGAACGTCAAAAACCTGCTCTCGCACGATAAAGGCCGCACCTTTGCCGTGATTCTCCAGACCCTGCGCGAAGAATTGGGCTACGAGGTGCATCACCGCGTCTTGGATGGCCGACACTTTACGCCCCAGCACCGGGAGCGCATCATTTTGGTGGGCTTTTGCCGGCCGACCCGGTTTACTTGGGACGATTTGCAGTTGCCCGCACAAGGTCCGAAACTGCATGGCATCTTGCACCGAACCGACGGCAGCGAGCCCGTGCTGGAATGGGACGCAGACCGGTTTTTTGATCACCAAAGCCACGCCGTGCAACCGCGCTACACGCTCACGCCCAAGCTGTGGGAGTATCTGCAAGCCTACGCCCTCAAGCACAAGGCGGCCGGCAATGGTTTTGGCTTTGGGCTGGTGCAACCCCAAAGCGTGACGCGCACCCTGTCGGCGCGCTACCACAAAGATGGCTCAGAGATCCTCGTCGACCAAGGGCCCGGCAAGCGGCCACGCCGCCTGACGCCGCGCGAATGCGCCCGACTGATGGGGTTCCCGGATACTTTCAAGATACCGGTCAGCGACACCCAAGCCTATCGCCAGTTTGGCAACAGCGTGGTGATGCCGGTCATGCGCGAGGTGGCGCGCCTGATGGTCGAGCCGGTGCGCGGCCTGATGGGTAGCACGGGCCAAGCCTTGCCGCAGCAGGCTTGGGCGGCCTAGTCCGCCCGTTCGATCAGCTCGATCTTGTAGCCGTCGGGGTCGGTGACAAAGGCGATCACCGTGCTGCCGCCCTTGACCGGTCCGGCCTCGCGGGTGATGGCGCCACCGGCCTGCCGGATGCGCTCGCAGGCCGCGTAGGCATCGGGCACGCCGATGGCGATGTGGCCGTAGGCGCTGCCCATTTCGTACTGCGTCACACCCCAGTTGTGGGTCAGTTCGATTTCGGCCTGGCCGGGGTTGCCGCCCTCAAAGCCCAAAAACGCCAGCGTGTACCGATATTGCGGGTTTTCCGAGCGCCGCAGCAGGGTCATGCCCAGCACCTGGGTGTAGAAGGCGATCGAGCGATCGAGGTCGCCTACGCGCAGCATGGTGTGCAAAATGCGCATGGTCTGCTCCTGGTTTTTTGAGCTTATTTGATGCGCCCAAAGCGGGTGCGCAGGGGGTCGATACCGCCACCACCACCGCCGCCACCACCGCCTTGGCCTTGGCCCTGGCCACCGCCGCCGGTGCGTGAACGGTTGCCGCCGCCGCGCTGGCCCAAGGTGTCGATGCCGGTGCGCAGCGGGTCGGGCTGGCGTGCCGGGCTGCCGGGGCCGCCCGCGCCAGCACTGCCGGCGCTTCGGCTGCGTGCCTGGCCCGGCTGAGCTTGACCCGGACCTTGGCGCGGACCGCCCTGGCGTGGCCCGGTGCCCGAACCCGGTGCCTGGTTGCGCCCGCCAGCAGGGGCAGCGCCCCCACCGTTGCGGCGCCGTCCGGGGGCATGGGCCAGCCGGGACGGGGCCAAGGGGTCGGCGTGGCGCGGGGGCTGGGCGTCGTCGTCGAAGTCGTCGTCGTGGAAGGTGGGGGCTGCCGCAACCCGCGCAGGCGCCGTCCGCGCTGGCGCAACCCGCGCGGGGCCCGCGCCGGATCGGGCTGGCGCGCCTCCCGCCGGTCGGCCAGTGCGCGCGCCGCCCTTGCTGTCGCGCACGCGGTCGGTCATCTCTTTGCGCGCGGCGCGCCCGGCGGCAGCCATGACATCGCGGCTGGGTGGTTTGCCCGCCCCGCCCCAGAGGGTTTGGCGCCCCATGGCGATGGGTTCGGCTTTTTCGTCGGCTTCGGGCATGAAATCGGGGAAGATCTGCACCGCAAGCTGTTGCTTGGTGAACTTCTCGATCGCCATCATGAAGCCTTCTTCGTCCAGGCTCACCAGGCTCACCGCCGCCCCTTCGGCCCCAGCGCGGCCGGTGCGGCCGATGCGGTGCACGTAGTCCTCGCACACATTGGGGATGTCGTAGTTGACCACGTGCGGCAAGTCGTCGATGTCGATCCCGCGCGCAGCGATGTCGGTGGCCACCAAGGCGCGGATGGTGCCGCTCTTGAAGTCGGCCAGCGCCTGGGTGCGCGCGCTCTGGCTCTTGTTGCCGTGCAGCGCCAGCGCGCCGACGCCGTGGGCATTGAGGTAGTCGGCCACGTTGTTGGCGCCAAACTTGGTGCGCGTAAACACCAGCACCTGGCTCCAGTCGTGCTCTTTGATGATGTGCGCCAGCAGCGCTTTTTTCTTGCCGCGCCCGACCGGGTGGATGGTCTGCACGATGCGCTGCACCGTGGTGTTGGGCGGCGTGACTTGGATGTGCTTCGGGCTGCGCAGCAGGCCGTTGGCGAGTTCGCGGATCTCGTCGCTGAAGGTGGCCGAAAACAGCAGGCTCTGCTTGTTTTGTGGCAGCAGGCGCAGGATTTTCTTCACGTCGTGGATGAAGCCCATGTCGAGCATGCGGTCGGCTTCGTCGAGCACCAGAATTTCCACCTTGGACAAATCCAGGCGACCTTGGTCCACCAGGTCCAGCAGCCGCCCCGGGGTGGCCACCAGCACATCGACGCCCCGGGCCAGTTTGTCGATCTGCGGGTTCATGCCGACCCCGCCAAAAATCACGGTGGATTTGAGCTGCAGGTGCTTGCCGTAGGTGCGCACCGATTCTTCCACCTGCGCCGCCAGTTCGCGGGTGGGGGTGAGCACCAGGGCGCGAATGGGGCGCGGCTGGCCGCGTTTGGGGGGCTCATGGCCGGCATGGCCTTCAGGGCCGGCTTGGCCAGCGTGCAGGCGCTGCAGCAGCGGCAGCGTGAAGGCGGCGGTTTTGCCGGTGCCGGTCTGGGCGCCAGCCAGCAGGTCGTGGCCGGCCAGCACCAAGGGGATGGCTTGCGCCTGCACCGGGGTGGGTTGGGTGTAGCCTTGCTCGCGCACGGCATCCAGCAGAGCCGGGGCGAGGTTCAGTTCGTCAAAAGTCATGGGTCTAGGTTGCGCCCATCATGGGGCGTCGAGGGGTATCGGCCACTCCCTGCGCCGCAAGGGGCAAGGGCAATCGCGGGGCAGATGGGGAGCAAAGTGGGCCGTCCAAGCCCCAGCATGGTGCTGCTGTGGTACCGAATGCAAGTACGCACCGCCCGATTGTGGCACAAACCGCCCTTGTCTGCGGTGGGTGCGCTGCATGGCGTTTAAAAACCACAGGTTGGGTGCGCCCGCAGGCCGAACCTGGCGTGCGGCACAAATCCGCACAAAGCCGCTTAAGCAGCGGATAATCGAGGCGAAGTGCTGGCCCCGGTGGGGTTGCGTGCGCATTCCTTTCATTTGTTTTACATCCCCATGGCCCAATACGTTTTCTCCATGAACCGCGTCTGCAAGACGGTGCCGCCCAAGCGCCAGATCTTGAAAGACATCTCGCTCAGCTTCTTCCCCGGCGCCAAGATCGGCGTGCTCGGCATCAACGGCTCGGGCAAATCGACCCTGCTCAAAATCATGGCCGGGGTGGACAAAGAGATCGAGGGCGAGGCCATCCCCATGCCGGGCATCCGCATCGGCTACCTGCCGCAGGAGCCGCACATCAACCCCGAGCAAACCGTGCGCGAGGCGGTGCAAGAGGGCATAGGCGGTGCGCTGGCGGCCAAGGCGCGGCTCGATGAGGTCTATGCCGCCTACGCCGAACCCGATGCCGACTTCGACGCCCTGGCCGCCGAGCAGGCCGAGCTGGAGGCGGTGATCGCCGCCTCCGGCTCCGAAAACGCCGACCTGCAACTCGAGCTCGCCGCCGACGCGCTCAACCTGCCGCCCTGGGAGGCGCAGATCAAAACCCTCTCGGGCGGCGAAAAACGCCGCGTCGCGCTGTGCCGATTGCTGCTAAGCCGGCCCGACATGCTGCTGCTCGACGAGCCCACCAACCACCTGGATGCCGAAAGCGTGCACTGGCTGGAGCAGTTCCTGAAACGCTTTTCAGGCACCGTGGTGGCCATCACCCACGATCGCTACTTCTTGGACAACGCCGCCGAGTGGATTTTGGAGCTCGACCGCGGCCACGGCATCCCCTACAAAGGCAACTACACCGACTGGCTGGACCAGAAAGAGCGCCGTTTGGAGAGCGAACAGCGCAGCGAAGACGCGCGCCTGCGCGCCATGAAAGAAGAGCTCAAGTGGGTGCGCGCCAACGCCAAGGGCCGCCAGGCCAAGAGCAAGGCGCGGCTGGCGCGTTTCGAGGAACTCTCCGACGTCGATTACCAGCGCCGCAACGAGACCAACGAGATCTTCATCCCGGTAGCCGAGCGCCTGGGTGCGCAGGTGATCGAGTTCAAGCACGTGCGCAAATCCTTCGGCGACCGGCTGCTGATCGACGACCTGAGCTTTAGCGTGCCGGCCGGGGCCATCGTGGGCATCATCGGGCCCAACGGGGCCGGCAAATCGACGCTGTTTCGCATGATCCAGGGCGTGGAGCAGCCCGACGCGGGCGAAATCGTGATCGGCAAGACCGCCAAACTGGCCTTTGTCGATCAAAGCCGCGAAGCGCTGCAAGGCGACAAAACGGTGTGGGAAGACGTGTCCGGCGGGCTCGACAACATCACCGTGGGCAAGTTCATCATGCCCAGCCGCGCCTACTTGGGGCGCTTCAACTTCAAGGGCAACGACCAGCAAAAGCTGGTGAAAAACCTCTCGGGTGGTGAGCGCGGGCGGCTGCACCTGGCCAAGACGCTGGCGCTGGGCGGCAACGTGCTGATGCTCGATGAACCCTCCAACGACCTCGACGTGGAAACCCTGCGCGCGCTCGAAGAGGCGCTGCTCGAATTTGCGGGCAGCGCGATGGTGATCTCGCACGACCGCTGGTTCCTGGACCGCATCTGCACCCACATCCTGGCCTACGAGGGCGAGAGCCAGTGGGTGTTTTTCGACGGCAACTTCACCGAGTACGAGGCCGACAAGCAGCGCCGCTTGGGCGAGGAGGGCGCACGGCCCAAGCGGGTGCGCTTCAAGTCGCTGGCTTAAGCGTTGGAGCCTATGAATGCCACCGCCATGCAGAATTTCCGACAAAATTACTAAAAACAGTCTTGTGCTGAATGTGCCATTTGTTGCAAAATACGCCCATGAACAATACAAACAACCCCGTTGACATGTCGTCTGGCGCGTATTTCACCACGCTGGAAGTTGCCAAAATGCTTGGTATGGCGGTGCGTTCGGTGCAACTGATGGTGGACCGGGGCGACTTGCAAGCTTGGAAAACCCCTGGCGGGCACCGGCGCATCACGCGCGACTCGCTCGAGCGCTGGATCAAGGGCAGCCGCGCCGGCGTGACCGGGGTGGCGGCCATGCACGGCGGCGCAACCCTGCGCCCGAGTGGGCGGCGGCGTCATTCGGTGCACGTGCCGCGCGTGCTGCTGATCGAAGACTCGGTGCATTTTCAGAACCTGGTCTCGTCGCTGGTGCGGCAACGCTTTGAAGGCGTAGAGTTGCACGTTTCGGCCGACGCCATTGCCGGCTTGGTTTCCTTCGGCCATTTGCAGCCCGACCTCATCATTGTCGACATTTTGTTGCCAGGCATGGATGGTGCCACGCTCATTGCGGGGCTGCGCAGCCACGCGCTGTTTGGCAACTGCAAGCTGATCGTGCTCACCGCGCTCGATGCGGCGCAGCGCGAACCCTATGCCCATGCCCTACAAGATGTGGCGGTGGTGCACAAACCGCGCCTGGTGCAAGACCTGCCGCCGCTGATCGAGGCGGCGATGGGCCATTTGCTTGACGATCGGAGCGCCGAGGTAAGCGCAATCGCTCCTCCTGCGTTGGCGGCGGGAGGTGCGGTGGCTCCAGCCCCTGCCAAGGCTGCCAAGGCCGCCAGCAAGGCCAAGGCGGCTGTGGCGACCGAAGCCCGGCCTCAGCCAGCGAATGGCTGAGATGAAACCCGAGCCGCTGCCACCGACTGCTTTGGCGGCGGACTCGGTGGCGCAGCTGCCCCCTTGCGAGCAGGGGGCCGTGCAGAGCTTGTTCGACAACGATTTGGCTTTGTTTCTAACTTTTCGAGCCGCCTGCATCGAGCAGTTCGAGCACGATTTTCGGCTGGCTGCCGCGCTGCTGGCGGCGCAGCAGGATCGGGCGGCGCTGGTGCGCTTGGCGCACAGCTTGAAGGGCGTTTTGCACACCTTGGGCCACACCGAAATCGGTGCCTTGGCACATGGTTTGCAAGTCCAAGCCGAGCGAGCCGATTGGGCCGAGTTGCAAGGGCAGTGGACGGCGTTGCGTCTGCGTCTGGTGGCCGCGTTCGGGCTCGATCTGGCTGCGTAAAGTGCTGCGTTGGCTTTGAGTGCGCGGTGGCTCAGCGTTTCAACCCGGAGTTTGCGCCCATTCGTCGGGCAGCAACCACAGCAAAGCCGTGATGAAGGTGATGTAGCGCAAAAACATGCCCAGCGCCATGTAGGGCACGCACTGCCAGAACGGCAGCCGCAGCCAGCCGGCCACGGCGCACAGCGGGTCGCCAATGCCGGGTAGCCAGCTCAGCAGGCAGGCTTTGGGGCCAAAGCGTTTCAGCCAATCCAGCGCGCGCACGTGGGTGGCTGAGCCGCGCACCTTGTCCACCGCCGAATGGGCGCCGTAGCCAACCAGCCAGTTGGTGATGCCGCCCAAGGTGTTGCCGGCGGTGGCCACCAGCATCACGGGCCAATACAGTTCTGGGTTGAGCTTGATGACCCCCAGCACCACCGGCACCGAGCCCAAGGGCAGCAGGGTGGCCGAAAGAAAAGCCACCACGAACACCGTGCTGAGCCCAAATTGTGGCAGGCGCAAGGCATCTAAAATCGACCACAACACAGCTTCCATCGTGGTGCCAGTATAAGGGGCGCGCAGCGGGCGCAGCGAACCGAGATCAATTGGCCGCTTGGGTGGGCAAGCTACAATAGGCTGCATAATTTTTCAGCATTTCCCTCGTGTCGGCCCCCCTATGGCAGCGGCCCGTGGCTTGTGGTTTTTTTGTTTCCTGATGCGCATCGGCCCCTACACACTCGTCAACCGTTTGTTCGTCGCCCCCATGGCGGGGGTGACGGATAGGCCCTTTCGCATCCTGTGCAAGCAGTTGGGGGCGGGTTACGCCGTGAGCGAGATGATCAGCGCCCGGCCCGAGTTGCGCGACAGCCGCAAGACCCTGCGCCGGCTCGACCACGTGGGCGAACCCGGCCCGATCGCGGTGCAGATCGCCGGCACCGACCCGGCGCAGATGGCCGACGCCGCGCGCGCCAACATCGACTGCGGGGCGCAGATCATCGACATCAACATGGGTTGCCCAGCCAAGAAGGTCTGCCACCAGTGGGCCGGTTCGGCCCTGATGCAAGACGAAGCACGCGCTTTGGCGATCATCGAGGCGGTGGTCGCGGCTTGCCAACCGCACGGCGTGCCGGTGACGCTCAAAATGCGCACCGGCTGGTGCCAAAGCGCCAAAAACGCGCCGCAACTGGCGCGCGCCGCTGAGGCGGCTGGGGTGCAGATGATCGCGCTGCATGGGCGCACGCGCGAGCAAGGCTACAAGGGCCTGGCCGAGCACCACACAGCCGCCTCGATCAAGGCCGAATTGCGCATCCCGGTGGTGGCCAACGGCGACATCGACAGCCCGGAACAGGCGCGCGCGGTGCTGGCCGCCACTGGCTGCGATGCGCTCATGATCGGCCGCGCCGCCCAAGGCCGGCCGTGGCTGTTTAGGGAAATCGCCCATTTTCTGGCAACCGGCACACATTTGCCGGCACCCACGGCGCCCGAGCTGGCCCGCTTGCTGCGCGCCCATTTGCTGGATCACTATCAGCTCTACGGCGAGCACAGCGGCGTGCGCAGTGCGCGCAAACACCTGGGCTGGTATGCGCGTTCGCTGCCCGCCACGGTGCAGCAGCAGGCCGACTTCAGGCGGGCCATCAACTGCGCCGAATCGGCCGGGCAACAACTGCGCTGCGTCCAAGATTGCTTCGACAGCGCCTGCACCCCCGACTGGAGGCTGGCTGCATGAGCACCCCGAGCTTGCCCGAGAGCGTGCGCGCCAACATCGAAGCCTATTTCAAGGATTTGGGCGCCAACGAACCGGCCAATATGCACGATATGCTGCTGCGCACGGTGGAAAAACCCCTGCTCGAGGTGGTGCTGGGTCGTTGCCAAGGCAACCAATCGCGCGCGGCCCAGTGGCTGGGGTTGAACCGCAACACCTTGCGCAAAAAGCTGCAGGAACACGGTTTGCTCGATTGAGCCTAGGTACCCGCTGAGTCAGCGACGGCCCCTGTAGCGGACGCTTGCGCTGGTTGCACCGCCCCATTTTTTGATCATTTTTTAGGCATTGAAAGTCTCCCCATGAAAGCCCTGCTCTCGGTCTCCGACAAAACCGGTCTGCTCGAACTCGCGCGCGGCCTGCACGCACTGGGTGTGCAACTCATTTCAACCGGCGGCACGGCGCGCCTGCTGGCGCAAGACGGCCTGCCCGTGACCGAGGTGGCCGAGCTCACCGGTTTCCCTGAAATGCTCGACGGCCGCGTCAAAACCCTGCACCCGGCGGTGCACGGCGGCCTGCTGGCGCGGCGCGAGCGGCCCGAGCACATGCTGGCGCTGCAAACGCAAGGCATCGCCCCCATCGACATTTTGGTGGTCAACCTCTATCCTTTCGAGGCCACGGTGGCGCAACCCGGCTGCACGCTCGATGAGGCGATTGAAAACATCGACATCGGCGGCCCAGCGATGGTGCGCTCGGCGGCCAAGAACTGGCGCGACGTGGCGGTGCTCACCGACGCCAGCCAGTACCCGCTGCTGCTGGCCGAGCTGCAAGACGGGGGCGTGAGCGAGCGCACCCGCCTACAGTTCGCCATAACGGCTTTCAACCGCATCAGCCATTATGATGGCGCCATCAGCGACTATCTGTCGGCATTGGACCTATCTGCGGGTGTGCCTGCGGGTTACTCGACGCCGCCGCGCTTGCTCTTTCCGGGCCAGAGCAACGGCCGCTTCGTCAAGCTGCAAGATTTGCGCTACGGCGAGAACCCGCACCAGCAGGCGGCCTACTACCGCGACCTAGAGCCCGCGCCGGGTGCGCTGGTGACGGGCACGCAGTTGCAGGGCAAGGAGTTGTCGTACAACAACATCGCCGATGCCGACGCGGCCTGGGAGTGCGTCAAGGGTTTCGAGGTGCCGGCCTGCGTGATCGTCAAGCACGCCAATCCGTGCGGGGTGGCGCTGGGCTCAACTGCGCAGCAGGCCTACGAAAAGGCGTTTCAGACCGACCCGACCAGCGCCTTTGGCGGCATCATCGCCTTCAACCGGCCGCTCGACGGCGCGGCGGCGCTGGCGGTGTCGAAACAGTTTGTCGAGGTCTTGCTGGCGCCCGATTTCACGCCCGAGGCGCTGGCGGTGTTCAAGTCCAAGGCCAATGTGCGGCTGCTCAAAATCGCGCTGCCCACCCTGCCCCAAGTCGGTGCCTCCGACTGGGCGCGCGGCCGCAATGCGATCGACATCAAGCGCGTGGGCTCGGGCCTGCTGCTGCAGACGGCGGACAATTTCGAGCTGCAGCGCACGGACTTGAAAGTGGTGACAGCGCTGCAACCCACACCGGCGCAGCTCGACGACTTGCTGTTTGCCTGGAAGGTGGCCAAATACGTGAAGTCCAACGCGATCGTCTTTTGCCACGACGGCATGACGCTGGGGGTGGGCGCAGGGCAGATGAGCCGGCTCGATTCGGCGCGCATCGCCGGCATCAAGGCGGCTCACGCGGGCTTGTCGCTGCACGGCTCGGCGGTGGCCAGCGATGCGTTTTTCCCGTTTCGCGATGGGCTCGATGTGGTGGCCGAAGCGGGCGCGAGCTGCATCATCCAGCCCGGCGGTTCGGTGCGCGACCAAGAGGTGATCGACGCCGCCAACGAGCGCGGGCTGGCGATGGTGTTTACCGGGGTGCGGCACTTCAGGCATTGAGGGCGACCTGGGCGGTGTGCCAGTCTTTGCGCTTGCTGCCTTGGGTTTTTGTGCTGGTCGGGTGCATCATGCCTTGCTGTATCGTACAATTCGATAATCATCGAATTATGGAAGACTCCCAAGCCGCCTCCTGTTTTGCCGCCCTGGCGCACCCGGTGCGTTTGCGCGTCTTTCGTGCCTTGGTGGTGGCGGGTGCGGGTGGTCTGACACCCGGCGCGCTGGCGCAAAACTTGGTGTTGCCGGCGGCCACGCTCTCGTTTCACCTCAAGGAACTGATGCACACCGGGCTGGTGCTGGCGCAGCGCAGCGGGCGCCACATCCACTACCGGGCCGCGCTGGAGCGCATGAATGCGCTGCTGGCCTACTTGAGCGAAAACTGCTGCCAAGGGCAGAGCTGCCTGAGTCCCCCATCCCTGTTTTGCAATCTGCTGGAGCCTCAACATGATTGATCCCCGCCCCATTCGGGTGCTGTTTTTGTGTACCCACAACTCGGCGCGCAGCATCTTGGCCGAAGCCTGTTTGAACCACTTGGGGCAGGGGCGCTGGCAGGCTTTTTCGGCCGGCAGCAGCCCGCGGCCGGGGCAGCAGCCTCACGCGCTGGCGCTGGCCACCTTGCAAGAGGCCGGCATGGCCACAGCGGGTTTGCGCAGCAAAAACTGGGATGAATTTGCCGGCCCGGATGCGCCGCCGATGGACCTGATCGTCACCGTGTGCGACAACGCCGCGGGCGAGGTCTGCCCGATCTGGCCCGGACACCCGGCCACGGCGCATTGGGGCTATGCGGATCCCTCCGAAGTGGCAGGTGAACAAAGCCCAGAGCAGCGCCTGCAGCGTTTTCGCAGCACCCTGCAAGCCATACGCAGCCGCCTTGAAGTTTTGCTTGCTGCCAGCGCCGACCTTGCGGCCTGCGGGATCACCGAACCCGAATCGGACGGCCAGCGGCTGGCGCAAATTGCGCGTCGGCTGGCCCAAGCATGAGCGCGCAAGCTATGCCAGAGCCGCTGCAGCCCGCTCTGGCGCAGCGCCTGCTGGCCGAATTCGTGGGCACGCTGCTGCTGGTGTGCACCGTGGTGGGCTCGGGCATCATGGCGCAGCACCTGGCCGATGGCAACGTGGCGCTGATGCTGCTGGCCAACACCGTGGCCACGGTGTTCATCCTGTTCGTGCTGATTCAAACCCTGGGGCCGATCAGCGGCGCGCATTTCAACCCGGTGGTGACAGCCGTGTTCGGTGCCGCCAACGGCCTGCCTTGGAGCGCGCGCTTGGGCTACGTGGGGGCGCAACTGGCCGGGGCGCTGGCGGGGGTGGTGCTGGCGAATCTGATGTTTGGGCACGCGCCGCTGGAACTGGCGCAGCAGGTGCGCAGCGGGCCGCCGCTGTGGCTGGCCGAGGTGCTGGCCACGGCCGGGCTGGTGTTTGTGATCGGGCGCAGTTGCGCGCGCACGGCCCCGGCGCTGGTGGCGGCCTACATCGGGGCGGCGATGTGGTTCACGGCCTCGACTTCATTGGCCAATCCGGCGGCTACCTTTGGGCGCATGTTCAGCGACAGCTTTGCCGGGGTGGCGCCGGCCTCATTCCCGGCCTTGGTGGCGGCGCAGGTGGCTGGGGGGCTGCTGGGGGCGCTGTTGCTGCAGGCGCTGCGCATGCCCACACCCACACCCAAGCCAGCTTCGGTGGCGCAAGCCTTGAGCGAGCAATCAGGCCCCTGAGCCATGCAACCCAGCGACGACGCATACTTCATGGGGCTGGCGCTGGAGCAGGCCCGGCTGGGGGCCGCAGCGGGCGAGGTGCCAGTGGGGGCGGTGCTGGTGCAGCGTGGGCCAGAGCAGGGCGTTGCGACGGCGCGCGTGCTGGCGGTGGCGCACAACCGGCCCATCGGCCTGCACGACCCGAGCGCACACGCCGAAATGCTGGTGCTGCGCCAGGCGGCGCAGGCGCTGCAAAACTACCGCCTCGACGGCTGCGAGCTTTACGTCACCCTAGAGCCCTGCCCGATGTGCGCCCAGGCCGCCTTGCACAGCCGTGTGCGGCGCGTGGTCTATGGGGCGCGCGAGCCCAAGAGCGGGGCCGCCGGGTCGGTGCTGGATTTGTTTGCCTACCCGGCGCTGAATCACCAAACCGAGGTTCAAGGCGGGGTGCGGGCACAGGAGTGCGCGGCCTTGCTGGAGGATTTTTTCGCCCTGCGCCGCCTAGCGGCCAAGCGCGTCCACACGCCCTTGCGGCCCGACGCCCTGCGCACCCCGGCGGCGGCTTTTGAGTCCTTGTGGCAGGTGTTCCCGCACTGGCAGATGCACAGCCGGATGTGGCACGATTGGCCCGAACTGGAGGGCTTGCGCCTGCACGCGTTGGATATTGCTGCAGAGCCGCAAGCCGCCCCTACAACCCCATCCGCATCCGCATCCGCGACGTTACTGCTGCACGGCCCCGATGGCTGGTGGCCGCAGTGGGCGAGCTGGCTGGAGCAGCAGCGCCGCAGCAAGGGCCAGCGCTGGCTGGTGCCGGACTTGATCGGTTTTGGCCAGAGCGACAAACCCAAGCAAGCCGCTTGGCACAGCTTGGAGCGCCACGTCGCCATTTTGCTGGCGCTGTGCGATGCCGTGGGCATGCAGCGCCTGCAGCTCGTCCATGCCCCGGGGCAGGCGCAACTGGCGCAGGCGCTGCAGCAGCGCGCCGGGCCGCGGCTGCTGGATTTGGCCGAATGCAGCCCGCCGCCGAGTCCGCAGTGGCCAGCGGGCGCTTGGGCTGATCTGCCGTATCCCGACGCTGGGCACCGGGCAGCGCAGCGGGCTTGGCGCGCGCGGGGTTGGTGCTGAAACAGAGGCTGGGTGCGCTGGGGGCTGTGGGCCGATTTCTGGCCGCGAAGCGGACGGCATGAGGCACGCGGCCCCCAGCGCGCCCAGCCTCAGCCCTTCACGTGCGCGCTTCAGCGTATCCGCGCCCGGCCGCGCAGTTCTTCTTGGAACGCCATCAGGCGCTGCTGCATCAGGTTTTGCTCGATCTGCGGGCGCAACTGTTCCAGCGGTGGCAGTTGGGCGCGGCGCACGTCATCGACGCGAATGATGTGCCAGCCAAATTGGCTGCGCACCGGCTCGGGGCTGAGTTGGCCTTTGCCGAGCTTGACCATGGCTTGCGAGAACTCGGGCACGAACACGTCGGCGCCGGCCCAGTCGAGGTCGCCGCCTTGGGGGGCGGAGCCGGGGTCGCGCGAGCGGGTGCGCGCCAGTTCCTCGAAGTTGCCACCGGCGCGGATCTGGGCCAGCAGGGCGGTGGCTTCGGCCTCGGTCTCGACCAGGATGTGGCGCACGCGGAATTCTTGACCTTGGTTGGCAGCGGCGAATTTTTCGTATTCGGCTTGCACTTGGGCATCGGTGACCGGGTTTTTGCGCTGGAAGTCGGCGAACAGCTCGCGGATGAGGATGGTTTGCGAGGCCAGTTGGACTTGGGCGCGGAACTCGGGGCTGGCGCGCAGGCCACGGCGTTCGGCCTCTTGCGCAAAAATCTCGCGCATGATGGCTTCTTCGCGCAACTGGGCGCGCATGGCGTCATCGACGGGGCGGCCGCCGCGCTCGGCTTGTTGCACCAGCGTGTTGAGGCGCGCCGTGGGTACTGGCTTGCCGTTGACAACAGCCAGGTTTTGCGCATAGGCGGGCAGGGCGAGGGTGGCAGCGAGGGCCACGGCGGTGAGTAGGAGTTTCATGGAGCGAAGGTAAGGGTTTGAGCGAAAAAACTAGCGCCGGATTTCGATCGCCAGCGCGTGCAGGCCAGCGTCTATATAGGGACGAAGCGCATCATACACAAGCCGGTGCGCAGCCACGCGGCTCAGGCCCTGGAAGCGCTCGGAGGCAATGCGGACCCGGAAGTGGCTGCCAAAGCCGTGCGCGTTGGCTCCGGCATGGCCGGCGTGGGCGGCGCTCTCGTCGAGCACTTCCAGCAGCTTGGGTGCGAAGCACTGCTGCAAGGTGGCGTGCAGGGCCTCGGCGGTGGCGGGATGGGGGTGGGGGGAGGGGGCTTGTTGCATAGCAGATGGGATTATCGTGCCGACTAGAGGAGCTAGGCCGGGAGCGGAAGGCAAGCCAAGGGGGGGGCGCGCTAGTCAGATGGAGTTTGCCAGTCGAGCGCGGCCGAGTTCATGCAGTAGCGCAGACCCGTAGGGGTCGGGCCGTCGGGGAAGACGTGGCCCAGGTGCGCGCCGCACTGGCTGCACAGGGTTTCGATGCGCAGCATGCCGTGGCTGCGGTCGTGGCGCTCGGTGATGGCGCCCGGCAGGGCCAGGCTGAAGCTGGGCCAGCCGCAGCCGGCGTCGAACTTGGTTTCGCTGTCGAACAAGGGCTGGCCGCAGCCCATGCAGTGGTAGCGGCCACTGGCCCAATGCGCCTCGTAGCGGCCGCTAAAAGGGCGCTCGGTGGCGGCCTGGCGCAGCACGGCATAGGCCAAGGGCTCGGCCCCTTTGGCGGCCAGCAGCTCGCGCCACTGTTCAGGGGTTTTGTGGATAGCAAATTCCATGGGCCGGGTCAGGGACGGGTTTTTAGGAGGAGCAACTGATGGCGATCTGCGCCGCCCATGCAGGTGCCTCGGCGGCCAGGTCGTCGCAGTCGGGCAGATCGGCGTAGGGTTGCGCCAGCGCGGCCTGCAAGCGTTGCAGGGGCTCGAACTGGCGTTGTTCGGCGGCCTCGATCACGGCTTGCGCCAGGTGGTTGCGCAGCACCACGCGCGGGTTGCTGCGCCGCATCCGCTCACGCGCCAGTTCGGGGGTCTGCGCGGCGTCGCTCTGCAGGCGTTCGCGCCAGCGCCGCGCCCAATTGTTGAAAGCGTCGGTCTGTTGCAACAGCGCGCGCGCCGCACCAAGTTCGGTCACGCGGCCGCTGAGCGAAAATTCGGCCACGCCCTCGCTCAGGCTGCGCCAAAACCGGGTGTAGTCGGTCTGTTCGGCGGCCAGCAGGCTCAGCAGCTCGTCGGCCAAGGCGGCGTCGCCGGCGCGCGGCTCGTTCAGGCCCAGCTTGGCGTTCAGGCGCTGTTGCAGCGCGGCCTCAAACCGGGGCTTGTAGTGGCGCAGCGCCTCGGCGGCCTGTTGTGTGCCATCGAGCAGCGGCAGCAGCGCCTGCGCCAGACAATACAAATTCCAGTGGGCGATGCCCGGCTGCTGCCCAAAGGCGTAGCGCCCGCTGTCGTCCGAGTGGTTGCAGATGTGCTGCGGGTCGAAGCCGTCCATGAACTGGAACGGGCCGTAATCGATCGTCAGCCCGAGGATGCTCATGTTGTCGGTGTTCATGACGCCGTGGCAAAAACCGAGCGCCTGCCACTGCGCCAGCAGCTCGGCGGTGCGCACGGTCACGGCTTCGAGCAGGGCGGCCACGCGCTGCGCCGGGTTCGGCCAAGCGGCGCATTCGGGGTAGTGGTGCGCTATCACAAAATCGGCCAAGGCCTGCAGTTCCGCGTGCTGGCCGCGCTGCGCAAAGTGCTCGAAATGCCCAAAGCGGATGAAGCTCGGTGCCAGCCGCGTCACCACGGCCGCGGTCTCGATGCGCTCGCGCCGCACCGGGGCTGGCGAGCCGGTCACGCACAGGGCACGGGTGCTGGGCACGCCCAGCGCGTGCAGGGCCTCGCTGCACAAAAATTCGCGGATCGAGCTGCGCAGCACGGCGCGGCCGTCGCCCATGCGCGAGTACGGCGTGGGGCCGCTGCCCTTGAGCTGCACTTCCCACAGCGCCTCGGGCCCACGGCGCTCGCCCAGCAAGAGCGCACGCCCGTCGCCCAACTGGCCGGCCCAGACGCCAAACTGGTGCCCGCTATAGACGCTGGCCAAAGGCGAGGCACCCGGCGGCAGCGCATTGCCGCTGGCGCAAGCCAAGCTCGCACCGTCGTAGGGCCAGTCGGTGTGCAAGCCGAGTTCGGTTGCGGCCGCGTCGCTGTAGCCGACCCAATAGGGCTCGGGCAGGGGCTGGGGCCTGAGCCGGGTGTAGAAGGCCGTACCCAGTGATTCGAAGCGGCTGCTTTGCAATTCCATGCAAGCATTGTGCGGTCAACGGCAATGCCCCGGTGTGGGTGGGGCTGTGGCAGCCCGTTAAGATGATGCGCCCGCGTGCCCAAGTTGCCACTTGGCAGCAGCAAGGGCACCCTAACAACAACCCACCGGAGACAAACCATGCTTGGCCTGATGCAAGAACAACCCCTGCTGATTTCCGATCTGATCGAACACGCGGCGCGCCACCACGGCGAGGTCGAGATCGTTTCGCGCCGGGTCGAGGGCGACATCCACCGCAGCAACTACCGCCAGGCGGCGCTGCGCTCGCGCCAGTTGGCGCAGGCGCTCGATGCGCTCGGGCTGGAGCCGGGCGAGCGAGTGGCCTCGCTGGCTTGGAACGGCTACCGCCACTTCGAGCTGTATTTTGGCGTGAGCGGCTCTGGGCGCGTGCTGCACACCATCAATCCGCGCCTGCTGCCGCAGCAAATCGCCTGGATCGTCAACCACGCACAAGACCAGGTGCTGTGCTTTGACCTCACCTTTTGGCCCATCGTGCAAGCCATCGCCGCCCAGTGCCCGAGCGTGCGCCTGTGGGTGGCGCTGTGCGACGAGGCCGCGCTGGCCAAACTGCCCGGGGTCGAACAAGTGCCAAACCTGCAAAACTATGAGGAATGGATCGGCGGCCACCCCAGCAGCTACCAGTGGCCGCGCTTCGATGAGCGCAGCGCCTCCAGCCTGTGCTACACCAGCGGTACCACCGGCAACCCCAAGGGCGTGCTCTACAGCCACCAGTCCACCATTTTGCACGCCTACGCATCCGCCTTGCCCGACGTGATGTGCCTGAGCGCGCGCGACAGCGTGCTGCCGGTGGTGCCCATGTTCCACGTCAACGCCTGGGGCATCCCCTACTCGGCGTGCGCGGTGGGTTGCAAACTGGTGCTGCCCGGCCCGGCGCTCGATGGCCAATCGGTGTATCAACTGCTGGCCGCCGAGGGCGTGACCTTTGCCGCCGGCGTGCCCACGGTGTGGCAGATGCTGCTCACCCACATGGCGCAGCACGATTTGAAGCTGCCGCAGATGCAGCGCACCGTGATCGGCGGCTCGGCCTGCCCGCCGGCCATGATCCGAGCCTTTCGGGAGCGCTACGGCATCGAGGTGCTGCACGCTTGGGGCATGACCGAGCTCAGCCCGCTGGGCACCCTGTGCACGCTCAAAAACCAGCACCTGAGCCTGCCCGAAGAGGAGCAGATGCAGATCCGCCTCAAGCAGGGGCGGGCGATATTTGGCATCGACATGAAGGTCGTCGATGCCAACGGCCAGGAGCTGCCTTGGGACGGGCGCTCGGCCGGCGAGTTGCTGGTCAAGGGTCCGTGGGTGGTGCGCGACTATTTTCGCGCCGAAGGCCCGGCGCCGCTGCTTGATGGCTGGTTCCCGACCGGCGACGTGGCCACCCTCGACGCCGACGGCTTCATGCAGATCACCGACCGCAGCAAGGACGTGATCAAGTCCGGCGGCGAGTGGATCGGCTCGATCGACGTGGAAAACATCGCCATGGCGCACCCGGCGGTGCTGATGGCGGCCTGCGTCGGCGTGCCGCACCCCAAGTGGGACGAGCGCCCGATCGTGGTGGTGGTCAGAAAACCGGGGCAAGAGCTCACGCGCGAAGATTTGCTGGACTTCTACGCCGGCAAGATTGCCAAATGGCAGATCCCCGACGACGTGTTGTTCGTGGATGCGATTCCGCTCGGCGCCACCGGAAAAATGCAAAAAATGAAGCTGCGCGAGCAGTTGCAGGGCTACCGTCTGCCCGGTCTGTGAGTGCAAAAGAGCACAAAAGTCCCGATAAATGCCCGCCTGAGTCGCCAAAGCGATAGCGGCTAGGGGCATTCCCTGAGAGCCCCTGAGCCCGATTCCCGCTAAGCTGCGCAGGCATCAGCCCATAACAGGAGACCAGACATGAAATTGACCCGCCGCGAACTCACCGCCGCTGCCCTGCTCACCGGTGCCTTACCCGCTGTGCCGGCTTGGGCGCAACGGGGCGAGACGGTGCGCATCGCCCTGATCGACCCGCAATCGGGCCTGATGGGGCCGGTGGGCATCAACCAGTTGCGCAGCGCGCAGTTTTTTGCCGAAAAGCTCAGCGGTGCTGGCAACCCGGCCGGGGTGCGCTTCGAGGTCACGGGTTTTGACAACAAGCTCAGCGCATCCGAAACCCTCACCGCCATGCAGTCGGCGATCGACCGCGGCATTCGCTTCATCTCGCAGGGCAACAGCTCGGGCATTGCCGGGGCCATCATCGACGCCGTGAACCGCCACAACAGCCGCAACCCTGGGCGCGAGGTGGTGTATCTGAACCATTCGGCGGTGGACCCCGACCTCACCAACTCACGTTGCAGCTTCTGGCATTTCCGCTTCGACGCCGACACCTCCATGAAAATGGAGGCCCTGACCACCTTCATCCGCGGCGAGCCCACCATACGGCGCGTGTTCCTGATCAACCAGAACTACGCCCACGGGCATCAGGTGGCGCGCTTTGCGCGCGAAATGCTCACACGCAAGCGCCCCGACATCCAGATCGTGGGCGAAGACCTGCACCCGCTGGCGCAGGTGCGCGACTTTGCCCCCTACGTGGCCAAGATCATGGCCTCCGGGGCCGATTCGGTGATCACCGGCAACTGGGGCTCCGACCTCACGCTGCTGATCCGCGCCGCCAACGACGCCGGCTACCGTGGCCGCTTCTTCACCTACTACGCCGGCGTCACCGGCACCCCGACCGCGCTCGGCACCGCCTCCGAAGGGCGGGTCTATCAAATCGCCTACAACCACTACAACATGGGCGGCCAGATGCAGGTCTGGATGAACGAGTTTCGCCAGCGCTTTAACGACGATTTCTTCACCGGCTCGCTCATCCACATCTACAACGGCTTGGGGCAGGCGATCGCCAACGCCCGCTCCACCAACCCGGTGCGGGTGGCGCACGCGCTCTCGGGGCTGCGCTTCAACAGCTTTAGCGGCCAGGTCGAAATGCGCCGCGCCGATCACCAGTTGCAGCAGCCGCTGTTTCTCACGCGCTGGCAGCGCGTCGATGCGCGCCACCCCTACAGCCCGGAAAACACCGGCATGACGCTGGTGCCGGTGCGCGAATTCCCGGCCTATGTGGCCAGCACGCCGACCAGTTGCAATATGCAGCGCCCGGCCGCTCCGACCTGATAGCAACCCGCCGTTCCTGCCAGCACACCCCGTTGCATCACATCGGGCGCAGGGTGTGTTGGGGGTTTATGCCGACTCCTTCCCGTGAGCGCAATGCGGTTCTGCACGTCGCCCGTCACCCGCCGCCGCCTGCTTGCTGCCCCTGACACCTAACCAGAGACGCCGATGGAGTTTTTCATCATCTCATTGCTCAACGGCATCAGCTTTGGGCTGCTGCTGTTCATGCTCAGCTCGGGCCTGACGCTAATCTTCAGCATGATGGGCGTGCTCAACTTTGCCCACGCCAGCTTTTACATGGTCGGGGCCTACTTGGGTTTTGCGGTGTCGCAGGTGGTCGGGTTTTGGTTCGCGCTGCTGCTGGTGCCGCTGCTGGTGGGTTTGATGGGCGCCTGGTTCGAAAAGTTCAGCCTGCGCAAGGTGCACAAATACGGGCACGTGCCGGAGTTGATGGTGACCTTCGGCCTGTCCTACATCATCCTCGAGCTGGTGCAACTGATCTGGGGCCGCATCGCGCTCGATTTCCGGCCGCCCGAGCTGCTGCAAGGCTCGGCTTTCACGCTGCTCTCGCAGCCCGACGGCAGCCTCGGCTTCGTCTGGGGCCGCGCCGCGCTCGATCTGTGCACCCCGCTGGGCACGGCGATCTGCTCGCAGTTTCCGGCCACGCGGGCCTTCATCATGGGCATGGCGCTGCTGATGCTGGCCTCGCTCTGGCTGCTGATCACGCGCACCCGGGTCGGGCTGGTGATCCAGGCCGCCCTCAAGCACCCGGAAATGGTGGAGGCGCTGGGCCACAACGTGCCGCGCGTGTTCATGCTGGTGTTTGGCGCCGGCACCGGGCTGGCCGGGCTGGCCGGGGTGATGGGTGGCAGCACCTTCGTCACCGAACCGGCGATGGCGCTCACGCTGGGGGCGATCGTGTTCGTGGTGGTGGTGGTGGGCGGCTTGGGCTCGCTGGCGGGGGCCTTTCTGGCTTCGCTGCTGATCGGCGTGATGCAGACCTTTGCGGTGGCGGTGGACCAGTCGCTGGGCAGCCTGCTGATGGGGCTGGGGGTGGCGCTGTCGGCCGAGGCGCAGGCGCACGAGTTGATGCGCTTCACAGTCTCCAAGGCGGCGCCGCTGCTGCCCTTTTTGCTGCTGGTGCTGGTGCTGATTTTCCGGCCGCACGGTTTGCTCGGCAACCGCGACCACTGAACGAGGCAGCCCATGACCGCCGCAAAATACTACCAATTCAGGCCCATCAACGTCGGGCGCTGGTTCATCTGGTCGCTCTTTGCCTTGGTGCTGTTGCTGGCGCCGCAGGTGTTCGACAGCAGCTTTGCCATCAGCATGATGGCGCAAATGGGCATCGCCATCGTCGCTTGCCTGTCGTTCAACATGCTTCTGGGGCAGGGCGGCATGCTCAGCTTCGGCCACGCCGTCTATGCCGGCTTGGGCTCTTATGTGGCCATTCACGCCCTGCTGCTGCTGGGCGAGGCCGGTTTGCCGGTGCCGGCGGTGGCGCTCATTCCCTTGATCGGCGGTTTGGCGGGGCTGTTCTTTGCCGCCTTGTTTGGCTACGTGACGACCAAGAAAGCCGGCACCGCCTTTGCCATGATCACGCTCGGGGTGGGTGAGCTGATCTTCATCGCTTCGATGGTGTTTTTCATCTTTTTTGGCGGCGAAGCCGGCGTTTCGGCCAACCGCGTGATCGGCGAGCCGTTTCTGGGCATCAGCTTCGGGCCCGGCATCGAGGTCTATTACCTGATCGCTTTTTACACCTTTTTGTGCGTGGTGCTGATGTTTGCTTACACGCGCACGCCGCTGGGGCGCATCATCAACGCGGTGCGCGACAACCCGGAGCGGATCGAGTTCATTGGCTACGACCCGCAGACGGTGCGCTACTTGGTGTTCATGCTGGCCGGTTTTTTTGCCGGCATCGCGGGCGGCATGGCGGCGGTGCTGTTCGAGATCGTCACCTCCGAGGTGGTGGGCCCGATCCGCTCCGGCTCCTACCTGCTGTTTGCCTTTCTGGGCGGCGTCACCTTTTTCTTTGGCCCCATCATCGGCGGCATCCTGATGGTGCTGGCTTTTGTCATGTTCTCCGAAATCACCAAGGCCTGGATGCTCTACCTCGGGCTGATCTTTGTGTTCATGGTGATGTACGCGCCGGGCGGCATCGCCGGGCTGATCATGATGAACCTGCGGCTGGCCATGTTTGGGCGGCTGCGCGAGCTCTGGGCCAGCTACCTCGGGCTGGGGGTGACGGCGCTGGTGCTGTTGGCCAGCATGGGGGCGCTGATCGAAATGATTTATCACCTGCAACTGGGCACCGCCATGGGCGACGAGGTGCCGTTCTTGGGCATGTCGCTCAACACGCTCGATGCCGACGTCTGGTTCGGGGCCGTGTTCGTGGCGCTCACCAGCTTTGGCCTGTTCGAGCTGTGCCGGCGCTACTTCAGCCGCCAGTGGGCCGAGATCCAGACCGACATCGAAAAAGAAATCAAACGCCGGGAGACCTCATGAGCAGCAGCGCCGTCCCCTATGCGATCGAACTCAAAAGCGTGTGCAAGCGCTTTGGCAAGGCCGAAATCATACGCGGCGTCGATCTGGCCGTGGCGGCCGGTGAGCGGGTGGCCATCATCGGCCCCAACGGCGCCGGCAAATCGACCCTGTTCAACCTGATGAGCGGGCGTTTTGGCCCCAGCAGCGGCGAAATCTGGCTCAATGGCCAGCGCATCGACGGCAAGCCGGCCTACGCCATCAACCGCATGGGCCTGAGCCGCAGCTTCCAGATCACCAACCTGTTCCCCAAGCTGAGCGTGTTTGAAAACCTGCGCTGCGCCGTGCTCTGGAGCATGGGCTACCGCTACAGCTTCCTCAAGTTTTTGGCCGACCTCGAAGACGTGATCGAGCGCGTCGATGAGCTGCTGCACCAGATGCGGCTAGAGAAAAAACGCGACACGCTGGCCATGAACCTGAGCTATGCCGAGCAGCGCGCGCTCGAGATCGGCGTCACCATCGCCGGGGGCGCTGGCGTGGTCTTGCTCGACGAGCCCACGGCGGGCATGAGCAAGAGCGAGACCAAGCGCTTCATCGACCTGATCCGCGAAGTCACGGTGGGCAAGACCTTGCTCACGGTGGAGCACGACATGGGGGTGGTGTTTGGCCTGGCCGACAAGATCGCGGTGCTGGTGTATGGCGAACTGATCGCCTTCGACACCCCGCAGGCGGTGCGCGCCAACGCCCGGGTGCAAGAGGCCTACCTGGGCTCGGTGCTGGCCGAAGCGCACTGAGTGCAGCAGAAAGCAAACATGCTTGAAATCGACAATTTGCACGCCTTTTATGGCAAAAGCCACATCCTGCACGGGGTGGCGTTCAAGGTGGCACCGGGCGAGATCGTCGCCCTGCTGGGGCGCAACGGCTCTGGGCGCTCGACCACGGCCAAGGCCATCATGGGGCTGGTGGACACCGAGGGCAGCATCGTCTGGAAGGGCCAGCGCATCAGCGGGCGCAAACCGTTCGAGGTCGCGCACCTAGGCATAGGCTACGTGCCCGAGAGCCGCGACATTTTCCCCAAGCTCACGGTGCAGCAAAACCTGCTGCTGGGACTAAAGAGCGGCCATAAAAACCCGCGCTGGAGCTTTGACGACATGTATTCCATGTTCCCGCGCCTCAAGGAGCGCGAGCACACCGAGGCCGGGGTGCTCTCGGGCGGCGAGCAGCAGATGCTCACGCTGTGCCGCACCCTGATGGGCGATCCGGAGCTGATCATCATCGACGAGCCGACCGAGGGGCTGGCGCCCAAGATCGTCGAGCAGGTGGCGGCCTTTTTGCAAACCCTCAAGGCCAAGCGCGTCTCGGTGCTGCTGATCGAGCAAAAGCTCACCATCGCGCTGCAAATCTCGGACCGCGCGCTGGTGATGGGGCACGGCAGCATTGTGTTCGACGACACCCCGGCTGCGCTGCAAGAGAACCGCTACATCCGGCGCGAGTGGCTGGAGGTTTGAGCCTCGGCCAGACAAACCGGCGACAGCGGCCGCCCTGTGCAAGCCCCTGGCCTTTGTAGAATGAATCCGAGAGCGAACGGCCGTGCAGTTTTCGGCCCCACGCAGCCCTGCAACCCCTTCAAGGAGACCGCATGACCGCCCACTACCAAACCCACGGCGAGGTGGCCGTGATCACGCTCGACAACCCGCCCATGAACGGCATGGGCCTGAGCACACGCCGCGCAGCGGTGCAGGCGCTGCAACGGGCACAAGACGACCCGGCGGTGCGCGCCATCGTCATCGCCGGGGCGGGCAAGGTGTTTTCCAGCGGGGCCGACATCAAAGAATTCGGCTCCCCCAAGGCCTACCAAGAGCCCAATCTGCTCGGCCTGATCCGCGCCTGCGAGGCCTCGCCCAAACCGGTGCTGGCGGCCATGCACGGCGTGTGCATGGGCGGCGGGCTGGAGCTGGCGCTGGGTTGCCACTACCGCATTGCCGCCCCCGGCACCCGCATGGCGCTGCCCGAAGTCAAGCTGGGCCTGATTCCCGGCGCCGGTGGCACCCAGCGCCTGCCGCGCGCCTTGGGCGTAGAGCCGGCGTTGAACCTGATCGTCAGTGGCGAACCGGTGGCCAGCGAGCTGCTGGCCCAGTTGCCGGGGCAAAAGCTGTTCGACCGCATCGCCGCTTCGAACGACACGCTGCTCGACGAAGCGCTGGCGCTGGCGCGCGAGGTGGCGCAGCGCCACGCCGACGGCACGCCGCTGCCACGGGTGCGCGATCTGCCGTGCCAGCACCCGCAGGGCGAGGCCTATTTCCAGTTTGCGCGCAACATGGCCAAGGGTATGGCGCCGCGCTACCCGGCCCCGCTCAAGTGCATCGACGCCGTGGAGCTGGCCACACACAAGCCCTTTGAAGACGGGCTGGCGCTGGAGCGCGAAATGTTCGTCAACCTCATGCACACGCCCGAGAGCATGGCGCTGCGCCACGTGTTCGCGGCCGAGCGCGCCGCCAGCAAAATCGCCGACGTGCCCGCCGACACCCCGACGCGCCCCATCCGCTCGGTGGCCGTCATCGGGGCCGGCACCATGGGCGGCGGCATCGCCATGAACTTCCTCAACGCCGGCATCCCGGTGGTGTTGCTCGAGCAGCAGCAGGCCGCGCTCGATCGCGGGCTGGCCATCATCCACAAAAACTACCAGGCCCAAGTCAGCAAGGGCAAGCTCAAGCAGGACAAGCTCGATCAGCGCCTCGCATTGCTGCGCAGCACCCTGAGCTACGCCGACTTGGCCGACGCCGATCTGGTGATCGAAGCCGTGTTCGAGGACATGGGCGTCAAGGAGCAAGTGTTCAAACAGCTCGATGCGGTCATGAAGCCCGGCGCCATTTTGGCCTCCAACACCTCGACGCTGGACCTCAACCGCATCGCCGGCTTCACCCGGCGCCCGCAGGACGTGGTCGGGCTGCACTTCTTTAGCCCTGCCAACGTGATGAAGCTGCTCGAAGTGGTGCGCGGCGCGCAAACCGCCCCCGACGTGTTGGCCACCGTCATGGCGCTGGGCAAGACGATCAAAAAAACCTGCGTGGTCTCGGGCGTGTGCGACGGCTTCATCGGCAACCGCATGCTCGAGCAGTACGTGCGCCAAGCCGGCTTCTTGCTCGACGAGGGCTGCACGCCGCAGCAGGTCGATCGGGCGCTGGAGCAGTTCGGATTTGCCATGGGGCCGTTTCGCGTCGGCGATCTGGCCGGCAACGACATCGGCTGGGCCATCCGCAAGCGCCGCTACGTGGAAAAGCCTGAGGTGCGCTACAGCAAAACCGCCGATTTGCTGTGCGAACTCGGGCGTTTTGGCCAAAAAACCGGCGCCGGCTGGTACGACTACGCCCCGGGCAAGCGCGACCCCATCCCCAGCCCGCTGGTGCAGCAACTGATCGAGCAAAACCGCCAGCAGATCGGGGTGCAGCCGCGCGCCATCAGCGACGAAGAAATCGTGCAGCGCATGGTGTTTGCGCTGGTCAACGAGGGCGCGCACCTGCTGCAAGAGGGCATCGCCGCCAAGGCCGGCGACATCGACATGGTCTATCTCACCGGCTACGGCTTCCCGGTCTGGCGCGGCGGCCCGATGCACTACGCCGACCAGTTTGGCCTATTCAACGTGGTGCAAGCCATGCGCCGCTTTGCCCGCAACCCGCACGACGACGCCAGTTTCTGGCAGCCCGCCCCCTTGATCGAGCGCCTGCTCGCCGAAGGCCGCACTTTCACCGGCTAAACGCCAGCCACCGAACCCGGAGCATCACCCCCATGAGCCAAGCCCTCATCGTATCGACTGCACGCACCCCGCTGGCCAAAAGCTGGAAAGGGTCTTTCAACCTCACGCACGGGGCCACGCTGGGCGGCCACGCGGTGCGCCACGCCATCGAGCGCGCCGGCATCGACCCGGCCACGGTCGAAGACGTGATCATGGGCTGTGCCAACCCCGAAGGGGCCACCGGCATGAACATCGCGCGCCAGATCGCGCTCGCTGGCGGCTGCCCGGTCACCACCTCCGGCCTGACCGTGAACCGCTTTTGCTCCTCGGGCCTGCAAACCATCGCGCTGGCGGCGCAGCGCATCATCGCGGGCGAAGGCGAGGTCTATGTGGCGGGTGGGGTCGAGAGCATCTCGTGCGTGCAGCAAGAGATGAACCAGCACATGCTGATCGACCCGGCGCTCAAAAAGGCCAAGCCCGCGATCTACTGGACCATGCTGCAAACCGCCGAGCAAGTGGCGCAGCGCTACCAGATTGGGCGCGAGGCGATGGACGAGTACGGTGCCGCAAGCCAGCAAAAAGCCTGCGCCGCGCAGGCCGCCGGTCGCTTTGACTACGAAATCGCGCCCATCGAGGTGCGCGCCGGTGTGGCCGACAAAACCCTGGGCCTGATCACGCGCAACCTCAGCGTGAGCCAAGACGAAGGCTTGCGCGAAGGCACCACGCGCGAGGGCATCAGCGGCATCAAGCCGGCGCTGCCGGGTGGTGTGGTATCCGCTGGCAACGCCAGCCAGTTTAGCGACGGGGCCGGGGCCTGTGTGGTGATGCACGAAGCCCAGGTGCAAAAGCTCGGCCTGCAGCCGCTGGGCCGCTTCCTCGGCTTTGCCGTGGCCGGTTGCGAGCCCGACGAAATGGGCATAGGCCCGGTGTTTGCCGTGCCCAAGGTGCTGGCCAAGCTCGGCTTAACCGTCGATGACATCGACCTGTGGGAGCTCAACGAGGCCTTTGCGGTGCAGGTGATGTATTGCCGCGACCGGCTCGGCATCCCCAACGAGCGGCTCAACGTCAATGGCGGCGCGATCGCGCTCGGGCACCCCTACGGCGTGTCTGGTCAGCGCCTGACCGGGCACGCCCTCATCGAAGGCCGCCGGCGCGGGGCCAAGCGGGTCTGCGTGACCATGTGCATCGGCGGCGGCATGGGCGCGGCTGGGGTGTTCGAGGTGTTTTGAGCGCTGTTGCGTTCTTTTGCTGCACTGGGCCGGGGTTCTTTGGAACCCTGGCTCTTTTTTATATTCGAAATAAATTGGTCGCTGCCACATCTGCTTGGACTGAACATCGGCTTGCAGCCTATAACCGCAGTTTTATTGCGGGTTAGCCCCATTCTTGGCGTGCATGCGGCAAAATTGGTGCAACGCCTTTTGGGGCGTGCGGGTGGCTGGATTTGGGCTTATTGCATCAACAGGAGTGAATATGAGCATTAGCGAAGCATCGCGTGGCCTGGCCGCGCTGCAGAAAATTCGGGTCGTCACCGACAACCTCACGGCACCTGCTGCACGCGCCCCGGTCGGGCTGCCGCCGCTGCCCAAGCATGCGCCCTCAGGCAGCAGCCCCAAGCCCAGCGGCCACTACCGCTCCTACCAGCCCCGGCCTTTCAAGCGCGAGGAGCGCGACAAGGTCACAATTTTGTTTGGTGGCCTGCACTGGCGCGCCGAGCGCCTGATCCAGGGCGGCATGGAAAACCTCGGTTACCGGGTGCAGGTGCTGCCCAACGCAACCCGGGCCGACTTGCTCACCGGGCGCGAGGTGGCCGACATCGGCCAGTGCTGCCCGACCAGCTTTGTCACCGGCAATCTGACCAACTTTTTGAGCCGCGAACGAGAGCGCATCGGGGTTGAGCGCGTCAACCAAGAATACATATACATCACCGCCGGCGCCTGTGGCGCCTGCCGTTTTGGCCAGTACCACCAGAGCTACGAGCTGGCGTTGCGCAACGTCGGGCTGGACTCGTTCCGCTTTTTCTTGCTGGAACAAACCAAGGTCGACCAAGGCCCGGCGCACGGTGGCGGGCTCGATCTCAGCCCGGCCTTCACCCTTGGGGCGGTGTGGGGCGTGCTGCTGGCCGACGTGGTGCAAGACTTGGAGTACCAGGTGCGCCCCTACGAGAAAAACCCCGGTGAAACCACCCGCGTCGCGCGCGAAGCGGTCGAATATCTTTACGAAGCCATGCGTCAGCGGCCCGCCCAAGGCAAAAAATGGGGCCCCTTGGTGTGGCACTTCGCCACGCCCTACTTCATCAACGCGCTGCGCGAGGTGCGGCGGCGCTTCGATGCGATCGAGGTCGATCGGCTGCGCGTCAAGCCGCTGGTCAAAATCACCGGCGAGTTCTACCTGCAAACGGTCGAGGGCGACCCCAACTACAACATCCACAGCTGGCTGGAAAGCGAAGGGGCCGAGGTCTATCCGGCCCCGGTGGTGGTCTGGCTCGAATACCTGCTGCGCCACGGGCGCCAGAAAACCCAAGAGCGCATCGGCATCGAAGCCGGGGCGCGGCGCCAAGACGCCACCTACGCCGCCATCGAGCGCCTGCTGCGCTGGACCTACAACCGCATGCGGCACGCGCTGGGCGATGTGCCGCACGCCTTGCCCGAGCAAAAGGTGTTGCGCGATTTGGCCGCCCCTTACTACCACAAGCAGCTCAGCGGGGGCGAGGGTGATATGCTGATCGGCAAGGCCCTGTGGTCGCACCTGCACAAAAAGGCGCACATGACCTGCGAGCTCTCGCCCTACGCCTGCATGCCCAACACCATGAGCATCGGGGCCATGGCGGCGGTGCAGGGCAAATACCCTGATTTGCTCTACGCGCCGATCGAAATCAAGGGCGACGCCGAGGTGCACGCGCTCTCGCGCTGCCAGATGATCCTGACCGAGGCCAAAAAGCGCGCCGTGCGCGAGTTCGAGTCGGTGCTGCAGCGCATCGGCCTGACCGAGGCGCAATTGGCGGCCGAAGTGGCGGCGCGGCCCGAGTTGTCGCGCGCCACCTACAAGGTGCCGCATTATGGCGTGGCCGGCACGGCGGCCAACTTGGCGCTGCACATCGCGCACCTCAAAGGCTTGTCCGGGGTGCGCGCATGAAACGGCTCGGCCTCGATGTAGGCTCCACCACCGTCAAGGGGCTGCTCGAAGACGACAGCGGTACCGTGCTGTGGCAAGACTACCAGCGCCACGACACCAAACAGGCCGAAAAGGTGCTGGAGTTTTTGCAGCGCCTCGAGGCCGAATGCGGCTTTGCGCCCGGGGTCGATCGCATCTTCCTCACCGGCTCGGGCGCCGGGCTGATCGCGCCCCTGCTGGGGGCCAAGTGCGCGCAGGAAGTGGTGGCGGTAGCGGCGGCGGTGGAAAAGCTGCACCCAGAAGTCAACTTCGTCTCCGAAATCGGCGGCGAAGACATGAAGACCCTGTTTTTCACCCCCAGCGGCGACGGCAAATCGAAGCAAGTCTTTATGCAGTCCGCTTGCAGCGGCGGCACCGGCACCTTCATCGAAAAAACCGCCCGCAAACTGCAGGTGGCACCCGCTGAGCTGGCGCAAATGGGCTACACCGGGCTCGATTTGCACAAAATCAGCTCAAAGTGCGGCATTTTTGCCGAAACCGACGCCAACACGCTGGTCAAGAGCGGCGTGCCGGTGCCAGAAATCATCGCCAGCCTGTTCGAGGCGGTGGTCTATCAAAACCTGGCCACCCTGACCAAGGGCAATATCCCTACGCCGCAGGTGCTGCTGCTGGGCGGCCCCAATCTGTTCTTCAAAGGCTTGCAAGAGGCCTGGCGCTACCATCTGGCCAAACTCTGGAGCGAGCGCCACGTCGCGCTGCCCGAGGGCTCCAGCCCCGAATCCCTGATTCTGGTGCCCACCGAGGCGCTCTACTACGCCTGCATCGGCTGCATCGAAATCGGGCGCAGCGAGCCGGCCACGGTCGGCGTTTACAGCGGCACCGAGCGCTTGCAGTGGTGGATCAGCGAAGGGCAGCACGAGCAAAAGGCGCGCGAAGGGGCCAAGGGCTTGGCCGCCAGTGCCCAAGAGCTGGAGCAATTTTTGCAGTCCTACGGCCAGACCCAGCGCGTGATGCCCACCGCCGAGGCGGCGGCCGCAGCGGGTCATACCCAACAAACCGTGATTTTGGGCTGCGATTTCGGCAGCACCACGGCCAAGGCGGTGGTGCTGTCGCAAAGTGGCGAGGTGCTGGCCAGCCAGTACGTGCCCTCCAACGGCAACCCGATCGAAGACGCCAAGGGCCTGATGCGCGCCGTGCGCCAAGCCGGGTTCGAGCGCATCGGGGCGGTGGGCCTGACCGGCTACGGCAAAGACCTGCTCAAAGACATCGTCGGCTCCGACATGGCGGTGGTCGAGACCGTGGCGCACGCCACCGCCGCGCTGCACTACATCCCGGATGCCGACGTGATTTGCGACGTGGGCGGCACCGACGTCAAGATCATGCTGCTGCGCCAAGGCACGGTGGCCGATTTCCGGCTCAATTCGCAGTGCTCATCGGGCAACGGGGCTTTTTTGCAGGGGGTGGCCGAGCGCTACCGCATCCCGCTCGATGAATACGCCCAAAACGCCTTCGAGGCGCGCTCGATCCCGGCGCTGGCCATGGGCTGCGGGGTGTTTTTGCAGTCCGACATCGTGAACCAGCAGCGCAAGGGCTGGGCGCGCGAAGAAATCATGGCCGCGCTGGCCTCGGTGCTGCCGCTCAACGTCTGGGTCTATGCCGGGCAGATACAGAATCTGGCCGCAGTGGGGCGCAAGTTCGTGCTGCAAGGCGGCACGCACCGCAACCTGGCGGTGGTCAAGGCGCAGGTCGATTTCATCCATTCCAAGGTGCCCAGCGCCGAGGTGGTGGTGCACCCGTACTCGGGCGAGGCGGGCGCCATCGGGGCCGCGCTGTGCGCGCTCGACTGGTTCAAGAGCGGCAAACCCACCCAGTTTCGCGGCTATGATCTGATCGAGGCGCTGGAATACAAGGCCACCACCAACGAAGACACGGTCTGCCACTGGTGCCCCGTGAACTGCCGTCGCACTTTCATCGACGTGCAGATACCCGGCGCGGCCGGCCGGCCTTGGAGCAAGGTGCCGGTGGAGGCGGGCTGGGAGCGCGTCATCAGCGGCAACACCTGCCCCAAGGGCTTGCTCGAAGACGTGCAAGAAATGAAAGTAGTCAAAGATCAACTGGAGGAAGCGCGACGTGCCTACCCGAACATTGCTGAACTGGTTCGTGAAGGCGCCTTCAAGCGCGCCAAAGAAGAGCTGGTTCCAGCCGGCGCCGACTGAAGCCGAGCGGGCCGAACAACGCCAGGCGCGCGCCAAGCTGCGCATCGGCATTCCGCGCGTGCTCAACATCTGGAGCACGCACCAATTCTGGTTTGGCTTCTTGGAGGCGCTGGGGATAGATCCGCGGCGCATCGAATTCTCCTCCGATACATCGGATGAGCAGTCGCGCACCTACGCCAAGGGGCGCGGCACGGTGGACTGCTGCTACCCGGTCAAGTGCATCTCGGGGCATTACGGTGAGTTGTTGGCGCGCAGCAAGCGCAAGATCGACATCCTGTTCTCGCCCATGATCCACTCCGTGCCCTCGTACCTCGACGGGCATGTGGATGCCTCGCTCACCTGTCCGCGCGTGATGGCGGCCTCGGAGAACATCAAGGCCGGTTTCATCAAAGAGCGCGACGCCTTTGCCGAAGCCCGGGTGTTGCACGTCACGCCGTTTGTGTCGCTGGCCGACCCGCCGGTGGTGCCCAAGCAGTTGTACGAGGGCATGCAGGATGCTTTTCCCGGTCTGACGCTGGCCGAAACCACGCACGCGGTGGAGGTCGGCTACCGCACGCTGAATGCCTACAACCAGCGCCTGCGCGCCAAGGCACGTGAGATTTTGGAGTGGTGCGCGCGCGAGCAGCGCCCGTGCATCTTGGTGCTGGCGCGGCCCTACCACATGGACCCGGGCATCGGGCACGAGATCGAGGTCGATTTGCAGGCGCACGGCTACCCGGTTCTGTGGGCGCAGTACCTGCCCACCGACCCCGATTTGCTGCACTGGATGTTCGACCCCGACATCGCCGAGGGCCACATCCGTTCGCCGCTCGACATCCGCGATGTCTGGAAATCCTCCTACAGCGGCAACACCAACGAGATCATGTGGGGCGCCAAGGTGGCGGCGCGCATGCCCTGGATTGCGGCCGTGGTGCGGCTGGCCAGCTACGAGTGCGGCATGGATCAGCCCACCTATTCGCCGGTGCAATCGATCGTGGAGCGCTCTGGCACCCTATTCTTTTCCTTCCAAGATTTGGATTCGACCAAACCGGCCGGCTCGGTCAAGATCCGGGTTGAAACCGTGGCGCACTACCTGGCCAAGCAAGGGGCCGACATCATCGGCAAAAAACTCGCCGCCAGCCAGCCCGACTGCCCTTTGCTTAAGGCCTGAGCGCGGTGCCGGGCATGGAGTTCGGCTCGTGGGTTCCGTTGGCGCTCATTGGCTTGGCGGCGCTGCTGGCGGCGGGGATGAGCTTTTTTTCTGGCTTCGGGCTGGGCACGCTGTTGCTGCCGGTGTTCGCCCTGTTCTTTCCGGTGCCGCTGGCGATAGCGGCCACCGCGATGGTGCATTTGGCCAACAACCTGTTCAAGTTTGGCCTCATGCAGCGCCACGCCAACTGGCCGCTGGTGTGGCGCTTTGGCCTGCCCGCTGCAGGCGCGGCCTTGCTCGGGGCCAGCCTGATGGTTTGGCTCGATGCGTTGCCGGTGTTGGCACGCTACACCCTGGTCGGGATGCAGATGGAGATCACCCCGATCCAGTTCGTGATCGGGGCCTTGATCGTAGCCTTTGCCCTGCTGGAGTTTTGGCCACGCTTCCAGCATATGTCTTTTGCCCCGCGCTGGATGCCGCTGGGCGGCGTGCTGTCGGGCTTTTTGGGTGGACTCTCGGGCAATCAAGGGGCTTTGCGCACGGCTTTTTTGCTCAAGGCGGGCTTGTCCAAAGAGGCTTTCCTGGCCACCGGAATCGTTGCGGCGGTGCTGGTGGATCTGTCGCGCCTGCTGGTCTATGGCCTGGGGCCGCTCAGCACGCACTGGGCCGCCAGCGACGACTGGTTGGCCCCGGTGGCGGTGCTGTGCGCCTTCTTGGGCTCCTTCCTGGGCCAGCGGCTGCTGCCCAAAGTCACGCTGGACAGCGTGCGCGTGGGTGTGGCCGCCCTGATGCTGCTGATCGGCTTGGGTTTGATGGTCGGGCTGATTTAGCGCTTAGGGAACATCTGCAAATCCCCCACCCCACAGTCAACACCGCCTGAACTCCGCATCATGAAATCCCCAGGCTGTTAGCCAGCCGGGCATTTGCGGCCGCCCACCCGTTTGCGAATGCACGGATACACTGCCCGCATAACGATAACAACACATCGCGCGGTGAAAAGAACGAATCAAACCGCACCGAAATTGAGCAAACTCGACGAACTCTACCGACTTCACCGCCTGCTCGACGGGCGACGCACCGGCATCGCGCGCGCCGACCTGATCGGTGCGCATGATTTCGCGCGTGCCACCCTTTCCAGACTGATCGCCGACCTGCGCAACAAACTCAACGCCCCGCTCATCCACGACAAGGATCGCGGCGGCTACCGTTACGACACAGCCGACGGCCGCTTCGCCCTTCCCGGCCTGTGGTTCACCGCCGACGAACTGCTCGCCCTGGTCACCCTGAAACACCTGCTCAGCAATCTGGAGCCCGGCCTGCTCGAAGACCACCTGCGCCCCCTGCAAACCCGCATCGACCAGCTGCTTGCCAGCCGTCACCTCAGCTTGGGCGAAGCCGGCCGCATCCGCCTGCTGGCCATGGCTGCGCGGCATAAAAACCCACGTCACTTTCAGATCGTCGCAGGCGCCGTCCTGCAGCGCCATCGGCTCCGCATCGACTATTACAACCGCGAACGAGACGAATCCACGGCGCGCGAAATCTCTCCGCAGCGGCTCGCCCACTACCGCAACAACTGGTATCTCGACGCCTGGTGCCACGACAAAAAAAGCCTGCGCAGCTTCGCCGTCGAATGCATCCGCGAAGTCGAGCCACTCACCAAACCTGCCAAGACCGTCGCCGAATCCACGCTCAACCGCGAACTCGGCAGCAGCTACGGCATCTTTTCCGGGAAACCCCGCGCTGTGGCCGTCCTCGTCTTCACAGCCAAACGCGCCCGCTGGGTGGCCGAAGAAATCTGGCACCCCGAGCAACAGAGCCGCTGGTTGGCGGATGGCCGGTACGAACTGCGCGTGCCGTATTCCGACGACCGCGAGTTGCTGATGGATGTTTTGAAATACGGCGCGGAGGTGGAAGTGGTCGCGCCAGACGAATTTCGCGAAGTCGTTAAAAATGCGCTTGATGCGGCGGCAAGCCAGTATTGGCGCGGAAAATCCAAAGGCTCAGGTTTTGAGCCTGGGGGCGAGTAGGATTTCCGACATGAACCCGTCACCCGAATTCATCGCGCATTATTGGGGCAAGGCCGATCCCAACCATTCGGACACGCAGACATGGCATCCACTGGCGTATCACATGCTCGATGTGGCAGCGGTCGCCGCCGCCTGGTGGGATGTCTGCCCCGCGTTGCGCGGGAGGTTTATCGCAGCGCTTCCGAAAACGTCGGAAAATCACTTGCGTGCTTGGGTGACATTTTTTGTCTCCCTGCACGATCTGGGCAAGGCCGATATTCGCTTCCAGCTCAAAGCGCCGGACGCGCTGGCGGCGGCATGGCGCATGATTGCGAAGGGCACGGACCACGAAATTCCACCACAGGAAATCAGCACCTTCGACCACGGCCATGCCGGGATCGCGTGGGCGGCTACAGAGTACGAAACTTGGCTGGGTGCGCGCGACGCCGATCGTGCCATCTGGTCGGGCTGGGATAACTGGCTGGCTGCCGTGACCGGACACCACGGCGATTTCCCCAAGCCTCATTTCGAAGGCTTGGCCGCACTGGAGGCCGATCCTGCCCTGATCAAGCATGACCGCGACGCCCGCCGCACTCTCGTCACAGCGTTTGCAAGCCTGTTTCTCCAGCCCGCCGGACTCAGCCTGCAAGACCGGCCACCAACTTGCTCTTTGCCAGCCCGCGCGCTGCTTGCGGGGTTTTGCGCGAGTTGCGACTGGCTGGGGTCGAATACCGGCGAGTTTAACTATCGCGCACCCGGCCCGGCACTGGCGGACTACCTGTGCGAACGGCTCGACCACATTAAGTCAACCCGGATGCTCACGCGCTACGGCCTGCTCGCCCCCGCGCAGGACTACGCCGGTCTGCCCGCGCTGCTCGGCTGTGGCGAAGCACCGCGCGGCGTGCAGACGCTGATCGACACCTTGCCCACCGCGCCCGGCCTGACCCTGATCGAAGCGCCGACTGGCAGCGGCAAGACCGAAGCTGCGCTGGCCCACGCTTGGCGTTTGCTCACTGCGGGCGAGGCCGACAGCATCGTCTTCGCGCTGCCCACGCAGGCTACGGCCAACGCCATGTTCCAACGTGTGGAAGCCTTCGCCGCGAAAGCCTACGGCCAGGCCAACGTCGTCCTCGCCCACGGCAAGCGCGATTTCAACGCCGGTTTTCAGCAGCTTGTCGAGCGCGGCCAGCGCCGCACCCGGCAAGGCGACGAAGAAGCCAGCGTGCAATGCGCCGCTTGGCTCGCCAGCAGCCGCAAGCGGGTGTTTCTCGGGCAAATCGGCGTCTGCACCGTCGATCAGGTCTTGCTCTCGGTGCTGCCGGTGCGGCACAAGTTCGTGCGCGGATTCGGGCTCAACAAATCCGTGCTCATCGTCGACGAAGTCCACGCCTACGACGCCTACATGTACGGCCTGCTCGGCGAAGTGCTGAAAAACCAGCACGCCTGCGGCGGCAGCGCCATCCTGCTCTCGGCCACACTCTCTGCCCCGCTGCGCAGCAAGTTGCTCGCCGCCTGGGAATCGCACACCGCCAGCGAAACGCCGGACGCACCCTATCCAGCGCTCTGGCACGCCATGGGCGGTGCGGTAACGCCGCTGACCGTGGCAGACGAACACCGCCCGCCGCGCCGCGAAGTCGGCATCGAATGCATGCGGCTGGCTGGCGCCTTCCCTGACGGCGACTTGCGCACGCGCATAGCCGAGGCCGCCAAGCACGGCGCGCTAGTCGCCATCGTCGTCAATCTGGTCGATGATGCCCAGCGGCTGGCGCGCGCACTGCGCGAACTCGTCAGCGACAGCCCCGAAATCGAAGTGGACATCTTCCACGCCCGTTACCGCTTCGCCGACCGCCAGGACAAGGAAGCCGCCACACTCAAACACTACGGACGTCACGCCCTGCGCACGACTGGCCGGATTCTGGTCGCCACCCAGGTCGTCGAGCAAAGCCTCGACCTCGATTTCGACTGGCTGATTACCCAGATATG